>CALXJA010000090.1 GCA_944388465.1 uncultured Emergencia sp.
ATCTCTGTTTCTACGTGAAGCGATTCGGAGATGATTTCGGCGAAGTTCTGGGTTTCGGTTTTCATGTCGTAAAGGTAACTCATGTCGGATCTCCTTTCTCGTGCTGACATCGATTCGGTTGAGAATATGAGAAAAAATCTCAATAATGAGAAAATGCTTGTATTTCAAAGTATAACAGAGAACAAAGGGAAAAAATAGAAAAAAATTTCGCATTTATGAGAATAAGTAAAGCGCTTTGATGGGAGAAAGTGCGCCTTTCGCCTTGGTCGGAGCTGGCATGATTTTTGCTTTTCTATTCGATACAATACAGTAAAGGTCTGTCGAACAGGCAAAAGATGAGGAGGCGCAGAGGATGAGCGAAAAACGAGAGTATTTTACCCGGATGGGCGACGGCTCGCCGACCTATATGACGGCAGAGGATATTCGCCGGGATATCGAGGAAGGCGTTGCCGACGCCGTGAAGCGGGCAAAGATAGAAGCGCTGACGGATGAAGAAAAAGAGCGTTTATTTGCCATTGTTATCATGGAAGGAAATACGGCAGGAGTAAGCCGTGGGATGGAAGTGGTCTCTACTTCGGATTCCGGTTGTTTCAAATTGAATTATCAGGCGCATATTCCGTTAGACCGTTCAACGGCGGCGCTGATCAATGAGCGGGTGTTAGGACTGGATTCTGTGGATATCGGCAATATCGACTACAGTTTCAAGACGGTGAAGCCGATTCTGCACGACGAGGCAAAGGTCATGGAACAGGCGCAGAGCCAGGCCGTGATTCCGGTATTGTATGGCGGAATGCCGGATCTGGGGCGGTATACGAAACCGGACGGTCCTGTGGATAACTGGTCGGAGCTGCTGCCGCAGGGCAAAATCAGAGAAGCCATGGCGGCACAGGAGGAAGCGGTCGAATACGCGGTAAAAGATATGGTCTATATCGCAAAAGGCATGGTCAAAGCCGGTGCTGACGGCATTAATCTCGATACCAGCGGCGCGTCGGGAGATGCGGATTTTCTGGCGGCACTGAAAGCGATAGAAGAGATCCGGAAAGCGTATCCGGATTTCGGAATCGAGATCGGCATGGCCGGCGAGTTCGTCATGGGTATGCACGGAAAGCTGAAGTATGCAGGCGAGCGCCTGGCGGGAATGTCTCCGCACCAGCAGGTGAAGGTGGCCGAAAAGGCCGGCGCCAATATCTTCGGGCCTGTAGTCAACACCAATTCCAACAAGTCCTTTGCCTGGAACCTTGCCAGAGCCGTAACCATGATCAAGGCCTGCTGTCTGGCCGCAGAGATCCCGGTTCACGTCAATGTGGGCATGGGCGTAGGCGGAACGCCTATGGCTTATGTTCCTCCAAGCGATGTGGTTTCTAAGGCAGCTAAGGCCATGGTGGAGATCGGCCGTGTAGACGGCTTGTAGATCGGATCAGGAGATCCTTTCGGCAACGAAGCCACACAGGAGGTCGCCGCATGTATGGGCGGTATCCGCAGCGCCGGAGATTTGGTACTGCGGATGCAGCTGGCAAAGAGCATGAGGCTGCCTGAGGCGAAGAAATATGTTGCGGAAAAGCTGGGCGTTTCGGTCGAAGATCTGGCGGACTGCGTAGTGATGCGGGATATCCGGCAGGAACTGGATATCGGCTACGCAATGCCGGAGGACGGCAGCGCGAAAGGCATTGAAGCAAAGTTCAATATCGCCAGACTTTTGGATATTCCGATCCAGTCGGTAGAACGATTCAAGGAAAAGTGCGGCCTGCAGTAAGACGGGACGGGAAGAAAAGGAGAGCAGATATGGCATTTACCTTTAAAAAAGAAACGAGAGGCTACCGTATCCTCACCGAAGACGGCATAAAAGCGATCCATGAAGCGACGATGAAGCTGATGGAAGAATACGGTGTGCGGATTTTCGGCAGCGAGGCTAAGGAGATCTATGAAAAAGCAGGCTGTCGTGTTGACTGGGAAAGCAATATGGTGCGTTTTCCGAGAAAGCTGGTGGAATGGGCCATAGAAGTGACGCCGGGCAGTTTTACCATGTGTGGAAGAGATCCGAAAGATGACTTTGTCCTGGGCGACGGCCAGGTATCCTTTACCAGCTTTGGTACAGGCTTGCAGATGTTTGAACTGGAAAGCGGCGAGATCCGGGATACGACCAAAGCGGATCTGGAGGACTTCGCCAGATTCTGCGACGCTATACCGGAGATCAACGCATTTACGACGGCGGTGGCCGCGCAGGATGTGCCGGGTCCGCTGAAGGATTTTCACGAAGCGGAGGCGATTTTCAAGAGTACGACAAAGCATGCCATTCTCGATGCAGAGAACGGTCATAATGCCAGAGTCATCATTGAGATGGGCGAGGCCATAGCAGGGAGCAGAGAGGCTCTGCGGCAGAGGCCGTTTTTTACTCTGTGCATGTGCCCGAACAGTCCGCTGGAGATCCATGACGGCGCGTCGCAGGTCATCATAGAAACAGCGAGAGCCGGTCTGCCGATCAGTATTTTGTCCATGGGTCTTGCAGGCGGTACGACGCCGGCGACTTTGTCGGGAACCTTCGTCGTGACTAACGCAGAGATTCTGGCCGGCATTGTGCTGACCCAGCTGGTGCATGAAGGAAATCCGGTGATTTACGGAAGCTCGACGACGGTCATGGATATGCGCAGGGCGACGTCGCCTGTAGGCGCGCCGGAGCACGGTATGTTCGGCGCCATGGTGGCGCAGATGGGCGAATATTATGATATCGTGACCAAAGTGGGAGGAACATAGGCGGACAGCAAGATCATGGATGTGCAGATCGGTCATGAAAAGACCCTGACAGGCCTGATGCCGGTTCTTGCAGGTGTAGATCTGGTTTACGGTCTGGGGATGATCGATATGGGCATGGCCATCAGCTTTGAACAGTTCCTGATGGATGCCGAGTTCGTGCGCATGTTTAAACGAACCGAAAAGGAAGTGGCTGTAGACGAAGACGCTCTGGCGCTGGAGGTAATTGGAGCCGTAGGGCCGGCAGGAAATTACCTGAGCCAGAAACATACGCTGCGCCATATGCGCGATGAAATCTCTACGACGGAGCTGATCGACCGGCGTATGCGGGAAAGCTGGGAAAAGGACGGCGCAAAGGATATGCCGCAGAGGGCAAGGGAAAAGGCCAGAAAGATCCTGGCGGAGCACAGACCTGAGCCGCTGGCTCCGGAGGTTCTGGAAACGTTTGCGCAGATTATGGAACGAGAGGAAAAAGAACTATGCAGGTAAAGATCAGTGTATTTTCCGAAGAGGAAAAGAGACTCGCCCATCAGAGGACGATGGAGATCCTGTCGGAGACCGGAGTCTGGATAAAAAGCGACAGAGCCTTTTATCTGCTGAAGGATGCCGGCGCAAAGACAGATGATGAGCGGCGGATCGTCTACTTTACCGAAGAGATGGTCAGGAATGCCGTCGATGCCGCGCCGAAACGGTTCGTCCTGGGCGGCCGGAGCCCGAGGTATGATTATGAGGTTCCGTCAAAGGAGAGCCGCCACCTGATGAGCGGCATTACCACCAATATCTACGATCCCTACACAGGCGAGCGGAGAGAGTCGTTAAAAGCAGATGTAGTCAACGTAGGAAGGATATTTCAGTTTGCGGAGACCGGTATTGCCTGCTGGACGGGATGCAGCGCTGCCGACGTCCCGGAAAAGACCCATTGCCTGCACGAAATGGCGGCCATCATCGAAGGAACCTCCAAGCACGTGCAGTTTGAACTGAGCAATCCGTATGAATCGAAATACGCGCTGGAGATCTTGCGTGCCGTCTGTGGCAGTGATGAGGAGATCCGCCGCAGGAAGATCGCATCGGTACTGTACTGCCCGGTGTCGCCGCTGACGCAGGATAAGAGTATGCTGGAGGCGTATATGGATCTGGCCGGTTATGACATTCCGGTCAATATCTATCCGATGCCGATGATCGGTATGACTTCACCGGCTTCCATCTTCTCTACCGTTTGCCAGATCAATGCAGAGGTTCTGTCTGCCATGGTGATTTTCGAGACGCTGAGTCCGGGCTGGCCGCTTATTTACGGTGTGGCTTCCGGGGCGGCGGATCCGGTTACCGGCGCTTATGTAAAAAGCGGCGAAGCGGCTCTGGTCAGTCTGGGCGGCACGGAAATGGCCAGATATTACGGTCTGCCGTGCGCGGTTACTGGCGGAGGCAGCTTTGAAACCATGCCGACTTATCTGGGCGGTGCGGATCTGATCGACGGTATAGGCACCACAGATAACGGCATGGCCGTCAGCCTGGAAATGATCCTCACCGAAGATGAGATTGCCAAACGCTGTCTGCGTATCGGCAAAGGTATCCGTATCGGCGAGGATACGGATCTGACCGAAGATATCAAACAGGAAGGTCCTGGCGGAACCTTCCTCTCACACAGATCTTCACTGAAGAATTTCCGCAATCCGGATGAACTTTACTATTCGCGGATGTTTCCGGCGACCCTGCGGGCGACTACTTATGAAAAGCGCGACAGCCTGCAGATTGCCAACAGGAGAGTCAAGGAAATTCTGGAAGGACCGGTCGTTGACGCTTTGCCGGCAGAGGTGAAGGAACGAATAGACGCTATCTGCAGGGAAGCAGATGCGGGAATCTGTTAACGGAAGACATACCGGCGGCGCCTGGTCAAACGGATTGACCGGGCGCCGTTTTGTCTTTGCGGCGATAACCGTTTTTCCGCGCATGGTCAAAAGAAAAAAAGCGTGGTATAATGATTCCGGCGATTCCGACAGCCGGCAGGCTGTTGAACCGGCGCGCCGCGGTGAAGCGGTGAAAGAAAAAACAGTCTGCAGCCTTTTGCTGCAGAACCATATGGAGGGAGTTTGTTTTGGCGGAAATAAAATATGAGATCATAGAGGAGATCGGCGTTTTATCCGAAAATGCGCGGGGCTGGCGCAAAGAGCTGAATCTGGTCAGCTGGAATGATGCCGCGCCGAAATTCGATCTCCGTGACTGGGATCCGGAACACAATCGAATGGGAAAAGGCATCACCCTGAGCAGAGAAGAGGCACAGACGCTGATGACGCTGCTGGAAAGCAGACTGAAATAAGTGCCGCAGAAGACAGGCTGCGGTAAACGAAACTGCTGCTGCAGCCGGGAAAGGAAGAAACGAATATGCAGAATATGGATATCAGGATCATCGAAACCGGTAATTATGCGGAACTTATTCCGCTTTTCCGCGCATCAGGGCTGGAGATCCATATAGAGGATGGGAAACCGCAGGATATGCTTACCTGCTGGCGTGCAGAGGATCAGAACGGAAATCTTCTTGGCGGAGTTTCGCTTGAGCAGAGAAAAGGGCTTTATGTCATCGGTGATATTGCGGTGGAAAAAGACCTGCGAGGCAGGGACATCGGCAGTCTTTTGCTGCAAACGGCCATGGAGCGGCTGCGGCAAATGGGTGCAAAACAGGTCTATCTGGTGGCAAAAGCGCCGAAATTCTTTGAGAAGGCGGGATTTACCTATCAGACCGAGGAAGAGGCTCCGGAGATATTCAGCTGTAAGAGCTGCGAACAGAGGGGGAAAACCTGTTTCCCTGAATTTATGTCCTGGTCGGAAATATAGAGCCGGACGCAGGGAATCCTAAGACGGAAGAAGACAGAGGAGGAAAGACAGGATGGAAAAAATGCTGTTTCTCGATGCCTGTATCAGTACCCGCGCATCGAGAACCAAGAAACTGTGTACCGCTTATATCGATGAGTTCAGAAGAAAGAACCCGGAAACCGCGCTGGAAACGGTAGTGCTGCGAAAGGGAAAAGCGGAACCGCTGACGAAGGAACGAATCGTGGAAAGAGACGGATATATCCGGAAAAAGGATTGGGATCAGCCGATGTTCGACTATGCCAGACAGTTTAAAGAAGCCGATTACATCGTGGTGGGCACGCCGTACTGGGATCTGTCCTTTGCTTCGATTCTCAAGGTATACATCGAGAATATCATGGTCGCAGATCTGACCTTCGCTTCGACCAGCACAGGATTTAAAGGACTCTGCCAGGGGAAAAAGCTGATCTATATCACTACGGCCGGCGGATTTATCGGCGATAAGAATTTCGGTTACGATTATATGTGCGGGATCGCCGATATGCTGGGTATTCCCGAAACGGAGCTGGTAAAGGCCGAAGGATTGGATATTGACGGTTTCGATCCGGACAAGATCGTGGCAAAAGCCATAGAGGAAATAAAAGACAGATTCTAATACCGGCATGATGATGTGCGGGAAGAGTGCGCGAAACTACAGGCAGGGATTGAACGGTACTTCTGCCGATGAACGGTACTTCTGCCGATATGGAGCGCGGACTTTCCGAAGTTCCTGGAATTCGTGACATTGATGGCCTAGGAATGATGCCGGGATGTAAGGTTGAAGGAATAAGAAGGCTCCGAAACGCGATTCTTGCGGTTAGCGGTGAGAAAATATGATTTTGAAAGTCATCACAAAGAAAATAAAAAGTATTTGTCAAAAATCACAAAAAATCGGTTGACATCCCCGCACTCATGGAGTACTATACCAGTATAGCGTAATTTCATAGAGAACCAAAGACATTGACGGAGACAGTAGATTTACGTCAGAAGGTGCAGCGAATCGGGGATGGTGCGAGCCCGAGACCGAAGCAGACGTATGTTGAATATCACTCCTGAGTTGCAGAGCTGAAAGGCGCAGTCCGAGTAAGCGCTGACGGGCCTTCCCCGTTATCGGAAGAACATATGATGGTATGTTGTAGCAGGTGGTCGAGCGAAGATAGTTATCTCCGTCCTGATACAGGACGGAGTTTTTTTCTGGGAGAGATCGCAGTGCCGGGAATGTCAGTTTGGTTTCATATTCAGGGAGGAAAGAAGATGTGCAAGGATAATCACACCGTAGAGATCAGATGGCACGGCAGAGGCGGCCAGGGCGCAAAGACAGCCTGCCTGCTCCTGGCAGACGTGGCTTTCAGTTCAGGCAAACAGGTCCAGGGATTTCCCGAGTACGGTCCGGAGAGAATGGGCGCGCCGATCACTGCCTATAACCGGATATCGGATCACAAGAATACGATTCATTCCAATATATATAACCCGGATTACGTGGTTGTTGTCGACGAGACTCTGCTGCATTCCGTCGACGTGACTGCAGGACTCTCCGAAGAGGGCGCCATCATTATCAACAGTGACAAGGAGCCGGCAGAGCTGCGCAAGCTGCTGGGCGGTTACAGCGGAAGGGTCTGCACGGTGGACGCCGAGAAAATTTCTCTGGAGACTCTGGGAAAAAACTTCCCCAATACACCGATGCTGGCCGCAGTCGTAAAAGTCAGCAACGTAGTGGAAAACCACAAGTTCATGAAGGATATGGAGGAATCCTTCCGTCATAAATTTGCATCCAAGCCCAATGTGATCGAGGGCAATATGGCGGCGCTGCGGATGTCCATGGACGAAGTTAAAGTAGGTTAAGGAGAAGGCTGATGAAAGAAGCAAGATATATCAACGAACACAGTGCCTGGCAGGAGCTGACGACCGGCGCCGAGATCTATGAGCCGGCGACCTCCAGGCTGGTCAATACAGGAGAATGGCGGGTTTTGACGCCTTTTTTCGATCCGGAGAAGTGCAGACAGTGTATGCTCTGCGTACCGTACTGTCCGGATGTTTCTATTCCGGTGAAAGACGGAAAAAGGCAGGAAACAGACCTTTACCACTGCAAAGGATGCGGAATCTGCGCCAGTGTTTGTCCTTTCGGCGCGATTACCATGGGAAAGGAGGAAAAATAGTATGCCGGTGAAAGAACGGATGAGCGGAAATGAAGCCGTAGCGACAGCCATGCGGCAGATCAATCCGGACGTTATGGGCGCTTTTCCCATTACTCCGTCTACGGAGATACCGCAGTATTTTTCCAAATACATAGCTGACGGTAAAGTGGATACGGAGTTTGTCGCTGTCGAATCTGAACATTCGGCCATGTCGACCTGCATCGGTGCGTCTGCAGCAGGCGCACGGGCGATCACCGCAACGTCTTCGGCAGGATTGGCTTTCATGTGGGAGCTTCTTTATGTGGCGGCCTCCAGCCGTCTGCCGATCACCATGGCCGTGGTCAACCGGGCGCTGACCGGCCCGATCAACATCAATAACGATCATTCTGATTCCATGGGGTGCCGGGACAGCGGCTGGATCCAGATCTATGCGGAGAATAATCAGGAGGTCTATGATAATTATATCCAGGCCATGCCGATTTCCGAATACTGCCGTCTGCCGATCATGGTCTGCCAGGACGGTTTTATCACCAGCCACGCCGTGGAAAATATCGAGCTCCTCGATGATGAACAGGTAAAGGCTTTTGTGGGCGAATATGCACCGGAGAATTATCTGCTGAAGGCGGAAAATCCTCTGGCCGTGGGGCCTTACGGCGTATCCCCTTACTATATGGAAATCAAAAAAGCACAGGCGGAAGCCATGAAGGCGGCAAAAGCACGCATACTGGAAGTCGCCGACGCTTTTGCGAAGCTGTCCGGAAGAAAGTACGGCTTCTTTGAGGAATATCGGATGGAGGATGCCGAGCTGGCGACAGTCGTCATCGGTTCCTCTGCCGGAACGGGGAAAGCGGCTGTAGATCAGCTGCGCAGCCGGGGAATAAAGGCCGGATTGATCAAACTCAGGGTCTTTCGTCCGTTCCCGGCGGAAGAACTTGCGGCAGCGCTTTCGCAGGTAAAGGCCGCAGCGGTGATGGACAAGTGCGAAGGTTTTTCTGCCTGCGGCGGCCCGCTGTTTGCAGAGACCAGATCGGCGCTTTACGATCTGGAGAAAAGACCGTATGCGGTCAATTACGTCTACGGTTTAGGCGGCCGGGATGTGACCACCGACACGTTTGAAGAAATTTACGGAGAATTGCAGCGTATAGCCGATACAGGCGATGTGGGCGAAGTATACCGGCACATCGGCGTAAGAGATGCGGAGGTGCAGAGATAATGGGCTACAGTTTAAGAAAGGAATTGGAGAAAAGATCCAGATTCGCGCCGGGACACCGGCTCTGCGCCGGCTGCGGTGCAGGCGTTGCGGTAAACGGCGTGCTGCGGGCGCTGGAGGCCGGCGACAAGGCGGTTGTTTCCAACGCGACCAGCTGTCTGGAGGTCTCTACATTTATCTATCCCTATACGGCCTATGAAGACAGCTATATTCACAGCGCCTTTGAGAATGCGGCAGCCATGACCGGCGGTGTGGAAACAGCTTACCGGGTGTTGAAGAAAAAAGGCAAGATCAGGGACAATTTTAAGTTCATCTGCTTTGGCGGCGACGGCGGTACCTATGATATCGGTTTTCAGTCTTTATCCGGCGCCATGGAGCGGGGACACGACATGGTTTATGTCTGCTACGATAATGAAGCGTATATGAATACAGGGATCCAGCGTTCCTCGGCTACGCCGCGGTTTGCGGATGCGACAACGACGCCTGTAGGCACACAGTCCTACGGAAAGGTGCAGAACAAGAAAAATCTGACGGAGATCATCGCAGCGCACAATGTGCCTTATGCGGCGCAGACCACCTTCATCGGCGATTTCCGTGATCTGCACACCAAAGCGAAAAAAGCGATCTATACGGAAGGGTCGTGCTTCCTCAATGTGCTTTCCCCTTGTCCGCGGGGCTGGCGCTACGAGATGCAGGA
>CALXJA010000091.1 GCA_944388465.1 uncultured Emergencia sp.
AGAAGACTGTATTCTGTATGAACATGCAAATGTGTAAAAGCCATTATCTCTCCTTCTGATCGTACTTTTCTATAATGTAAGACAGCGTTCGCAGCGCCCAGTCCAGCTTCTCCGGCTCTGCATACGCATAAGACAGCCGGATAGCATGATTTTCCCTATAGTCGTACATGTTACCCGGATTCAGCAGAATCCCCGCCTCAAGCGCTTTGGAAAACACCTTGTCCATGGAAACTCTGCGGTGGAGCCTGAGCCAGATGTAAAATCCCCCCGAAGGACAATTCCAGCTGGCCATGCCGCGGAAATATCTTTCCAGAGCCGACAAGGCGTTGTCTCTGCGTGCCCGGAGTTCTCTGCGAAGATCATCAAGATAAAGATCATAGTCGCCGCTTTCCAGAAGCTCCGTCATTATCCACTGCGAGACGGAGCTGGCGCCGTAATCGGTCTGCATTTTCACATCTCCCAGACGCTGTACCACAGCTTCCGGTCCTACGACCCAGCCGATCCGCAGACCCGGCGCCATAGTTTTCGACACGGTGCCCATGTAGATCACGGAACCGGTGGTATCCTCTGCCTTTATGGCACGAGGAGGCTTCTGATCGAACCACAGCTTGCCGTAAGCGTCATCCTCCAGTATCGGCAGACGATGGGTGCGGGAAAACTGCAGCACCTCTTTTCTTCGCTCCCGGCTCATGACCGTTCCCGTCGGATTATGATGCGTAGGAATGGTATAGAGCAGAGAGCTGACCGATGCGTCTTTGATCTCCCAGAATTTTATTCCTTCCCTGTCTAACGGAACGCCGCAAAGTTCCATACCCGCCGACTGAAAAATCTGCAAAGATTTCAGATAGGTCGGTGCTTCCGTATAAACGCGGCTCCCCCGCTTCAGCATACAGACGCTGATCAGCTGCAGCCCCTGCAGAGAGCCTGAAGTGATCAGGATATTGGATGGATCCGCCGCGATTCCCTCATCCCTGGCCAGCCGTCGGGAAAGAACCCGTCCAAGCTCCGGCAGCCCCAAAGGTCCAAGGTAGCCCAGGTGCGGAATGACCTCCGGCATACGGCGAAAAATTTTTGCTACCAGCTCATGGGGATATAACTCCGGAGCCAGCTCACCCGTACCGATGCGAACGTACCCCGGCTCGAATTCCAGTTTGTTGATCGTCTGGATCGCCGGCAGATTCGCGCGGAACGGTCCGCTCTGGATATACTTGTTCCAGTCCGGCGGCTGACTCATCAGCAGCGACCAGGTATTGCTCTTTACTCTGGTGCCTCCTCCGTACGCACTTTCCAATATCCCATAGGAAATCAGTTCCTCCATGGCCGTAACTACAGTGCTGCGGTTGACGCCAAAGGCTCTTGCCATATCCCGCTGCGAAGGGAGGCGGCTGCCGATCACCCAGTCTCCGGCAGCGATTTTATCACGGATATACCGGACGATCTGGCGGTATATCGGTTCCTGGCTGTTTTTATCTGGTTTCCAGTCAAATTCGATCATGTTTCCCTCTTCTTGTTTGTCTGCTCCGCCATTTTCTTTACTCTGGCAGACAGCTTATTTTTTATTGTACCACAAAACGGTCTTCTGCTGTACAAAAAAGCACTATAAAATCGACCCAACCAAATCAGAATTATTTGGTTGGGTCGATTATTGTTCCCTTGGTAGGTTGCAAAACAGCGGATCCATGCTAAAATAAAAACGGAAAAAGACAAAATCGTGCTGTTTAGCGGCTCCTGCCCGGATCACGATTTTTCTTCAGCAATAAATATTTTATCGTTTTTGGAGGATTATCATGGGATACTTTATACAGGGACTGACCTTGGGACTGGCTTATGTAGCGCCCATCGGCCTGCAGAATCTTTTCGTCATCAATACGGCGCTGACACAGAAAAAAAGCCGTGTATACGCTACAGCGCTGATCGTCATCTTTTTTGATGTAACGCTGGCTTTGGCCTGCTTTTTCGGTATCGGCGCCATCATGCAGACCTCTCGCTGGCTGCAGATGGCGGTACTTCTGGTCGGCAGTCTCATCGTCATCTGGATCGGTATCGGCCTCATACGCGCACACGATACGATGGATACATCGACCAAAGTGGATGTTCCCATCCTCAAGGTCATTTCTACCGCCTGCGTGGTAACCTGGTTCAATCCCCAGGCGCTGATCGACGGCACCATGATGCTGGGCGCCTTCCGCGCTACCCTTCCGCCGGAAAACAGCGCGGAATTTATCATCGGCGTGGGCTGTGCTTCAACACTGTGGTTTTTAGGGATCTCCACACTGCTTTCCCTGTTCAGCGCCAGATTCAACGACAAGATCCTGCGAATCATCAACGTGATCTGCGGTATCGTCATCATCTTTTACGGCGGTAAGCTTTTCGTCAACTTTATCCAGATGGTGCTGCCTCTGCTGTAAAGCAGAACAGAGCAGAACAGAACAAAGCAGCGAAACGGACGCTGCCTCACCCTTCTAAAGAGAATCTGTATTTAAGGCGGAGCCGGACAAGCATATCCGGCTCCGCCTTCTTCATGAGACGTACTGCCGCAGCGTCTCCTTTTCCTGTACTTATAAAACGTGAAGCGCATCGATAGGCTGCATACGAGACGCTTTAGCCGCCGGATAGCCGCCAAAAGTCACGCCGTATTCTGCACAAACCTGAAAAGGCAGCCGCGACCGCCCCTATATACTGAAAGTATCATCCTGCGCTAAAGCTAAGCTAAAAAACTGCCGTCATATGACAGCAGCTTTCTGCGATTCTTCAGCTCATATCCATCCTTCCAATCAGCAGGGGGCAGAGTTGAGACGGTCTCCTATTTCTGTGCCTTGCCGTTTTCCAGTCTGACCTCCGGCATCAGTTCATCATCGATGACGCCGAGGATCTCCTCCAGTTCCCTGACCTGATCAGGCGAAAACCGTTCTCTGATCCGTTTCATCACCGTGCCGATATAGTCATAGGTAACGCCATAGGTCTTCATATATTTGTCGGTCACCTCAAGGTGATACTCGCGCTTATCCACATCGCTCTGCACTTTTCTCACATAACCCTTTTTTACCAGGTTGTTGATCTTGTATGCGGCGTTGGGCGCCGAAAGCTGAGCAAAAGAGGCGAACTCATTGATGGTCGGCCGTCCCATGGCGACGATCAATTCTACACAGAGGACTTCAATGGCAGAAAGGCTGTCTTCTACTTTGATATCCTGATTAAACACCTTAGAATAAAGGCTCATCTTAAATTTCGTATAGATATCCGAAAAATTTTTCTCCAGCATACCTTTCTTCCTCCCCTCTGTTTGTAATTTTAACAAATTTCACTCTTTTTTTCAATGGATAAAACGGGAGCCGGCACATTCGTTCATCCTCGTCTGAAAATTATTCTGTGATGACAAAGGACAATTCCCCCTGAGCGGCGACCTTGCCGTCAACTTTCGCTACCGCTTTGCCATAGCCCACCGGACCTCTTCTGTCCGTCATTTCACAATACAGCTCCAGCACGTCTCCAGGAACGACCTGCGCTTTGAACCGGCAGTTCCTGATCCCGCCAAAGACAACCAGCTTTCCCTTGTTTTCCGGCTCGCTGAGAATAGCCACAGCTCCGGTCTGCGCCAGCGCCTCCATGATCAATACCCCCGGCATGATATGCTTCTGCGGAAAATGACCCATGAACTGCATCTCATTCGCCGTGACGCATTTGATGCCTCTGGCCCACTTTCCCTCTTCCATATCCGTGATCCGGTCTACCAGTAAAAAGGGATACCGATGGGGAAGGATCTGCTGGATCTGATTTGAATCCAATATCATAATTATACCCTCCTGAAAATGATCGAAGCATTATGCCCGCCAAAACCCAGAGAATTGGACATGGCATATTCCGTTGCGACCTCGCGGCCGATGTTCGGTACAATATCCAGATCGCATTCTTCATCGGGAACCTTATAATTTATCGTCGGCGGAGCGAACTGATCCTGCAGCGCCGATATGGTCAGCAGCGCCTCTACTGCACCGGAAGCGCCCAGAAGGTGCCCTGTCATGGATTTTGTCGAAGAGATAAGAAGTTTGCCGGCCGCATCACCGAAAGCGGTTTTTACCGCCTGTGTTTCACATTTGTCATTAAGCGGTGTGGAAGTGCCGTGAGCATTCACATAGCCGATCTGCTCTGCGCTGATCCCCGCATCCTGCATTGCCGATTTCATGCACATAGCCGCGCCGCTGCCATCCTCCAGCGGCGCTGTCATATGATGGGCGTCACAGCTCACCCCGTAGCCCGCTATTTCGCAGAGGATTTCCGCATCTCTTTTCCGCGCGTGCTCATACTCCTCCAGCACCAGCACTCCCGCGCCTTCTCCCATAACAAATCCGCTTCTCTCCCGGTCAAAAGGGATCGATGCCCGCATCGGATCTTCGGATTCCGACAGCGCCTTCATCGAAGTAAAACCGCCGATGCCCAGTTCCGTAATACAGCTTTCTGCTCCGCCGGTCAGAAACACATCCGCATATCCGTCGCGGATCTGGCGAAACGCTTCGCCAATGGCATTTGTACCTGAAGCGCACGCGGTAACGATACAGGTGCAGCTGCCTTTAAAGCCGAATTCAATCGCTGTCATACCGGCTGCCATATTGGTGATCGCCATAGGCACAAACAGCGGCGATATCCGGTCAAAGCCTCTCTTGATCCCCTTGTAATGCTCCTCTTCAATGGTGCCGAGGCCGCCAATGCCGCTGGAAATGTTGACGCCGCAGCGAGAAGCGTCTTCCTTTTGCATATCCAGTCCGCTCTGCTCCATGGCTTCTCTGGCGGCGACCAGAGCCAGCTGCGTAAAACGAGCCAGCCTTCTGGCCGTCATTTTATCCATATGATCCTCTGCCTTGAAGTTTTTCAGTTCGCCGGCGATTTTCACCTTGTGCGCCGAGGCGTCGAAGGAGCGGATAAAATCGATTCCGCATACGCCCTCTCTGGCGCTTTCCCACATCTGGCGAACGGTGCCGCCAATAGGCGAAAGTCCTCCCATTCCTGTAACAACGACTCTTCTTCTATTTTCCATAATTATTTACCCTTCCTTTTATCGCTATGCCTTACATGGCCATTCCGCCGTCAACACAAAGTACCTGACCGGTGATATAGCCTGCCTGCTCCGAAGCGAAAAATACCACGGCTTCGGCCACATCTTCGGGAGTACCCATCTTTCCCTGCGGAATCGAACTGCTGATTGCTTCTGCAGCTTCCGAAGGAAGCGCGGCCGTCATATCCGTAGCGATGAAGCCCGGCGCCACAGCGTTGACCGTGATCCCTCTTGCGGCTATTTCCCGGGCAAAGGATTTCGTCATACCGATTACCCCGGCTTTGCTGGCCGCGTAATTCACCTGACCGCTGTTTCCGATGAGTCCCACGACGCTGGCCATGTTTACAATACGGCCGTATCTCTTCTTCATCATGGTGCGGCTCACCGCTTTCATCATGAAATACGTTCCTTTCAGATTCGTGTCGATCACCTGGTCAAAATCCTCCTCGCTCATGCGCATCAGCAGATTGTCGCGAGTGATCCCTGCATTATTTACCAGAATATCTACAGTGCCGAAAGTGTTCAGGGTCTCCTCAACAATACGGCTGCAGTCCTCTGCTTTTGCCACATTTCCCTGGATCAGCAGCGTCTGTGCGCCATAGCCTTCACAGATCGCTTTTGTTTCCTCTGCCGCTTTTTCATTACCGGCATAATTGATCACCACGTTGGCTCCCTGTTTTGCCAAAGCCGCTGCCACAGCTCTGCCGATTCCCCTGCTTGCTCCGGTTACGATCGCTGTTTTTCCCTGCATTATGACTGTTCTCCTTTCAGCTCCGATACGATCTTCTCCATATCCTGCCAGCTTTCAATGTTCCAGGCGCGGATCTGTCTGCTGGTCTTGCGTACGAACCCGCAGAGGGCTTTTCCCGGTCCGATCTCAACGACCGTATCAATACCGGCTTTTTCCATTGCTTTTATGCTGTCCTCAAAATGCACGCTGCTGGAAACCTGTCGAACCAGCAATGACGGCACGGTTTCTTCATCGGTTTTTTCACGTCCTATGGCGTTGAACAGAACCGGAAACTTCATCGAACCAAAAGAAACCTCGGCAAAGACTTTTTCCAGCGCTTTGCCGGCAGGTTCCATAAATTTCGTATGGAAAGGCCCGCTGACCGGCAAAGGCACGCATCGCCGGGCGCCTCTTTCCAGCGCCAGCTCCGCCGCTTTGTCTACGGCTGCGGCTTCTCCTGCGATCACAATCTGTCCGGGACAGTTAAGATTGGCGATCTGTACGATTCCCGCCGCCGAAGCCTCGTCACAGCAAGCCTGCAGACTCTCCTGATCCAGATTCATCACCGCCGACATCTTACAGTTAATTCCTGCTGCAGCCTTGTGCATTTCCTGCGCTCTCCGGCTGACCAGCGCTACCGCCGTTTCCGGATCAAAAACCCCCGACACACAAAGCGCCGAATATTCCCCCAGGCTAAGGCCGGCTGCCATGGCCGGTTCAATGCCGGCAGCCTCAAGCCGCGGTAAAAGCTCCACCGCCACGCCGGCCGCAAAGGCCACCATCACAGGCTGTGTATTTCGTGTATCCGCAAGTTCCTCCGCCGGTCCTTCAAAGGCCGTCTTTTTTTGCGCGGGAGGAAGGAGGTCAAAAACCGCCCTGAACGCGCTGCTGTTTTCATAAAAATCCTTTCCCATTCCCACGGCCTGACTTCCCTGGCCGGCAAATAATAGTCCAAGTTTCATCCTTTTCTCCATTCTGAGGTCAGTTCCTCCATCAGTGCTTTAACTGTAGTTTTCTGATTTACTCTGCCCACATTGCCACCGCAGAAAAACAGACCTTCCTCTTTATTTCCGTAAAACGCTTCGATCAGCGCCTTGTTTATGCAGTAAGGCGTGGTCTTCGGATCACAGGTGTGAATACAGGCGATACATTTTTTCGGCGCAAAGCGCATTCCTTCTTTTACTTTTTGTATCAGAGGCGTTTTCAGCCCTCTTCCCGGCATTCCCACAGGGCTTTCCAAAATCGTCACATCCTCGGATCCTGCTTTTAAGATCACCTCTTTAAATCCGGAAGACGCGTCGCACTCCTCTGTTGCAATAAACCGTGTGGCTATCTGCACACCCCTGGCTCCGGCCGCAAGGCACTTCCGGATATCCTCACTGTCGAACACACTTCCGGCCGCAAAGACCGGTATGCCTTCGGCTTCTTCAACGCCCTCCTGCAAAATATGAAGAAGCGGCTCTGCTTTTCCCTGTTCCACCTCTTCCCGTGTAAACCCAAGATGCCCTCCGGCCTGGCTGCCTTCTACCACGAAAAAATCCGGCTTTCGTCCATGTCGTTTTTCCCACAGCTTTTTTAAAGTTTTCGCCGCTTTTCCGCTGGAGACGACAGGGGCGATCAGCACGTCGCTTCCCCGGGTTAGCTCCGGAAGCTCCAGAGGAAGCCCGGCGCCGCTGATCACGGCGTCGATACCGCAGCTTACGGCTTTGCGGACCAGATCGGCAAAACCTGTAGTCGCGACCATGGCATTGATGGCAATGAGTCCTCTGCCTCCGGAAATTTTTCGCGCCCTGCGAATTTCTTTTTCTAAAGCGCGCTTATCCGCTTCTCTTGGATCATCCCAGAAATCCGCTTCGCGAAATCCGATATTGGCTGTAGAAATAACGCCCATGCCGCCTTCTGCCGCCACAGCTCCGGCGAGACCTCCAAGGGAAATTCCGATTCCCATTCCCCCCTGTATGATCGGGTAATCAAGCATGTCTAATGTCTTCATACTCTCTCACCATGTTTTCCAGAATCGTTCTTACCGGCAGGATCTCTTTTACCATTCCGGATACCTGACCGGCCATCAGAGAACCGTTTTTCACATCACCGTCCACGACTGCCCTGCGCAGTGAACCCAGAGTGAACTTTTCCAGTTCCATCTTGTCCGCTCCGGCTTTCTCCCGTTTCACATACTCTCTGGCCATAGGATTTTTCAAAATCCGTACCGGCGTTCCTCCAATGCGTCCGGTGACGATAGTATCGTTGTCCTTCGCTTTCACGACAGCCTCTTTATAATTTTGATGGATCGGACATTCATCGCTTGCCAGAAGACAGGTTCCGATCTGCACGCCGCTGGCTCCCAGAGCAAAGGCTGCAGCCATCTGCCGTCCGCCGGCAATGCCGCCCGCCGCAATAACCGGCAGATCTACTGCGTCACAGACCTGGGGCACAAGCGCCATGGTCGTCAGTTCTCCGATATGTCCTCCGCTTTCACATCCCTCTGCGATGATCCCGTCAGCGCCCAGACCGGAAAGCCTCCGCGCAAGAGCAACGGAAGAAACCACCGGAAATACCCGTATGCCTGCTTCTTTCCACATCTGCATGTACTTCCCCGGATTTCCGGCTCCTGTGGTTACGGCTGCAACGCCTTCCTCGCAGACGAGTTCTGCCATTGCGTCGGCGTCCGGATTCATCAGCATGATATTGACGCCAAACGGCTTATTGGTAAGCGACTTGCATATCCGGATATGTTCGCGCAGCGTCTTCGCATCCATGCCGCCTGCGCCAATGGTTCCCAGAGCGCCCGCCGCGGACACCGCTGCCGCAAATTCTCCGGTAGCAATATTCGCCATACCGCCCTGGAAAATCGGAAATTCTATATTTAAAAGTTCGTTGATTTTCATGTTTACCTCAATTCATTTTCACTTTCCCGCTCGTCACCTCGCGGGACAGAATGTGATACGACGAACTCCGCTCCGGCTGAAGCCGGGGAGTTCCAGCATGAATTCTGTCTTGCCGCTCGTCACCTCGCGGGACAGAATGTGATCAGCATGGAGCCGTAGGTCAATCCGGCTCCGAATCCGGTGCAGATCGTCCTGTCTCCGGGTCTCAGTATATTCTGCTCTTCCATCTCGCACAGAGCAATCGGTATGCTTGCCGCTGATGTATTCCCGTAATGATATAAATTTTTGAAAAATTTCTGTGTGCTTTTCGTGATTCTCCTGGCGGCACTGTCAATGATGCGTTCGTTGGCCTGATGGCAGACAAAATGATCAATATCCGCCTCGGACAGACAGGTCTGCTCCAGAATACCGCTGATGCACTCCGGCACCTTGCTTACCGCAAAGCGGTATACCTCCTGACCGGCCATCTCGATCTTTCCGCCTGCACCGGCACAGTGCAGCACTTCTCTGTTAGGAATACAGCCTCCTGCATAGGCAAAGTCCGCATCATCGCAGTATTCGACCACGGCTGCGCCTGCTCCGTCGCCAAAGAGGACGCAGGTTCCGCGATCCTCCATGTCCATAAACGGAGAAATTTTTTCGCTGCCGATGATCAGACCGTAGCCGCCTTCCCTTCGCAGATAGCCGTCTGCCAGGCTGCACCCGTAGATGAAGCCGGCACAGGCGCCGTTGACATCAAGACAGAGGACGCTTTCCGCAAGTCCCAGCCGTCCCGCAGTATTACAGGAAACTGAAGGCGTATGATCGTCAGGGGTAAAGGTTGCGGTCATGCACAACCGGATATCCTCTCTGCATATGCCTGCCTGTTTAATAGCCATTTCTGCCGCTTCTGCCGCCATGTCGGCATTACTCTTCTCCCTGGCAAAGAAACGGGAGCGTATTCCGCTTTTCTCTCTGATCCATCGATCGCTGGTATCCACAATCTCAGCCAGTTCATCATTTGTCACCGCCGTATCACCCTGTGCTTTTCCCAGTCCGATGATCTTAATTCCTGCCATGTTCTGTCTGTTCCGCCTTTCTCCTGATATTTCCCACATCCCTGAGCTTTCTGTATCTCTCTCTGGCTAACGCCGCTCCGCTCATTTTCATCAGCGGTTCGAGAGCCGCCTGCAGTGCTCTGTCCACCGCATCGAAAATATAGGCTCTGGACTCCTGTGCTCCCCCTGCTGGCTCCGGAATGATTTTGTCGCAAATTCCCAGGTCGTACAGATCCTGCGCCGTCAGCTTCATCACCTGGCAGGCTTCCTCCCATCTTGAAGAATCCTTCCAGAGTATGCTGGCAAAGCCTTCCGGAGAAAGGATAGAAAAAATGCTGTTTTCCAGCATGATCACACTATCCGCCACGCCGATGGCCAGTGCGCCGCCGCTTCCGCCTTCACCGATAAAGACCGCGGCCGTAGGCACTTTCAGTCTGGACATGATCGCAATAGAACTGGCGATCGCTTCTCCCTGTCCTCCCGCCTCCGCTTCCAGACCCGGATAGGCTCCCGGTGTATCTACAAAGGTGACGACCGGCCGGTGAAATTTTTCTGCCTGCAGCATAAGCCGCTGCGCTTTTCTATATCCTGCCGGATCCGGCATGCCGAAGCGGTATTTGATGTTTTCCTCCAGATCTCTGCCCTTTTGATGACCGATAACCGTTACCGGCGTCCCGTGAAACGAGGCGATCCCGCCAATGATACTGGCGTCCTCAGCCGCCCTCCGGTCTCCGGCCAGATAAAAAAATCCGTCAAAGATTTCCGTGATATATTCTTTTGCTGTCGGTCTTCCCGGTTTTCTCGCTAAAGCGACTCGCTCTGCTGCCGTCAGTACATTTTTTCTCATTTTCTGTGCCTCCTGTCATGAAGCTCCAGAAGAAGCCCCAGCGTATCGCGCATGTCCTTCCGCTCAACTACGGCATCTACGAAGCCATGCTCCCGCAGATACTCTGCCCGCTGAAACCCCTCCGGCAGCGAAGCCTTTATGGTCTGCTCGATGACCCGGGGGCCGGCAAAACCGATCAGTGCGTCAGGTTCGGCCAGAACGATATCTCCCAGGCTGGCAAAACTGGCTGTCACCCCGCCGGTGGTCGGATGGGTGAGCACGGAAATATAGAGCAGACCCTCTTCGCTGTGCCGGGAAACCGCCGCCGAAGTCTTGGCCATCTGAAACAAGGAGAGGATCCCTTCTTGCATCCTGGCGCCGCCGGAAGCGCAGAAGATGATCAGCGGCAGATGATTTCTTACCGCGTACTCACATGCTCTCGTGATCTTCTCCCCTACCGCCGTACCCATGCTGGCCATCATAAAGCGGTTATCCATGACACAGACGACAGCCTTGATTCCCTTGATTTTTCCCGTTCCGGTGATCACCGCTTCTCTGAGTCCTGTCTTTTCCCTCTGTTCCTGCAGCTTTTCCTCATAACCCGGAAAGTCCAGCGGGTTCCCGCCTTTCAGCGACCCACAGATCTCATGAAAAGACTTGGGATCGAGAATCGTCTTCAGCCGGTAGCGGGCGGAAATATTATAGTGGTGACCGCAGGCCGGACAAACGTACAGCGTCTGTGCAAGCTGCTCCTTGGTCAGCTTGGCGCCGCATACCGGACAGACGATGAGCTTTTCCTTCTGCGGCAGACCTTTCAGGGCAGAAATCAATTCTCTTTTCTGCTTAAATGGATTCATTTTTTCCTCCTGCAGCTTCATAAATCTCCAGAATTTCCGAAAGATGGCTGTCGATAAAACCGGTGTCATAGCTGCCCAGCAGAAAATCCTGATTATACATCAGAAGATGCTGCACAGGCAGCGTGGTTTCAACGCCGGTGATCACCGCTTCCTCCAGCGCCCGTCTCATTCTGCGCACGGCCTCCAGTCTGGTCTTCCCTTTGGCGATCACCTTGGCCACCATGGAATCATAGAACGGACTGATTTCGCATCCGTTGTAAAGCGCACTGTCTACACGGATACCCGCACCCGCAGGAAAATGGATAAATTCCACCCTGCCCGGACATGGCGCAAAATTTTCAAAGACTTTTTCTGCGGTTATTCTGCATTCCACCGCGTGTCCTTCAAACCGCACGTCGTCCTGGGTAAAACCCAGCGGCAAGCCGGAAGCGATGCGCAGCTGTTCTCTGACAATATTGACCCCGGTGATCATTTCGGTCACCGGATGCTCCACCTGAATACGGGTGTTCATCTCGATAAAATAAAAATTATCGTCCTGATCGACGACAAATTCTACGGTACCCGCATTTTCGTACCCCGCAGCCTTTGCCGCCCGGACGGCCGCCTTTCCCATTTCTGTCCGCAGTTCCTCAGAAAGCCCCCATGCCGGCGCTTCTTCAACCAGCTTCTGGTTCCGGCGTTGAATCGAACAGTCCCGTTCTCCAAGGTGGACGATGTTCCCAAAGC
>CALXJA010000092.1 GCA_944388465.1 uncultured Emergencia sp.
CTATTACCAGGGGACGGAAGTAGGAAAATGAATCCGGCCGCAGCAGACCTGCGCTGCAGCCGCCTGCACTCTGCACACGCTGCTTTCCTGAAAAAAATCCCCGGATCAGAAGCCCTGCCTCTGTCCGGGAAACATTTTATCTGCCGTTTAGTCTTCGATTCTGAAGATGTTTGCACCAAGAGAGTTGAATTTCTCCGAAAACTTTTCATATCCTCTCTCGATATGGTAGATTTCGGAGATCTCCGTGGTGCCCTGAGCCACAAGACCCGCAAGAACCAGTGCCGCTCCTGCTCTGAGGTCTGTTGCGATAACCTGCGCGCCCTCCAGCTGTTTACCGCCCTGAATCATCGCGCGGTTTCCCTCGGTCTTGATATTGGCTCCCATACGATTGAGCTCTGCAACATGCATGAATCTGTTTTCAAAAACAGTCTCGATTACCGTGCTGGCTCCTTTCACGGTAGTCAGGAAAGCCATAAATGGGGACTGGATATCCGTCGGGAATCCCGGATACGGCAGTGTCTTGATATCTGTCGCCACCAGTTCCGACTGATCGGCGACCACATACATACCTTCGTCAGACATTTCGACGATCACGCCGCATTCCCGCAGTTTTGCCGTAATGGCTTTGACGTGGTCGGGAACGACATTGCGGATCAGTATCTGCCCGTGTGTGATGGCCGAAGCCAGCATAAAGGTGCCGGTCTCTATACGATCCGGAATAACGGTATGTTCTACGCCTCCGAGACTGCTTACGCCCTCGATCTTAATGGTATCCGTACCTGCACCCTTGACTCTGGCTCCCATTTTGTTTAAAAAGTTGGCCAGATCTACGATCTCCGGTTCCTCTGCCGCATTTTCGATGTAGGTCGTACCCTCGGCCAGCACTGCTGCAGTCATGATATTTTCTGTAGCGCCGACGCTTGGGAAATCCAGATAAATACTGGCGCCCTTCAGTCCGTCTTTACCGGCCACAGCTTCGACATAATTGTCTTTGACGATGATTTCCGCACCCAGAGCTTCAAAACCCTTTAAGTGCAGATCGATAGGCCGTGCACCGATGGTACAGCCTCCGGGTGAATGTACTTTTGCTCTGCCGACTCTGGCAAGCAGCGGTCCCATGACAAGAAAAGATGCCCGCATCTTGCTGACCAGATCAAAGTCTGCCTCGTTACTGATAATCTTCTTTGTATGAATTTCTAAGACGGATTCCTCTATCTCTGTTATCTCTGAACCTAACGAAGTCAGAATCTCTTTCATGACTTCTACGTCGCGAAGCGCCGGCACATCTCGGATCACGCACTTTTCTTCGGCGAGGATGGCCGCTGCCATCAGCGGCAGCACTGCGTTTTTCGCACCGCTGATAACGACTTCTCCATTTAATGGCTTGCTCTTCTGAACTAAAAATTTCGCCACTTCTCTCCTCCATTAGCTATTATATTTATCAGTATACTAATTATTTCCCTTTTTTTCAACAAAAGAAGGAAGAAAAGTGCGGGCAATCTCCCCGTCAAAAAAGCCGCCGGTTCCGGATGCGCTGTTCTGCGTGAAAACGCTTCCGGTTCTTGCCGTTCTTTCCTCCCCAAAGCATGCTGCAAGCCAGGCGTTTTCGCTTTCCCGCAGCACAAAAAGAAAAGCAGAAAATCAAGAATCTTCTGCTTTAACTCGTTCTGCCTCTATTGCTATTGATCTGTATAGGTTCTACAGTTTTTTCATTTCTTCAATACATTTCGCGCATACTGTTTTTCCGTGAATCAGCCGTATATCGTTCACCTCTCCGCAGAATACGCATGCCGGTTCGTATTTCTTCAACATGATGTACTGACCGTCAACAAAAATTTCCAGTGAATCTTCGGTTTTAATTCCCAGGTTTCTTCTGAGCTCAACCGGAATAACCACTCTTCCCAAAGCGTCTACTGGTCTAACGATTCCTGTCGCCTTCATAAATCAAACTCCTTTCACCAGAACACAGCAATCTGCTTATTTACGTTTCTCTCCGCCCTTCTTCTCTTCGGTGCCCTGTCTGAAAAAGGCGAGAAGCGGTCCCAAGGCTTTAATCATATTGGAAAAGGTGGCAACCAGATTCTGTTCGCCTCTTACCGCCTTCGACAGATCCGAAACAGCAGCCTGCACATCATCTACAACCCCATCGATCTGCACGGCCTTCTCCGCAGCTATCTTCGATACTACAGCCGCATCCTGCAGGATCTTGTTGGTTTCTTTAATTGTTTTTACCAGGTTTTTCGCTATGATGATCAGATAAATGACCAGAATGATAATGGCGATGAACAGTACGCACAACAATGCGTACTTGACATTGATCGTGATCAAAACAACTCCTCCTTTTCCTGTCTATGGAGCATTATACCGTTTTTACCATAAAATAGCAACTGTTTTACGAGGTTTTTTCATAGATTTTTAATATGCGCTCAGAATAGCTTCCGTCTTCATTATGCACATAGAGCGGCTGCGCTATACGCAGCTGGCGCTTTCCGTTTTTCACACATCGCATCAGCAGAATATTGGGCGCGGTTTCCGGCTTGCCGCTGACAAAAAGCATCTCTTTGGGCTCCAGGCGGAAAGCTCTGCAGCTTTCGCAAAGATCCACAAGACGTGACGGCCGGTGAACAATAAAAAACTCTCCTTTATCCTTCAGCAGCCGCGCGGCACAGCAGATAAAATCCTCCAGCGAACCGCTGGTTTCCTGTCTGGCTGCCGCCTTTGCCCTGTTGCGGCTTTCCAGTCCGCAATTTCCCTTTATATACGGCGGATTTGCTGTTACAAGATCAAAAGTTCCACAAAGCTCCTGCGGACAGAACCCATTCACATCACCATGAAAAAAACGGATTCTGTCTGTAAGCTGATTGAGAATCGCATTTCTGCGAGCCAACATATAGGAATGCTCCTGCAATTCAAGTCCGGCAATGTACCCTGCATCGGTCTTATGCGAAAGTATCAGCGGAACAATTCCGGTGCCTGTGCCAAGATCCATGATCCTGCAGTCCTGTTTCTGTTTCCTGGCCGCTTCCGCCGCATATCCAGCCAAAAGCACGGTGTCTGTTCCGTAGCAAAACTCTTCGGGACACTGAAGCAGCCGCAGTGCTCCGAAGCCGATCTCATCAAGACGCAAATCCATAGATCATTCCTTTATCAGCTTTTTCAGTTCGTCTACATACTCTTTGTCTACTTCGTCCAGTATATTGCGGTTGTTATGTCCTCCCGACTTTTTATGCTGGCCGAGTCTGCGGATTTCATCCTTTTTATAAGTGTAAATTTCTGTTCCCAGCTTTTCTCCACCGTCATCATCTTTTTCTCCCGTATACAGTCTCACTCTGACCTTACTGCCGAGAATATCCGTATCGACCACTTTTCCCATACCATCTTTGGTCTTGACCTTTTCTCCATTGTCCGGCAGCCCCTTGCGCAGCTCCATGTACACTTCATTTTCGTATTTCAGGCAGCACATCAGGCGTCCGCAGATACCGGAAATCTTGTTGGGATTCAGCGACAGATTCTGAACCTTGGCCATTTTGATCGATACCGGTTCAAAATCAGAAAGCCAGGTGCTGCAGCAGAGACTCTTTCCGCAAGAACCGATTCCGCCCAGCATTTTCGCTTCATCCCGCACGCCGATCTGCCGGAGCTCGATCCGCATCTTGAACACACCGGCAAGATCTTTGACCAGTTCGCGAAAATCCACGCGTCCGTCAGCAGTAAAGTAAAAGATGATCTTGTTGTTGTCAAAGGTATATTCAACATCGATCAGCTTCATCTCCAGACCGTGCTTATGGATCTTTTCCTGACAGATCTTCATTGCCCGGGCTTTTTTCTTCTCGTTTTCCTCGTGATGCCGCAAATCTTCCTCACTGGCAATACGAATGATTTTTTTCAGCGGCTGCACGACTTCTTCCTCACGAATTTCCGTCACATCCATGCTGATGGTTCCAAATTCCAATCCCCGGGCTGTTTCCACGATGACATGATCGTGAAGCTTGACCTCCAGTTGATCCGGATCAAAATAGTACACTTTTCCGGCGTTTTTGAATCGTACGCCTGCGACTTTTATCATCTATATTATCCTCCAATTTTCAATACCAGATTTCTTATAGCATATTTGTAGTTGACATTGGCCAGCAGATCCCTTCTTGCTGCCTCGACATAAGCAATATTTCGGATAATCTGTTCTTTTCTGAGACTTCCCGTACTTCCGCCGAGCAAACGATCCCGAAACAAACGCTCCAGACCGTCAAGCAAAGCGAACGCTTCTTTTCTGTCCTTGATCTCTTTTGTCAGCTTATCCTTTATTTCACAAAAATAGGCTCCGCTTTCGATTATCTCCATCAGTTCTTTTGCAAAGCTCTGCTCCTCTGCCTGGTTCTGCAGAGATCGTGTATAATTTCCCAGCCGCAGAACAATGCAGCGGGAAAGGATCGTCGGCAGCAGGTTTTCGGTATTCTCCGACAGCAGAAGGATCACCGTACCCGCATTCGGCTCTTCCAGAGTTTTTAACAGCCGGTTCTGTGCTCTGACCGTCATGGTATCCGCATCGCAAATTATCGCGATATTTCGATCTCCACCGGCAGGTTTGTTTTTCAGATCTGCCTGCAGACCGGAAATGACCGCGTCCTTCAGAGACGAATCGTCGGCTTTCACCATATACATATCTTCATAATTCCCATGCTCGATTTTTCGGCAGATACGGCAATGGTCACAGCCGTAACCCGGCTCTTCCCGGCAAAGGATCGCCTTTACAAAATCCTTTGCAAAGGCTTCTTTATCGATACCGGTATCTCCTTCCAGAATATAGGCATGGGAGATCTTTCCGTTAATGATGGCATCATGGAGCCGCTCTGTCAGCCTTGTAAAGCCGGTATACTGTTTCAGCGACATAGATACCCCCTGGATTTCAAAAGATTCTCCATATACGCGAGGATCTCCGTTTTGATGGCTGTACGGTCTTTTTCTGCATCGATCTCGATAAACCGCTGCGGATACCGCGCCGCCAAGGCTCTGTAGCCGGCAAACACCTTGTTGTGGAACTCGATTTTTTCCTGTTCCAGCCGATCCTGCTCTGCCTGCCCGATTCTTGATTTGCCTACGGCCGGAGACAGCATGAACAGAAAGGTCGCATCCGGCATACAGCCGCTTACAGCCCATTCGTTGATACCGGACACGGCCTCGCCCAGATTCCTGCCAAATCCCTGATAAGCGATGCTGGAATCGATAAAACGGTCACAAATCACGATCCTGCCCGCCTCAAGAGCCGGTCTGATCAACTGTTCTACATGCTGTGCACGAGATGCCGCATAAAGCAATGCTTCTGTCTTATCGCACATTTCAGCATT
>CALXJA010000093.1 GCA_944388465.1 uncultured Emergencia sp.
CCAGGCGGATAAAGCCGGTGCCGGTGCGGATGTCCGCGTCGATGGTAGTCTTCTCCACGCCGTTGATGATCCCCTGATTCGGTTCTGTTGCCGACGTACCGCCGTAGGTGATACTGACCACATCAGACCATTTGCTGTAATAGGACTTTCCGTCGATGACGCGTTTGCCGCGGATCTTGAAATAGTAAGTCGTTCCTTTCGTCAGACCCTTGGTATTCTTGTAATAATCGCTGGAGCCGCTCTTGGTGGTGAAATACGCCTTGCTGCCGAAGCTGTCCGGATCGGTGGAGCGGAAGACCTCGAAGGCATCCATATTGTAGCTGGCGGATTTCGTCCAGTCCAGACGGATATAGCCGGTGCCGGTGCGGATGTCCGCGTCGATGGTGGTGTTTTCCACGCCGTTGATGATCCCTTCGTTGGCCGTATTATCTTTGACGGTGATCTTCACCTGCCGGGTTCCGGCGTTGTAGTTCTTCGTAGAAGGACTGGTGACGGTGATCGTCACCGTTCCGGCTTTTCCTTTCAGGGAGACTTTTCCGTTCTGGTTAACTGTGGCAATGGACGTATCGCTGGACTTGTAGGTCAGATCTGCGCCGCTGTCACATTTGGTGTTGATGGTAAAGTCGGCTGCCCCCACCTTTCTGGAATAGGAGGTATAGCCGGTAAACTTCGGATCCGCCTTTTTAATGGTAAAGGTTTGGGTAAAGGAACCGTGGAAGTTCCGTTTTCCCTTGATGGTTATGGTAGCCGTTCCCGCATTGACGTTGTTGGAATAGCTTACCGTGTAATCCACGTTCTTCTTAAAGGTGGTGCCGGTGTACATGACGGTGACCGCCGGCTTTTTGGCCGTACCGTCATAGGTGTAGTCCTGGATGGTATTGGTGATTTTGCCGCCGTCTGCGATGTCCGCTGTCGTGATGGTGAACGGAACCAGAGCTGTATTGGAATAGTCGCCGATGCCGCGGATCATGGTGTAAGCTGTGCCGGCCAGGACATTCTTTATGTAGTATACCTGATAGTCTTCACCTTTGACCAGTTTCGTACCGTTATAGGTTACCGTCGGCGTAGGATACTTTTTAAACTTGGTGTATGGGAAGGAAGTTCTGCCCAGCGTGATCTTGCAGTCTTTGATAGAGGTGGTGCCGGGTTCGGTCACCTCGGCGGAATTATCATAGTACCAGAAATTGCAGTCGATATTTCCGGAAAGACCGGTAACTTTGCCGCTGGAGGTGTACTGCCAGAATTCATAATTTCCGGAATAGCTGTTGTTGGTACTGTACTGCGCCATCCAGACCTTGTACTTATTGTCGATCAGGCTGGCGGTCAGACTGTTGTCCAGCATGTTCCGATAGGAATAGAACATCGGCTCGTATTCAGAATCGGCGATGACCTTGAGAAAAGCCAGGGCGTTGCTGGTCAGCTTGGTTTTCTTCGTGCTGGAAGACCAGCTGTTGTAGGCATTGGTCAGCCGGCCGGCAAATTCGTAGTCCATGATTACCGGCATATCCAGCTGGCGCCCGTCAAGAAGCTTCAGCACATACTTCGCTTCTTTCTGCGCTTCGCTGGTGGTCGTGGCCATGGAGTAATAATATACGCCGACCATGATTCCCGCGTCACGGGCTCCCTGATAGTTGGTTTCAAAATAACTGTCCTCGTACATATTAAAGGAGGACTGACTGGTGTAGCCGATGCGGATAAAGACATAGTCGATACCCTGCCGTTTTACCTTGTTCCAGTCGATATTGCCTCTGGAGTTTTGCCAGTAAGAGACGTCTATGCCGTCGATGACAAGACAGTTGTCGAATCTGGACGGATGCGTATAGGTCTTTGAATCGACTACTGCGCTGCTGGCGAAAGCGATACCTGCGGTAATGATCAAAGCAGTCAGCGTTGCAGCAATAATTAAAGCTATTCTTGTTTTCCTCATGTTCTTTCTCCCTCACTGCAGCAGCTTTACAGCAGGAAACATCCGAAGACGGTGACCTGCCGAAAAACTCTTGCGAATATTGCACTGTCCTTCTCTGACAGTCTGAGCAAAGGGCAGGATCCTGTGGTATCTGCCGCCAAAGCTCTGCGAATACTATGTTAACATCTTACACTTTTTTTCTCAAGCTTACAGGAATATTTTTCACACATACTTCTTGAAAACTACATAAAAGTAGTTTATCATCTATGTGGTATTATGCGGAAAAGGACAAGGTTTCCGACAGGCTGGACAGCTGACGCTGCAAGCAGCCGGGGCACCTTTGTCATTAAGGTTTTTCTATGTTAGGTTACGTGACCATTGAAAAAAGCGAACTCAGGGTCAGAGAATACGATCTGTATCAGGCTTATTACTGCGGGATATGTAAAGCGACAGGCAGACGAAGCGGGCAGCTTCCCCGGCTGGCGCTGAGCTATGATTCCGTCTTTCTTGCTCTCGTTCTTGCCGCACTGACAGAGGAGCGCGAGGAGGTGCAGCAGGAACATTGTATCATCCATCCGATCAGGAAAAAACCGGTAGTTTCTGGAAGTGCAGCAATAGACTATGCGGCGGATATGATGGTGATTCTGGCTTATCACAAATTCCTGGACGACTGGCGCGATGAGAAAAGCGCTTTGGGACTGTCCGGCAAAACAGCGCTGAGAGGCGCGTACAGAAAGCTGCGGAAAAAGTACCCGGCTGTTTGCCGCAAGACAGAGGAAGCGCTGATGCGGTTGTCTGAGCTGGAAAAAAAGGAGTCGGCCAGGCTCGACGAAGTATGCGGCGCGTTTGCTGACATCATGGAGGCGTTGTTTACGGGTTTTTCTCCGGAAGACAGCGTTTCGCGGATATTGGGGCAGATGGCAAGGCAGCTGGGATGCTGGATCTATGTGATCGACGCCCTGGACGACTATGAGGAAGACGAAAAAAACGGCAGCTACAACCCTTTGCGCCTGCGCGGAAACGGACTTGAGGGAATAGAGGAGCTTCTATATAATTATCTTGCAGAGATGGTAAACGCGTATGATCTTCTGGAAATCAAGAAAAACAGGGGGATCATAGAAAATATTATATTTATGGGACTGCGTCTGCGTACGGACGCAGTGCTTAAAGAAAGGACAATCATACATGAATAATCCATATGAGGTACTGGGACTGAAGCCGGGAGCATCAGAAGCGGAGATCAAGGCCGCATATAAGGAGCTGGTAAAAAAATACCATCCGGATAAATATCAAAACAACCCGCTGGCGGATCTGGCCCAGGAGAAGCTGCAGGAGATCAACGAAGCCTATGATACGCTGATGAAGAACCGTTCTGCATCGGGGGCGGGTTACGGCAGCTACAGCGGCAGCCAGTCATACAATACAGGCGCATCGGGTTCCGGCAATTACAATGCTGTGCGTCAGGCTCTGGACAGAGGCGATCTGATGGCGGCAGAGCAGATGCTGATCAATTCGCCTCAGAGAGATGCGGAATGGTTTTTCCTGAGCGGCGTTCTTTCTTACAAAAAAGGCTGGATCGATGACGCGCTGAGCAACGTAAGACAGGCGATCAATATGGATCCCAACAATTTCGAGTATCAGAATATCTATCAGCAGATGACCTCTTCCGGTGCCATGTATCGGGGAAGATCCAACTCCCAGGGTTATGGACAGAGCGATACCTGCACCAACTGCTGCACACTGTATCTGTGCTCCAGCTGCATTTCTCCGTGCTGGTAAAGCACACAGCCTGCGTTTCGGCCATGCTTTGAAGCCGGAGAAGCGTCTGCGGAAATGGGGTTATAGGACAAAAAAGTTAGTAAAAACCGCTATGACTGTTGGAAATTCAACGGTTATAGCGGTTTTGCCTTGTTTTGGACAGGATACACCGCGATGCTGCTCTATGGGATAAAAGCTTCGGAAAGATCGTCTGTCCTATATATAACCCGCAGAAACGGACTTTATTTCAAAAAAACCTGCAATAGTACGCCTTCGTGGCTGCCTGCAGGGACAGCTGCCGGACATTATTTCTGCGCATGGAGATCGACAATATGGATATAGTTCTGCAGTTCCTTTTCCATCTCAACGCGGTGATGTCTGGTGTAGATCTCGGTCGTCCCCGCGTCATTCAGAATGATAATGGTTTCACCCTGCCGGATCTTTCCGGTTTTGATCATATCCAGGATGCCGGCGAAGGTCTTTCCGGTATAGCACGGATCGAGGATGATGCCTTCTCTGCGTCCCATCAGATAAATGGCTTCCCGGACTTCTCTGACCGGATTGTTGTAGCCGCCGCAGTCGTAGTCTGCGATCAGATCGAATTCTTCCGGCGCGATATCCAGCTCAAGGCTGTAAAATGTTTTGATCCGCTGATAGTAGGCGACTGCTTCGCTTACTATGCCGTTTTTGAACGGCATGATGCCGATGCCCGTCAGGCGCAGCGGAAGTTTTTCGTTCTTTATGCCTAACTGAAGTCCCATGTAGGTTCCCAGGCTGCCTGCAGTCGTAAACAGCCGGGGGTGTTCAAGTCCGAGGGCTTTTGTCTGTTCGGCAAGCTCGACGGCGCAGTCGTAGTATCCCAGAGCGCCAAGCTCGTTGGAACCGCCGGTAGGGATAAAGTAGACTTTTTCGCCTTTTTCCTCCCATTGGGCAGTCACGCGTCTGACGGCTTCCGCCTGAACCTCCCCGGCTGAACGGTTTGGCTCCGGCTTGATCAGGTAAACCGAACAGCCCATGATACCGTCAAGAAGGAGATTAGCCGAGATCTCTCCCGGATAAGGGTCTACGGCGACGATCGCTGACCGCATGGAGTATCTGGCGGCAACGGCAGCTGTCAGACGGCCGTGATTGGTCTGGGCGCCGCCCACAGTCAGCAGCATCGTCGCGCCCTGAGACTGAGCGTCTTTTACCAGGTATTCCAGCTTGCGCAGTTTATTTCCGCCTGTTCCGAAGCTGGTCAGATCGTCACGCTTGAGATAGAAGTTTACGCCCAGCTCTTCGGAAAGGCGGTTTAACCGTTCCAATGGTGTAGGCGTGTTAAGAAAACAGAGTTTTTCGCGTCCTAATGTCATGTTGGCACCTCATTTGTCTTGTTGCTTGTCAATAACGGAAAGAGCCGCTTTGCACGGCGGTTTATTTCAATTATAGGGAACAGGAGGAAAAGAATCAAGGGCGGCCGGCCGGTTTCTTATTGCAGCCTGTCGGCTCTGTCCGCCCTGCGCTGGCTGAAGAACAACAGCCAGATCACGATGTCTGCGGCGAGACAGAGGAAAACGATCAGCAGCCAGGCTTTCTGATAAGACCAGAAGGTGATCACGATGCCGAGAAGGGGAGGACCGCTGAGTTTGCCCAGTCCCCGGGCAAATTCGTAAAGAGACATGCTTCTTCCCTTGTGCGTTTCCGGCGACTGATCGGAAATGTATATGCCTGCACAGGTGGAAACCAGGATTTCTCCGCTGGTCCAGATCAGCACGGCCAGCAGCATAGGCTCCAGCTCGTGGAAAACGGCGTAAAAGGTAAAACCGGCAGCGTACAGAAGACAGGCGATGCCGATATTAAATAACGGATGTTGTTTCTTTGCATGAGCGACGATGACCGGCGTCAGAAAAACCACGGAAGCGCCGTTGATGGTCCAGATCAGAGAGCTGTATTTCGACCCGGCATTGAGTCCGAAGAAATCGCGGAACTGAAGCGGCAGCATGAAATCCAGATTGATGTAGCAGAGGGTCAGGATCGCCAGACAGAGGAGAAAAAGCAGCAGCGACGGCGTCTGAAAAATGGCGCGCAGCAGATTGAATTCTTCGTTTTTCCGGGTTGGCGTATGTGGAGCCTGCAGCTCTTCAGCGTCGCCGCGCTGCGGCGTGCCGGACCCGGCGCTGCAGTCAGCAGTTCTTTTCCTTTTGGGTACATAGGGATCTTCGGATTTTGCCAGGACAAGGAGAAACGAGATAAGGAAGATGATCGACATGCCGAAAAAGATCCACGGCATATGGCTGTAAAATAATGCGCCGGCGATGACCGGCCCGAGAGCGCTTCCGATATTGCCGGAAAGGTAGAGCAGGGAAAAACATTCCGTCTTGTTGGTGGTGTCCGTCCAGTCCAGGATCATGGCGGAAACGGTAGGCAGAATGGCGTTCACGGAAAAATACGCAGCCAGAATAAACGGGAGAATGAGCCTGCTCTGAGTAAAAAAACCGGCAAAGGCCATGGAGACGATGGAAATGAACATCGCTGCCGCATAGACCTTTTTCCGGCCGATCTCATCGGATAGCTTGCCTCCAGCCAGTGTCCCGAGGATGCTGATCACCGAGGCCAGGACGATCCACAGACCGGCCTGTGCTTCTGTATAGCCTAACCGGCTGGTCAGAAGCAGAGATAAAAAAGGAAAAACGAACATGACGCCCATGGAGACGGCAGCTCTGGAAATGGCCAGGATATAAATTTGTCTCGGGAGTCCGCGGTATTGATCGATAAAGTTCAACATGCACCTCGTCAGCTGTCAGAGTATCAATTTGGTTTCATCATAGCACCGGCGCCGGCACAAGTCAATGCGGAAGCAGATTCTGCGCAAAGGGGTGCCTTTTTTGAAGAAAAAATGAACGCAATCGTGTACGGCAGCCGGATACGTTTCCGCTCGGTGTATCGGAACGGGCAGGAATGCTTGAAGAAGTGCCGGAGTATATGCTACAATATGTCATACGGTTTGTATTCGGCCACATCTGTAGCCGGCGGATTATGCTGCTGTAAGGCGCGTGCCGAAAGGTAAAATATAGGAGGAACGAAATCATGGCAAGCTTATGGGGAGGAAGATTTGAAAAAGAAATGGACGAGATCGTCAAGCAGTTCAATGCGTCGATCGGTTTCGACCAGAGAATGTACAACGAGGATATCGACGGAAGTATCGCGCATGTGACCATGCTGGCTGAGCAGGGAATCGTATCTGCAGAAGAATGTGAGCAGATCATCGGTGGACTTGAAAAGATCAGGGAAAAAATCTATAATGGAGACATTGTTTTCTGCGTGGATGATGAGGACATCCACATGGGTATAGAAAGCCGCCTGATTGAAGAGATCGGAGAGACCGGGAAAAAGCTCCACACGGCTCGAAGCAGGAACGACCAGTGCCAGGTGGACGGCAGACTTTATCTGAAAAAGGAAATCCGCCAGATCCTGCACCGCCTGTTTTATCTGGAATCCGTGATCCTGGACAAGGCGGAGAAGTATGCGGATTCCATCACGGTGGGTTTCACCCATATGCAGCATGCGCAGCCGATCACTCTGGGGTTTGTGTTCATGGCATATTTCCAGATGTTCAGACGGGATATCACCCGTCTTATCGATACCTATGAGCGAATGGATCTCTGTCCTTTGGGTTCCTGCGCTCTGGCCGGAACGACGCTGCCGATCAGCCGCCACAGGACGGCAGAGCTTTTAGGATTTTCCGCCCCATCAGAAAACGCCATGGACAGTGTCAGCGACAGGGATTACAGTATTGAATTTCTCAGTGACGCTTCGATCTCTATGATGCACCTTTCCCGCTGGGCCGAGGAATTCGTATGGTGGAACTCTCAGGAATTTTCCTATATTGCCATCGACGACAGCTATTGCACCGGCAGCAGCATCATGCCCCAGAAGAAAAATCCGGATATGGCGGAACTGCTTCGCGGTAAAGTGGGCAGGGTCTATGGCGATCTGATGCAGCTGCTGACCGTGATGAAGGGAACACCGCTTGCCTACAACAAGGATTTTCAGGAGGACAAGGAAAGCCTCTTTGATGCGGTAGATACCTGGAAAGCCAGCATACAGATCTTTGCCAACATGCTGGAGAAAACGGAATTCCGTATGGATCAGATCGAAAAGCAGTTCAGCAAGGGATTCCTCAACGCTACGGATATTGCCGAGCATTTTGCCAAGCAGGGCATACCTTTCCGCCAGGCTCACTCCATCGTAGGGCAGATGGTAAAGGCCTGCGAGCATAAAGGCTGTGATTTTGAAGATCTGACGGATGAAGAGCTTGCGGCCATCGATCCGAGAGTGAACAGGGCAGCTCTGGGGGATATCAGTATCAAAGCCTGCGTGAATGCCAGAATGTCTTTCGGCGGTACTGCGCCGGCCGAGGTAAGACGGCAGATCAAAGAGGGAACGGAATGGCTGGAAAGCCTTTCGGATTGGAAATAGAAAAAAAGGAGTCCGGCGGCTTTTGCTGCGGTTTGCCACGCATTTAAAAGAAAGGATGGGAATCGATTATGGATAAAAAAGAACTGGCGCTTGCCAAACATGCAGAATGGAGAGGAAAGCTTTCGGTAGAGACGAAAGCACCGATAACCAATAGAGAAGAGCTCGCTATCGCCTATACGCCGGGGGTAGCCGAACCATGCCTGGAAATTGCCCGGGACGAGAGTCTTGCCTATACCTATACGGGAAAAGGCAATACGGTAGCGGTCATCACCGACGGAACGGCGGTTCTGGGTCTGGGAGATATCGGGCCGGCGGCAGGAATGCCGGTGATGGAGGGAAAGTGCGCTTTGTTCAAGGCCTTTGCCGGCATAGACGCCATTCCTATCTGTATCGATTCCAAAGACCCCCAGGTGATCATCGATACGGTATACCGCATTTCCAAGAGCTTTGGCGGAATCAACCTGGAAGATATCAGTGCGCCCCGCTGCTTTGAGATCGAAAGGACGCTGATCGAAAAATGTGATATACCGGTATTTCATGACGATCAGCACGGAACGGCCATCATTACCTGTGCAGGACTTCTCAACGCCTGCAAGGTTACAGGCAAAGCTCTGGGAGCGCTGAAAATCGTCATCAGCGGAGCCGGCTCTGCCGGAATTTCCATTGCGAAGATGATTCTGCGCATGGGATTTGGCGAGGTGATCCTCTGCGGCAGCAAGGGAACCATTTATGACGGCGCGCCGTACAACAATCCGGAGCAGCAGAAGATGGCGGAGATCACCAATCGGGGCATGGTCAAGGGCAGTCTGGCCGACGCCATGAAAGGAGCGGATATTCTGATCGGGGTATCGAAACCGGGTATCGTTTCGCAGGATATGATTCGTTCCATGGCTGCAGATCCGATCGTCTTTGTCATGTCCAATCCGGTACCGGAAATCATGCCGGATCTGGCCAAAGAGGCCGGAGCTGCGGTAGTAGGAACGGGACGTTCAGATTTTCCGAACCAGGTCAACAACGTCATCGCGTTTCCGGGGATTTTCCGCGGTGCGCTGGATGCGAGAGCGAGAAAGATTACCGAAGAGATGAAAGAAGCCGCGGCAAGAGCCATAGCGGCGGTTATTCCTGAGGAAGAGCTTTCTGCAGATTACGTGCTTCCGGATCCGTTTAATCCGCTGATCGTAGAGCGGATCGCGGCGGCAGTTATGGAGGAAGCGCGGAAAGCGGAGAAATAAAGAAGCCGTGCCGTCGGTCATGCTGAGGATTCACCGGCGGCTCGTCTCATGAAGAAAAGCGGAAGGATGCAGCTGACCGGAGAAAGCCGGAGCCGTGGCTTTCCGCTTCTGTATCGTTGAAGGGAAAAGGAGGCTGAAAACGCAGATGCTGGGATACGGAATCGGATATATCGGTCAGGGGAGTACATACAATTTCATGGGGACTTATTTTGTGGTTTTTCTGACCAACTGTGCCGGGCTCAGTTCGACCCTGGCCAGTACCATTGCTTCTGTAGGACTTTTTGCGGAGGTAATCGCAGGCATGATCGTGGGAAACCTGTCGGACAACTGTACTTCCCCGATGGGCAAGCGCAGACCGTTTATCCTTACGGCCGCCATTGTGATGCCGGTGATCATGGTGCTGATCATGCGAACGATTCACGCTTCAATTCCGGTGATGTTTGTCTATTATCTGACACTGAGCATCTGTTTCCGGTTAATTTTTTCTACTTTTGAAATTCCCAATAATGCTTTTGGCGCGGAAATCGCCAGGGGGTATGATGAGCGTACCCGGCTTCGTACATCGTCCCGCGTTTTTTCCATTATCGGCAACGCTTTGGGCTATGTGATGCCGCTTTGGATCCTGGAACTGTTTTCGCATGACCAGGAAGCCGGCTGGCAGACGATCGGCATCATTATCGCTTTCGGCTGCCTGTTCAGCTGGATAGCGTCTTTCGTACTGACGAAAAAGAGATCCGTAATCGGAGAAAAGCATGACAAAAAAGGAAATGTGTTCAAGGATATCTTTGTTAACTATTTTCAGCTCTGCAGACTCAGAACCATGCGGCTGCTGATCGTATACAAGGCGGCCTTTGCCTGCGCTTTCGCGGTATTTAATATCGGTACGATTTACTATCTGAAATACAGTCTCGGATTAGACAACCGATACTCTTCCTATATCTATATTTTGACGATCATTATCTTTATTCTGATGACGCCGCTGGCGAATAAAATGGCGCTGTCTCTGGGCAAGGCCAATCAGCAAATGATCACCATGGCATTCAGCGCGGCGATCGGCTATCTTGTCTTTCTCTTTGCGCCTCGCTCGGTTATCGGCGCAGCGATTTACGTTATGGGATTTGCGGTTATGCAGACCAGTTTCTGGCAACTTTCCAGCTCGATTTTTTACGATATTGTCGAAGTGGACGAATATGTCCATTACAAGCGCAGGGAAGGGGATATCATGTCATTGGTATCGGTACTGGGAACGCTGATTACAGCAGTAATCGTGCAGCTTTTCGGCATATTCTTTGATCGCTCCGGTTTTGATCCTGCGTTGGAGGTACAGCCTGCCAGTGCGATTGCATTCCTGAACGCAGCGTACATTTTAGTGCCGAGTATCTGCTTTACCGTTGGGTTTGCCGCATTAAAGGTTTTTCCGATCAATAAAAAGACCTTTGGCTCTCTGGTGGCAGCGCTGAAGCTGCGCCGGGAAGGCGGGGACTTTTCCCTGTATATGGACGATATCCGAAAGTTGCTGTAGGCTGGCGGAGGTCGGCAATCAGGTCAGGCGATCAGCTCCTGCTCTTTTCAGAACCATTTTTTCTTTTTAAACAGGATGATCAATGCGATGACCACGGTCAGCGAAACGGCGATGACAAAAGGATAGCCCCAGGGCCAGCCGAACTCCGGCATCTGCAGATTCATGCCGTACCAGCCGGCGATCAGCGTCAGCGGCATAAAAATGGAGGTGACTACAGTGAATACCTTCATGATATTATTCTGCTCGATATCGATCTGCGACTGATAGGCTTCGCGCACCTGTTCAATATATTCCTGGAGATGGAGCACAAAGTCCAGAAGGCGGTCAAATTTTTTATCGATAAAGCTGAAGGTCGGATCGATAGCGGCAATTTCATCGGTGAGAAATTCCATCTGTTCGTAATACCGTTTGACCTTCAGCAGATCCTTGCGGACCTTGATGATATCGCGGATACCGTCTTTGCTGGGCGTTTTGTCCATCAACAGGTTGTCTTCCAGAGAAATAATCATGTTCTCCAGAGATTCCAGCTTATATACGTCGTTGGCAGTCAGCTCCAGCAGAAATTCATGGAGCTGCAGGATTCCGTCTTCCGGGACATCGATGTTTCCGGCGCTTTCGGCTGCGCCTTCGCTGTCCGTGACAATGACGAAGTCTTTACTGTCGGCATAAATTGTGACCTTTTTGCCATCCAGCCAGTGAAACGTCAAAAAGTAGCGCTTCTCACCAAGAGCAAGGAAGATATTTCGGCTTTCGTCCAGCCGCCTGATCAGATACTCGTCTGTATACTGTCTGAGTTCATCGGCTCTGGCCGAGGGAAGAATATGGATCATAAGCTTATCCTTTCTGTTTCGGGATATTTTCTATATGAAACATAGTATACTCATATGTAGATTCTTTCAACCCTCGGACCGACGGTGCCATATAAATATTCAAAAGTATTTTCACAGAATTGTTCCATATCCCAGGTGGTGATCCTTTCGCCGCCGTCCCGGCCGATGAGGATCGCTTTCTGTCCCAGCCGGCACGGGATATCCGTGACATCGACAAAGGACTGATCCATGCAGCAGCCGAGGAAACGGGTCTTTACACCGCTGACCAGAACCGGACCGCCGCCTCGCATCCATTTGGGGTAAAATCCGTCGGCAAAACCGATAGACAGCGTAGCGACCTTCATCGGCCGCTGGACTTTGTATGCCCGGCTGTAGCCGATGGTTTCTCCGGGACTGACGGAATGAATATTGGTGATATACGCGCCGATTTCCACAGGCTCTTCCAATCCGATAGGTTCGCGGCCGTCCTCCATGGCCATGTGCCCCAGGATCGAGGAACAGGAACGGACGTGTGTGCCGTATGCTTCGCGGAACCAGGCGATGGCCGCTGAATTGCAGCAGTGCTTATAGGTAAGCGGAAAACCCGCCGCTTCGATCTGCGCGGCGCCTTCCTTAAATTTTTCGAACTGCTCCAGCGCGAACGGATCGTAATAATCCGCCGTAGAGGTGGCAAAGTGGGTGTAGGCGCCGACAACTTTTATGTTTTTCAGTTTTTTTACCTGATCAAGCAGTGCAGAAAGATCTGCGCCGGGACGGACGCCGAGACGGTTCATACCGGTTTCCAGTTTAATATGGACTTTGATGGTTTTCCCTGTGCCGGCAGCCAGATCATTGAGCTTCTTTGCCGTGACTTCTTCAAAAAGCGGCACCTGCAGATCGTATTCCACGGCGCCGTGAAGCAGATGCTGAGGGATACCGCCGATGATCAGAATATCGCAGTTAATTCCGTTCTGCCGGAGTTCAACGGCTTCATACATGGCGGCATTGGCCAGCAGCGGCGCATGGCAGCGTTCCGCAAAAATTTTTGCCATCGGCACAAGACCGTATCCGTAGCAGTTGCCTTTGATTACCGGGATGATGTCTGTATCCGGACTGATATAGTCTTTCACTTTGTAGAAATTGCGGACGACCGTTTCCGTGTCGACTTTGAAATATGAATTATAGAAGTTGTTCATGTCAGTACCTCGCTGTTTCTGTGTGGTTGAACCCGGAACATCCGGGAATAGAAAAAGAAAAAGCGGAAAGCCTGAAAAGATTAGACTTCCCGCTTGTACCGGTCAGCTATTTTCAGATCAGATCAGCTCCAGATAATGGATACGATCGACCTGGATATTGGTATCCTTGCGGCAGCGCTGACCCAGAAATCTGACTTTACCGCAGGCCGCCTGACAGGCCTGCTGATAAGGCATTTTTTCATCCAGTGCCAGAGTTTTCCACTGTGCCTTTTCGAATCCGGCAAGCAGAAAAGAAGTCTTCGGACAGAGATGAATGACGCAGCCGCTGTCCAGCTGTTCGTCAAGACGCTTCAGCAGCGGAACCGTAAAGTTTTCCGTAATCTGCTTTGCATATTTAGGTCCGAGGATGTTCAGACTTCCCGAAGAATCTGTATAGTAGATGATCTGACATCCGGCATCTCGCGCAGCAAGGGCGTAAGCCGTCAGCCCTTTGATCAGATTCTCAAAAAAACTGTCCATGATGTCGCCGTGTTTGCGCCACCCCACGAGAATCTTCATGATATCCGTAAGACCGTTGATGATGGTGATCGGCCCGTGCATTTCGATCGTGGCGCTGTCGCCTGCGTTATTGATCAGTCTGACTGCTTTCAAGGTTTCTGCCAGACGGCCGTGGTCAGGATCGAGGACGGGCAGCTCGGCCAGCTGCTCTATTTTTGTGACGACATCCGCTCCCTTTCTCGGTCCCAGGGAAGAATCGTCCAGTTTGACGGATGCCCCGAGATTTTCGGCTTCGAGAACCGGATCGAAAGGAAGTACGCCGTTTCCGCCGATTAGTTTTGCGATGGTCTCGCCGTGAAGATAGGCGTCAGGAAGACTGAGCCCCATGGCTTCGGCCTCGGTCTTGGATATGCCCTGATAATCCGCGTAGCGGCATTTAAAGTCAATGAGTTTTGCCATCTTTTCCCCCTTTCCGAAGCTGCGCACGGGACAGCGCAGTATCGAATGTGTTTATCTGTCTGCAGATGCGCCGCGGCGGCTTTTTACAAAGCTCCGCGGCGCATCTGCTTCAGGTATTACTGAGATGATCATTATACAAATACGATCTGTACGTTTCTGCAGTTGGTCAGATAAACGATAGACGCATAATTGATGCCGAAGGATACGATATCGCCTGGTTTCAGCGTCCTTTCAGCGTCCTCGATATCCAGGATGGTGTGATCGCTGGATGCGCCGATGACCTCGATACCTTTATCTTTCGGGAAAATTTCATCGATGCTGCCGTAGTCCACCTTACCGATACCCAGCAGCGCTCTTTTGCGGATGCCTCTGTCTTCGTATACCGGCGTATGACCGAAGGCATCGATGGAGATCTTGCCTACCGGATGAGATGGCTTATCCTTTACCTCGATAACTTCAGCCTTCAGGGTATAGACATCCTGGTGCATGAAGCTCATGTCATAGCCGTAGAAAACATCCAGGTCTCTGGCCAGGAGTATAGCTTCGCCGACTCTCAGCAGGTTGATGCGTTTTGGCATATCCTTGTTGAAGATCCGCGGAAGGCTGGTGGTAGCGCCGCCGGAGATGTATTCCAGTGTACGGCCGATTTTGGCCTCGATCCTTTCGGCGATGGCAACCAGTTCATCCAGTTTGTCTGCGGTGGCTTCGATGGAACCGTAGCAGCCCAGGTTGGTACCTACACCGGCCAGTTCCAGATTGTTCATCTCATTCTCTACTTTTACGGCGACATCGACCATTTCGTCCTTGTCCCAGAAGCCTTCGCGTAAATCGCCCAGGTCGGCCATCAGGATGACTTTGTGGACTTTCCCCTGTTTTGCCGCTTCCTCGTTGAGAGCCAGCAGAACGGAAAGTTCGCTGTTGAGACTGATATCGGTCAGACGAACGACTTCAGGCAGCTCCGACATCATCGGCACGCGGAGCAGCATATAAGGAAGGTCGATGCCATATTCCCGGGAATCCTCGATCTGCTCCAGACGGGAGGAAGCGATCATCTTTACACCGCCTTCAGCGAACATTTTGGCACATTCCGGAATACCTGTGGTGCCTTTGATGACGCCGGCGATATCGATTCCGAATTCTGCACATCTGTCCACAACGGCAGCGACGTTTTCCTTTAGATACTGAAGATTAATTTCCACGCGGGGATAGATTTGTTTTACCATATTCATTCTCCTCTTTCGCTTCGGGCTATAAAATTAACTGTTTTTTTCTATACTCATTTTATCACCTGTGAAAAAAGAGGTCTACCAGAATGGTTATAAACTTTGGTAATTTTTTTATCGGATAAATGGAAATAGCGTAAATAAAAATCATTTTTTGAAAACTCGAATTATTTTACAAAAATAACTAAAGTTAAACATAAACTGAAAAAACCTGTACGAGGTATAATTCTAAATATAGTACTAAATCATGAGAGTAAGGTAAGGTGAGGAAATGAGTAAATTTGCATACGACGAAAGTCTTCAACTTAAAATTCTGACAGAAGACCAGGTCAAAGAAATGCATGAGACAGCGCTCCATGTATTGGAAAATTTAGGTATTATTTTTGCTTATGACGAAGCGCTGGACATCCTGGAAAAGGCCGGATGTACCGTGGACAGAGAGACGCAGAAGGTCAAGTTCCCGCGTGAACTGGTTACAAAGTGCATAGAGTCCGCTCCGTCATCCTTTGATCTTTATGACAGAGAAGGCAATTTCTACTGCACCTTCGGAGACGGCAAAACCAGATTTAATCCGGGAAGCAGTGCCAGCAACGTGCTGGAAAGCGACGGAGAGACCGTCAGACTGTCCGGTGTAAAGGATCTGAAGCTGCTGACCAAGGTGGCACAGAGTCTGCCTCACATCGATTTCGTTTCTTCTTCTATCGTCTGCGAAGAAGCGCCGGGCGAACTGGGTTCCCAGTATCTGTACTATACAGAGATGCAGAACTCCACAAAACCGATCATCGGCGGTTCCACGGACGTAGAAGGTGTGCCGCGGACCTTCAAGCTGCTGAAAGCCGTGCTTGGCTCGGAAGAAAATGTCAGAACCAAGCCGTATACCATCTTTGATATCTGCGTAACTTCACCGCTGAAATGGTCCCATATCGGCGCAAGAAATATCGTGGACTGTGTAAAAATGGATATTCCGATCGAGCTGATCTCTGCGCAGATTGCCGGTGCTACCGGACCGATCACATTAGCGGGCTGCATTTTGGAACACACCGTAGAGCTGCTGGCAGGATTGGTGCTGATTCAGGTCATCAAACCGGGTCATCCGGTCGTATACGGCGGTGCGCCTTGCATCTTCAATATGAAGACCATGTATACGCCGATGGAAGCTATGGAGTGCAGTATGGTAACTGCAGGATATGCACAGATGGGAAAATATTATGGACTGCCTGTACATACATATGCAGTCATGTCTGATTCTAAATATATTGATTATCAGGCAGGAAGTGAATCGGCAAGAAGCGGTCTTATGGCGATGCTGGCCGGTGTGGACAACGTATCCGGAGCCGGCGGACTCAACGTTATTGCAGAGATGAGCATCGAGAAGATCGTCATTGACAACGACTATATCGGAACACTGAAGCATCTGGAAAAGGGTATCCGTTTTGACGAAGAATCCCTGGCTGCAGACCTGCTGCTGAAGGTCGGCTCTGGCGGAAACTTCCTCAACCAGAAGCATACCCTGAAGAATTACAAAAAAGAACAGAATTACAGCAACATTACCATGAACTACGAAGAGAGAGCGGCCTGGAACAAGGAAGGAAGCTGGTCGGTTTCCGACAAGGCCAGAGCCTATGTGGCTGATGTTGCCGCTAAGGAGATCTGCCCTCTCGGCGAAGAACGGACAAAAGCGCTCAACGAAGCCTTCGTAGAGGTATGCCTGGATGCCGGTCTGACAAAGGAGACGGCAGAAGATCTGATCAAAAAGTATAATGAGGCCTGAGCACCAGTTAGGGCGGTGTGAAGTCTTTGTTATAGCAGAGTGCGGCGGGAACCTTTTGCCGTTCTCCCCGCAGTCTGTATGAAATTATTCCTGTATAAAAAGTAAAGAAAGGAAAATGTGCAGATAGAAGCCCTATCCTTTTGATCTGCATAAGGGAATTTTTATGGGTAAACGAATTCCTATGTGGCAGGTATTGCTCTGTGTTGTTTTTGCACTGGGCATGGTATGCTACTCCGTTTTCTTAACCGATTATGGCGACGCGCATATGCCGATGATTTTGGCTGCAGCGTTTACTTCAGCTATAGCAGCTCTTAACGGTTGGAAATGGAGCGTAATGGAAAAAGGCATGCTGGCAGGTATCAATCGTGCTATGCAGGCCAACCTGATTTTGTTGACAGTAGGTACGCTGGTATCTACATGGAAAGCAGCGGGTATCATTCCTTCAATGATTTATTATGGATTGGAGATTTTGAGTCCGTCCATCTTCCTGGTAACCGCGGCGCTGCTGTGCTCCATCGTATCCCTGGCTATCGGTTCATCCTACACCGTTGCCGGTACCATCGGCGTTGCGATGATCGGTATCGCTATCGGTCTGGGTGTTAATCCGGCCATGGCAGCCGGCGCAGTAGTATCCGGAGCTTATTTCGGCGACAAAATGTCTCCGATGTCCGACACCACCAATCTGGCTCCTGCCGTGTCCGGTTCCAACATCTTCGATCACATCCGTCACATGGTGTGGACGGTTACGCCGTCGTATATCATTTTCATCGTGGTCATGTTCATTCTGGGCATGGGACATGACAGTGGAAGCGCTGAAATGGAAATGGCGGATATTCTGCAGACGGAAATTCAGAAAGAATTTGTTATCAGTCCGCTTCTCATGCTTCCGGTACTGTTCCTGCTCCTGGCCATTATCGTTAAGATTCCGGCTCTTCCGGCAATCTTCTGCGGCGTGCTGATGGGTATGTTCTGCATGGGCGTAGTACAGGGAATCAACTTCAATGATTTCTTCTCCATCATGCACTACGGTTATGAGGCGCAGAGCACTGTTCCTCTCTCTAACGATTACACTGTAGCAGACGTAGTCGGCGGCGGCGGATTTGACGGAATGCTGTGGACCGTGTCCATCGTACTGTGCTCGATGAGCTTTGCTGGTGTGTTAGAAGCTACCGGTATGCTGGGTCAGCTGACGGAAGCGATTGTCAGGTTTGCTAAGGGTACAGGCAGACTGGTTCTGTGTGTAATCCTGACCTGCATCGGTGTGAACCTGCTCACTGCAGACCAGTATCTGGCTATCATTCTGCCGGGCAGAATGTACAAGAATGTATTCGAGGACAGAAAGTTAAAGCCGAAAAACCTGTCCAGATGTCTGGAAGACAGCGCTACGCTGACTTCACCGCTGATTCCTTGGAACGTATGCGGTACGACGATGACCGGCTTCTTAGGAGTTAAGACTATCGAATATGCTCCGTATGCTGTACTTAACTACGTTAACCCGATCGTATCCATTATCTATGGCTTCACCGGTTTCACCATGGAAAAGATG
>CALXJA010000094.1 GCA_944388465.1 uncultured Emergencia sp.
ACACAAAAGGCCGTATTTTTTCAAGATACATCTATCTTTTTCATATTGAAAACAGAGCTTTCTCTTTCATCTGGAACTTATTTTTTCTTCTGGACGTTAGTTTTTCATTTCACCAAAGGAAATGGTCAAACGAGATCAGCTTCCTTTTTCGTACTTTTGTCTCTGCCAAAAACGGCTTCTTCCGTTTCAGCGATGCCTCATCACTGGAGCGTTCGCTTTGGTTCTTTGTCCTGCAGTGTTCTTTGCAAAAAACATCTATAGCGCTGTTTTGCCTTGATAAAATTTTCTCTTCCCAGATTGAACATCTTGCCGTTTTCGAAACGTATGCACTGCTCGGACATGGACGTGACTTTTTCCAAATTGATATAACAACCCTTCAGACAAGGATAGAAACGATCGTCCAGCAACGGGCTGATATTCTCTATTTTTTCATAATAGCTGTATTCCTCATCATCTGTCACGATCCGAAGTTTGCGGCAGTTCCTCTCAATAAAAACTACATCGCTTACCTTGATTCTGGCAGCCACTTTGCCACTAATGATTGATATGTAGTTCTCTGCCATAATGTTCTCTCCTCTCCTATCGGATATCTTTATGGATATTGTAAAATAATTACAGTTGAATGTAAACGAGAAAAATTCGACAAATTCCGCGCTTCGGCCGACGTGAAAGATGAATCATTTTACCCGGTGCGTACTTTTCCTGCAAATCAGCAAAAACCGCAGCAGCAGCGGCTCCCCGCCGACGGCAGAACGGCAAAAATATCAAAAGCACAATAAAAGTCCGTTTCCAGGCAAAGAGAAAACCGGAATGCCGTTTAAACAGAAAAACGAGGACGTATCGTCCTCGTTCAGGCTGATTTCAATTAATCCAGATATCAGGCGCTGGCTTCTTCGCCTTCCTCACCATCTTCCGGCGCACGCTTATAGGTAATCAGATCCTCCGCGATCTCGTGGGCGGCAATGGATACCGGTTTGTTAGTATCACAATCGGTAAGGATCGGTTTTCCGTCGATGATATCTCTGGCTCTCTTCGCCGCCATAATTACAATAGTATAACGGCTGTCTGCCTTTTTTCTGATTTCATTAATCGATGGATACAGCATTAAACTTCCTCCTTATATTTCTCAATTAACTGATAAATACTCTGCGAAACACGGGAATGCTCTGCCATGACAATGGCCTTTACTCTCGCCACCGCCTCGTCCAGATCTCCATTCACCACACAGTAATCGTATTTATCTATGTAGGATACCTCTTTCAGTGTCTGGGAAAGCCGCAGATTTATCGCATCCTCGCTCTCAGAACCTCTTCCGGTTATCCGCTTTCGCAGCTCTGCCATAGAAGGCGGCAGAATAAAGATGAAAATACCCTGCGGATAAACCTCCTTCACATTGAGAGCGCCCTGAATATCGATCTCCAGTACGATATCCGTGCCGGCTCTGAGTTTTTCAACAACCTTTTGCTTAGGTGTACCATAGTAATTGCCATACACCGAAGCATACTCCAAAAGTCCGCCTGCCTCGATTTCTTTCTGAAAATCTTCCATTGTGGTGAAGAAATAGCTTTTCCCTTCCTCCTCACCGGGACGCGGACTCCTTGTCGTCATCGACACGGAAAGCTCTACGTTTGTTTCTTCGATTAGTCTTTTGCAGATCGTACCCTTGCCGGCGCCGGAGGGACCGGATATGATAAAAAGTTTGCCGGAATACGCTTCTCTGTCCATTTTTTCTCCTCGTATCTCGTTTGGATAAATATTATATCACTTTCCCCATTAACATTCAAGAATAAAGTCTTTCGTGATGCAAATCTGCAAATTGATTTTAAGGCATCTTCTATTCGATATTCTGTACCTGTTCCCGTATCTTTTCAATCTCTGCTTTGATCTGCAGCATGTAACCGGTAATCGCAAGATCATTAGCTTTTGAACCGATGGTATTGGCTTCCCGGTTCATTTCCTGCACCAGAAAATCCAGCTTCTTGCCGCATGGTTCTCTGCTCTCCGAAAGGATCGACGAAAGCTGCTGCATATGGCTGTCCAGACGGGTCAGTTCTTCAGTAATGCTGCACTTAGCTGCAAAAATCGCTGCCTCGGTCAGGATCCTGTCCTCCGGAATCTCTACACTGCTGCCGATCAGTTCTTTTATCCGCTCCTGCAGCTTAACCATATACGCCTTCGGCACAGTTTCCGCCCGCTCGGCAATCTGCTCCACCAGAGTGCGGATCAGTTCGCCGCGCATACGCAGATCCTCAGCCAGCTTCTCACCCTCGCAGGCTCTCATGCTCTCCAGATTCGCTGCAGCTTCTTTTACCGGCTTCAGGATACAGGCCGTCATCTCTTCTTCATCGTCGACATCCGGCACGGCCTTCAACACGTCGGGCATGGACGCCAAAAAAGAGAGCGATATCTCTCCGTCCAGAGAAAAGGTTTCCCGAAGCTTTTCCAGATTATCTATATATTGCTGTGCAAGCATGGTATTCAAATTGATGTTCACATCATTTTCCGTAAGATTTTCTACAATAATGGATACCTCTACCTTGCCCCGCTTGATCTTTTCTTTGACCGTATTTTTTATCTTATCCTCTGTAAAGGAATATCTCCTGGGCATCTTTACGGTAATATCTGAATAACGGTGATTGACCGAACGGATCTCTGCGATAATATTCCGTTTGCCGTCGTTGTATTCGCCTCTGCCGAATCCCGTCATGCTCTTGATCATAACTGCTTTCTCCTGTATTCTCTTTTCTGTATTTTCTTGCCGCCGGCCAAAAGCCGCTGCGGAGGAATTTCATTTCTTAAATAGTATAGCATAACTTCTGCAGCGAATAAAGAGCACCTTATGATCCGTTTTCCGGAAATCGCAGATGTTTTTGGGAAGCAGATCTGAACGCCTGGAAACCGAGTGCCTGTTCAAACAAAAAAACGCCCCCAAGAGGGCGAATACAAAGCTCTTTTTCTTGAAAACCGCGCAGGGAGGCGCTTTCTTCATCATCGTCTGTGTTCCTTCTGAAACAGCAGCAGCAACCCAGTCATCAGATATACACCGATAACCAGCAGAAAAAACGTCTCGTTCATCACCACCGGAAGCAGAATACCGTCAAAAGGAAGAATCCCCGTCAGCACTCCTGCATAAAGGGCAATCAGTACGATGACCCAGCCAAAAGAAAGCAGAATTGCCGCAGTGCGGTGAATCCGCCCGGACAGATATACTCCGGCTGCCAGCAGCGCGCCGGCCAGAACATAGCAGAGGAAAAAACCATACCTCGGATAAAAATCCTCTTCCGCAGCGGCTCGCGAATCCATGAAAATTTTGATCAGTCCATACAGAAACACCGGGATAACCCCGTAAAGCACCGTCTTTCCCTTCATTGTACAGTTCCTCCCCTGTATTTTATCTTTCTCTATATAATTTTGTGTTGACGCTGTTGATCAGTTTGACTTCTTACACCAACACCCTATTGCCGACTGTTTTAGGCTCTAACCACAATTCTATGCTGCCAAATCCAGGCGCGATTGTTTTTCCATTGATTTTGATGGTGTTGCCTATACGGACAATCTCAGGATCACCAACGATCGAAAAAGTTCTCTTAATTATCTGTAGTGTTCAAATTCATAATTGTAATGAGATGT
>CALXJA010000095.1 GCA_944388465.1 uncultured Emergencia sp.
AATGGCGTTGTTGGTCGCGAAGATCATGGCTGCGCCAAAGCCCTGCGCCACGCGCAGCGCCAGAAGGATCCAAATATCCGTACAAAATCCACAGCCCAGGGACATGACGGCAAAGACACTTATTCCCAGAATCAGGACACCGCGTCTTCCCGCGGCATCAGCGATTTTCCCAAACGGCACGCTCATCGCCGCAATGGACAGGGTATAGGCGGTCACGATCCATCCGACCAGTGTCGCACCGATACCGAATTCCTTTTCCATCGCCGGAATCGACAGATTCAGTGCGCTGCCCATAAAGGTGGTCAGAAAAGCCGTCATTACCACCACACGCAGAATCGTTTTCTGTTCCTTCGTTTCCGTCAAACAAACCACCTCCAAACACATTCCTTATTATTCTATCACAAATTCCAGACGCTGGTAACCGGTTTTCTGTCACAGAGGACACAGATCCCGCAGATGAACCGTCTATTGAAACAAATCGTATTTTGTAGTATATATAACATCAGAAGACACATGAAATTATACGCCGAGCTCCAGGCTCAGCGGTTTGCTCGCTGCTGCCTGCCGCCACCGCCGCATCGTTTCACCGTACAGCAGCCGGCTGCTTCCGCTGGGAAAAATCCCGGAGCCTCCCGGCGAAGAATAGAGAACAGAACAAACGGAAAGGAATAAAAAGGAATAAAATGAACACTTTTACACTGACACCCATTGCACACATCGAAAACGACTTCCCGACAAAATTCGGCATTCCCCGTCAAAGCGGACTGGCTCCGCATCTGCCCGGCCGCATCGTGTTTGAAGCGCCCTACCGCTCACCGGATTGCCTGCGCGGACTGGAGGGTTTCTCCCACATCTGGCTGATCTGGTCTTTCTCAGAAAATGCAGAGCAGAACTGGACGCCTACGGTGCGTCCGCCCCGGCTTGGCGGCAACAAACGAGTCGGTGTTTTCGCCACCCGCTCGCCTTTCCGCCCCAATGGTCTGGGGCTCTCAGTGGTAAAGCTGGAAGGAATCGCCACTGATCCGCAGCTTGGCTCTGTTCTTCAGGTCTCCGGCGCCGATCTGATGAACGGCACGCCGATCTTCGACATCAAGCCGTACATCACCACCGACCGCTGTCCGGAAGCCATATGCGGATTTCAGGAAGATACGGCCGGTTACCGTCTGCAGGTTACTGACCCGCGAGGACTTCTTTCCCGGGTAGACTCCCGGCTGCGCCAGGGGCTGACCGAGGTGCTTGCCCAGGATCCCCGTCCCGCCTATCATGATGATCCCGACCGGATCTACGGTATTCCTTTCGCCGGCATGGACATCCGTTTCCGTGTGGAGGGACAGGTGCTGATCGTCGAAGAAGCCGAGATTTCTTCTTCCCGGATTACACCTTGAAGAGAACCCTCTTATCTGCTATCTTGTTTATATACTGTTTATATACTGTTCGTATACGAAGATATTGATACACGAAGAATATGCAAAATGAAGAATGGAGGTTTTTATGAGCAAACCAAAGATCACCATCACTCTGGTCGACCGCAAGGGGTCGTGCGGCTGTCATCGCGGCCACAAGATCGGCGATGTCTTTGACTACGACACACAGCGGGGTCAGCTATGTCCCATGGCGATGCACGCCGCATTTCCTTATATCGATATCCTGCGCTACGGGGGCACGCTGCCTCTGAGCAAAGCCGGAGATTACCGCTTCTGCTGTCCCGATGCCGATGTAATCAATGTTTTCCGACTGGACATAGAAGAGCCGTAAAGCCGAAAACACAGCCGCCTCCTCATCGCCGGGCAACATCTTCCGCAGGCATGCGTAGGCATGACCCAGGCGGACAGCCCCAGACCTTTTTTCGCACAGAAAACCGGCTGCAGACACGTCAGAGAAAGCTCTGACAGCGCTGCAGCCGGATCTTTGATTTTCCGCTATTCTTTTACAAACTGTATTCCGTTCGCCACATAATCCCGGTAATAATCCAGTGCGTCCTCCCAGCTCTGATAGGCTGAATCTCCCCGGTGATCTTCCAGATCGTAATGCGCGGCGAGATAAGCCGTCAGATAAGCCGTATACTTTTGCGCACCCAGATAATTGACATGCTTGCTGTTGTAAAAATCTGTATCCCAGTCAATATCCAGCGTTTCGATCATTTCCTCTGTATTGAAATTCAGTACGGTATATCCTCGTGATTCTACTGTATCAATAACGGTATTAAACTGTTTCGCCTGTTCCTCCTTTACCGAAAATGGCGACAGGACAAACAGTACATCCTGTTCCAGGCTGTCACAGTAATCCAGAACCTCTTCCAGCGTTTCTGCAGCCTCATCGGCCAGAGGCTCGCGCTCAGCCGTGTATACCGCTTCCTGCTGCGGACGCTGCGTCAGTGTGCTCTTGCTGGTCACATAGCCCTTCGTCTCGTTTTCTCCGGTCTGCAGTATCCACTCGCTGGCCGAAACATCTCCCTGCAGAAAACGGTCGTGATATTTGATGATCGGAAGATAATACTCCAGAAAATCCTCGCCGACATCGCTTTCCTGCGCGCCTTCCGTGAAATCCAGCGCCTTGCGGATAGCATCCGTGCGGTTTTCTGAGAATTTCATACTGTCGGTGACCCTGCGGATATGGGCGTCAGTGATCGCCTCTTTATCCTTGAGCACGCTGCGCAGTTCAATGACGTACAGCTGCGGCTCCTGTGTTTTCTGCACTTCCGCAATAAGCTCCGGCACAAAAAACAGCGGCATACCCATGGTCGCCAGTGTAAAAACGGTCATACCGGTCTCTTCATAGGCTAAAGGAGAAATAAAGTAACGGTTTGATGCGCTGGTTCCCAGATACAGCACATCTATGGTATTCTCCTCTTCATGGTAAAATGCATTGATGATCTTGCGGTTGGAATCTGACGCCGATATGGTCAGTACCTGATTAAAATAGGCAAAAAGCAATGCCGCAAGAAGCAGAAACACCGCGATCCGCAAAACGATCCTGTTTTTCCCCCCTGATACAGGTTCTCTTTTACTTTGTATCCTCATCTTCCCCCCAAAGCGCATCGTGAAACAGTTTCCACATCTCTCCGTATCCCTCTGATACCGGCGAAACCGGACGGGCAATCGTGTTTTGCGTATCGATCTTGATCTTTCCCTGCTTCGACATGAACAGGATCCGGTCACCCAGCACCAGAGCCTCCTGGATATTATGAGTGATAAAGATGACCGTAATATCTTCTTTTTCTTTGATATCAAGAAGCCGGTTCTGCAGCTTCGATCTGGTCATCGCGTCAAGACTGGCAAAAGGCTCATCCATAAGGATGATCTTGGGTTTCAGCGCCAGTCCCTTGGCTATCGCCACACGCTGCTTCATGCCGCCGGAAAGCTGGTGCGGATACAGATCGCCTTTGCCCTCCAGGCCGACCAGCTTCAGATTTTCCTCTGCAATCCGCTCGAGCTCGTCCTTGTCCTTGACGCCGTTGACTTTTAGCGGATACTGAATATTCTTTTTTACTGTCTTCCAGGGAAAAAGCTGGTTAAAGTCCTGAAAAATCATCATTCGGTCTATGTCCGGACGCTTTACTCTTTTCCCTTCTACCAGAACTTCGCCTTCGTAATCCTCAAACCCGGCGATACAGCGGATCAGTGTTGTCTTCCCGCAGCCGGATGGTCCCAGAATGCAGATGAACTCTCCGTGATTCACGGTCAGAGAGATATCCTTCAATATGTCGCGGCTGTCCGGCGTATCCTGGTAATTCTTTGTCAGTCCCTTTACCTCTAACACTGCGCTCATCTTACCATCCCCCATTTCTTTACGGTATGCTTTTCCAATGTCCGGAATACGCCGTATTCAATGACGATACCGATGATAATGATCACGATCAGCGCAGCAAAAACGCCTGCCACATCGACATTGGTCCGTTTCATGAAGATGTACCAGCCGATTCCCGCACCTACTCCGGTAGTACCGAAAATCATTTCCACGCTGAGCAGTCCGCGCCAGGCTCTTGCCCAGCCGACCCGCAAACCGGAAAGTACGCTGGCGAAAGCTGCCGGAAGATAGACGCCTTTTACCAGAGAAAAGCCCCGCAGACCGATATTCCGCCCGCTTTCCAGAAAAATCCCCGATACCGACTTGAATCCATCAATGAGATTTCTGGACATCGGCCAGAGGATAGAATGGATAACGATAAAGATCGTCGTACCCTCACCGATGCCGAACCACAAAATCGCCAGGGGAAGCAGCGCCACGCCCGGAAGCAGATCGCAGATGGATACGATCAGGTTATAGATCGCGTAAAAGGTTCTGCTGATCACTGCCAGACTGGAAAAAACAAAGGCCAGGATGATGCCTATCCCGAGTCCCTTGGCGATCAGTTCCATGGAATACATCGTATAGGACAGGAGGCTGTCATCCCGAAATCCGTCGACAAACGCCTGACCGATCGCCTGCAGCGACGGAAAGGAAAGTTTTGGGAAAACCTGCATCTGATAGACAAACTGCCATGCCGCCAGAAAGCAGAGGATGAAAATAATCTGTGTTTTTACTTCTCGTTTCATCTATAGTCAATCTGCCTTTCTCTATCAGTTTCCTTCTACATTATCGAAAACCAGATCGCTTATGGACTCCGGTCCTTCGTTTTCCAGGAAATCATTTTCTGCCATAAAGTCCGCCATATCTTTCACGCCCTTTATCTCTGTGGAATATATACAGGCCGGATCATTGAGCCAGTCCAGCATGGTCTCTGCGTCCACATCCTCGGCTTCACAGAGCAGCTCTGCCGCTTCCTGCTTATTGTTGTTGATATAGTCGATGGCTTCGGCAAAAGCCTTTACTACCGCCTCATAAAGCTCCGGATTATCCTCCTGCAGCTGCGTAGAAGCGATGGCGACAATAAAGGAATTTCCATTCGGCCATACGGACTCCAGTCCTTCCACCTCGTAGATGCCTTCCTCTGCCTCTTCTTTAAATACATACGGCGAAGTGGTCAGCTGACATTCAACGCTGCCGGAAAGAAGGGAAACCATCCCGTCCGGATGAGACATGGCGACAATATTGTTGTCCAGTGCATGCGCATCGCCTAATTCCTCCTCCGCAGCCATAGCCAGCAGGATATGCTGAATGCTTCCGATATTTACCAGTGCGATCTTCTCCTCGTCGATATCTTTCAGCGATTTTATCTCTTTATTATTGGTCATGATCTTGTGTGGCTGTGCTGACACGCCGGAACAGATCTTATAAGGGACTCCGCTGGTAATTCCCGTAATGACCGGCGCGATACCCATGGCGCCCACATCAATATCTCCTGAAATAAAGCCTTCAGTGATGGCTGCTCCGGAGTTGAGTACGTTCCACTCGATTTCCACGTCGCCATCATAATATTTTTCGATCAGTTTCTGTTCCTGCATGATCTCCAGCGGCGCATAGGCCATGCCATACTGGTAGGCAATCGTCAGAGTTTGCGCCTCCTGTCCCTCCGTTACTGCTTGCGAGCTGTCACCTCCGCAGGCAGTAAAAGAAAAAGTCAGTGCAGCTGTGAGAAGCAGAGCAGCCGTAACCCTGGTCTTTTTTCTCATTGTCTTTTTCTCCTTTAACATTTAAAAGTTTTGCATTCGTATATTTTTTCAAAAAAAATAGCAGAGGATACGATTCTGCGGACAAACGTCTTCGTCTGTTCGCATTCCCCTTCAGCCTCAACTCTAATCTCTTCGCTCTGCTTCCGAAAATTCCCGACGGATCCCACAGAGTCTCTCCTGTCCCCTTAACGTTTTGTCTTCCTTATTGTATACTCCACAGATGAATATTACAACAATCTTCTGTGAAATTTCCGTGTGAATGGTGAAAAAAAAGCAAAAATATTATATAATCAAGTAGTTGCTGCGGTGGCGCCTGCGTTCACCGCCAGTTCTTATTTCAGGAGGTAGCTATGGAAAAGCTTTCATCGATCGTCGAATATATTGCCCATCATGCGCAGACAAAGCCTGTGCAGCCTGCCGTTGCGGATAAGGACGGCGCACTTTCCTACGGCCAGTTCTGGCAGTGCATCTGCAGCCTGGCTGACGGTTTGGCAAAGCGCAAGGTTGCCCGCGGCACCTGTGTGGTCGTCAGCTGCACGCAGAATACCGTCTATATGATCTGCGAATTTGCTGTTCAGCTGTTGGGCGCCGTCTTTGTCCCACTGGAAAAAAACGCCGCAGAAAGCAGAATAAAAGAGATCTGTCAAGAGACAGACGCCGTTCTCTATATCGGCAAAGAACCCTGTGGCACTACGCCGTTTCTGGATATGCGTCAGGCCGCCTCGCTGTCTGCGGCGCCGGCTCCTTCAACCGCTTTCCCTTTTCCGAAAAAAGAGGATACTGCAGAAATTCTCTTTTCTACGGGCACGACCGGTAAATCCAAAGGTATCGTGCTGACCCACGAAAACGATGTCGCTCTGGCGGAAAACGTCCTTTACGGCGTAGAAGTGAAGCCGGACAATATCGAGCTGATCCCTATGCCGCTGAGTCATTCTCACGGCCTGCGCCGGACCTATGCGAATCTGGTCAATGGCAGCGCTGTCGTCTTTGCCGACGGCGTCACCCTGTTGAAACAGGTATTCAGCCTGATGGATCAGCACCGCGTCACGGCCATGGATCTGTCCCCAAGTATGCTGACCATCATCTTTAAACTGTCCAAAGACCGTCTCGGCGACTATGCCGGTCAGATCGACTATATCCAGCTGGGTTCCGCACCGCTGCCGGAGGAAGATAAGCAGCATCTTCGCCGCCTTCTCCCCGATACCCGGCTGTACAATTTCTACGGCAGCACGGAATCAGGCTGCGCCTGTCTTCTTAACTTCAATACCGATGCCGATCGTCCTCACTGTATCGGAAAGCCTGCCCGAAACGCCCGGTTCATGGTCGTCGACGAACAGAAGCATCCCATCTGCTCATCGAAAGAGCACACTGGATTTCTTGCCAGCTTCGGCTCCATGAACATGAAGGGATATTTCCACGCACCAGAGCTGACTGCCTCTGTTCTGACTGACGGCTGGCTGTATACCAAAGATCTTGGATACATCGATGATGAGGGCTATGTCTACATGCTGGGCAGACAGGATGATGTCATCAACTGCGGCGGTATAAAGATTGCACCGGAAGAAATCGAGAGCGTCGTCCTGACTTCTCCGATGATCGCTGACTGCGCCTGCATCCCCGTTCCCGACCCGCTGACCGGACAGACGCCAAAACTCTTCATCGTGCCCCGGGAGCCTGCAGACTTCGACCGCAAAGCCTTCAAATCGTTTTTAAGCGATGCTCTTGAGGCAGGAAAACAGCCGAAATACATAGAATGTATCGATAAAATTCCCCGCACATATAACGGAAAGATTCAGCGAAACAAGCTGCGCAGTCCGTCCGCAGATTGAGCAGGACTGCGGCGCTGCGGCACCGGCGCGGTGTTCCGGACCTGACCGGCGAGCAATGCTAGCAATGCCCATGTTGTCAAAAAACAGATAAAATTGAATTTTTGTCAACAAAATAGCCGAAAAAAGAAGTCGTCGGGATTAAAAGTGAACTGAATGTTGACCAGATCAAAGGGAAAACGCGTTTTTCGTCAACATTTTTTCCAGAAATTTCCATAACAGAAGAGAATAAAACGGCCAATGTTGACTGATTTTGCTATTTTTGCGAATTCAGTCAACATTGCTTTTTTGGTGAGGCGCATAGGAAATATTGCCGAAAGCGGACGCTGCATTTCTCGCAGAACATCATACAGCCATCTCGCAGCAGCTTCTCTTTTCTTTCACTTCGCCAGTCACCGGCGGGAAGACCTGCGATCTGCAGATCTTCCCGCCGCCCGAGAATACAAATACCGAATCGGTCAGAACCCTCTGTAAATAAACGAAGCCGCATCGTATCCCGGTCCATACATGCCGAGGACAAGGATAAGCGCGCTCAGCCCAAGATAGGCTCCCCATCGGAGAGGAAGCGGCTTCTGATCTAAGGACTGTCTTATCTGTATGCCTCTTTCCTGCCTATAGCTGATGACGAACCACAGCACACATCCGGCCAGAATCACCGCATAATCCGCCGCACTCAGCCCCAAAGACAGAAACTGCTCGGACAGCGGCACGGTTCCTGATCCGGCAAACACCGAGCCCAGCTCGTAGATCGCCGCAGAAAAAGATACCGAGATCGGAAAGACTCTCCCCAGTACGATCAGACAGAACGTCCGCAGTATGCGGAATACTCGCCACCCGATCCCCGTCTCATCGATATGCAGAACGCTGACCGTCTTTTTCAGATACGGCTCCAGCAGCAGTCCCAAGATGATGATTCCGCCGTTGTACAGGCCATAAGCAATATACTTGAACTCCGCTCCGTGCCAGATACCGATAGTCAGAAAGGTCGCCATCTGTGCCACGATCACCGGAAACAGCTTGCCGACCCGGTCTCCCAGCACACGGCGCAGCGATTTTCCCGCTTTGCCGAAGGTCTTTGACAGGGAAATGGAATAGAATATGTAGTCTCTGCACCAGAAGCTGAGTGACATATGCCATCTGCGCCAAAACTCCGAGATACTGTCGGAAAAATACGGCCTGCGGAAATTGTCAGCCATATCAATGCCCGCCATCTGTGCAGCGCCCCGCGCGATATCGATACCGCCGGAAAAGTCACCGTAGATCTGAATGCTGTAAAAAAGCAGCGCCAGCAGAATCACCGTTCCCTGATAATCCTGGTAATGATCGAACACCTGATTGACCAGCACCGCTGCCCGGTCTGCGATGACCAGCTTCTTAAAGCAGCCCCACAGGATCAGCTGCGCGCCGTGGGCAAAATGAGTGTAAGAGAACCGGTGTCCTTCGTACAGCTGTGCTGCCAGCTGATCGTACCGGGCAATCGGACCCTGGATGATCTGCGGAAAAAAAGAAATGAACAGCAAAAAACGCGGCAGACTTCGATCGGCTTCGATTTTTCCCCGATACAGATCGATGATATACGCCGCTGTCTGGAAGGTATAGAAGGATATCCCCAGAGGAATCAACCCCCCCAGGTTGAAGACGCCTTCTATGCCAAACGCTGCAAACAGTGCCCGAAAATACTTGACCGCAGCCAGTATACCGAAATTGAGCAGAAGAATCAGCGCGACCATCCGCCTCTTTTTCTTCTGCACATCTGCCTTCAGTTGCTTCTTCTCATCTCGTGTAAGTTCGCTGTGTGCTTTTAGATATTGTTTGTGCGCCTGGTTCTGCGTGCCGATATATCTTCCCCCATAAAACGTGACCACTGCGGTAAACAGCAGAAACAGGAAGGTTTTCGGACTGGAAAGAAGATAAAAGGCCGTGCTGGCAGCAAGCAGCACGATCCACCGAAAACGCAGCGGCACAGCATAATAGCAGCAGAGTACTGCTGCCAGAAAAGCAAAAAAAGCAAAAGATGTAAAACTCATCAGTTTCTTCCGTACCCGTTATTCCTTTGCGCTGGTGATCAGCTCCACCATAGCGTCTACAGAATTGAAGTTCTCCGGCAGAAGATCCTCTACAGATATTTCTACATCAAACGCATCGTTGAACTCTCCGACGATGGACACGATATCCAGCGATTCCAGAATGCCGTCATCGATCAGGGTCGTACAAGTTTCAAAATCGATATCTCCGCGGATATCTTCTAATATTTCCATTACTCTTTCTCTCATGATGTTTTCTCCCGTTTAAAAAGATTCGAGGAAATTCTACCACTTTTCCGTGAACGAATCAAGACGTTACCGTGAAAGATCGGTAGCGGATCTTCCGGTAGGACTTTTTATTGCCGCCCTAACCTGTTTTTTTAACAGCTGCAAAGAGATAGATAATAAGTTATCGTTTCTTTATTCCCTATACACTTTTATACCCGTTAGGGTGTAAAATCAAGACAGAATCATGTTAGGGAGACAAAGCGCTATGAATAAGATTGCCGTATTTATCAAAGAAAACCGAAGAGCCGCCGGACTGACACAGGAGGAATTCGCCGCCCGCAGCGGGCTGGGGCTTCGCTTTGTCCGGGAACTGGAACAGGGAAAAGAAACCGTTCGGATGGATAAGGTCAATGCCGCTCTTGCCATGTTCGATATGGAAGCCGTCCCCGGCAGAAAGGATGATGAATAATGAACGCATTCCGAACAGCCTATGTTTATATCCGAGGAATTTTTGCCGGTGTGCTATGCGAAACGGACGAAGGGTATTCCTTCTCCTATGACGAACAGTATTTGAGCCGGGAGGATGAAGAGCCGGACATCGCCGAGGATGACGAAACGCAGAACGAAGAATATGGAAAAGCTCATTACAGCCTTCAAAACTGTGACGGGCGTATTCTTAGTGCCACTCGTCCATCAAAAGGAAATCGCGGATGTTCCGATGCTTGATCCCACCCCGGCTCATGTCAACCTCGTCCAGCGATA
>CALXJA010000096.1 GCA_944388465.1 uncultured Emergencia sp.
ACCGGAGACCATGCCGTTTGACCAGCTGATGGAAAAGGGCTACCAGCTGCCGTTCTATGCAGATCTGTCCAGAATGCCGGAAATGGAGAGAAAGGTTATCTGGGGCATGATGGTAGGTGAAGAAGGAAAGACAAAAATTCCTATTCTGCAGAATTATACGGAAAGAGGCTTCGATCCGGCCAAGCATGCTCTGCAGAGCTACGGTACAGGCTGGCAGTCCGCGGCTTTCCTGACGCAGGAACGTCAGCTTTTCGGTGCACCGGGCGGTATTATGCACGACTGGGATCTGAAGACGAATATCGACGGTATTTATGCGGCGGGAGATCAGCTGTTTGCTTCTGACTGCGCCGGCTATGCCTGCGCTACCGGTCATTATGCAGGCCGGAAGGCTGCCGATTATGCAGGAAAGGTGGACTTCGCTGAGCCTAAGCAGGAAGACATCGATGCAGAAATGAAGAGACTGTACGCACCGCTTTCTGTGGAAGACGGTATGAACTGGCGCGAGCTGAATATGGCCATCTCTAAGGCGATGCAGAATTACTGCGGCGGTGTGAAGTGTGCGGATCTGCTGAAAGAGGGTCTGGATCTTCTGGAAAGCTACGAGAGAGATAAGGTGCCTCAGCTTTCTGCAGAAACGCCGCATGATCTGATGCGTACCCATGAGGTTCTGGACATCCTGGAGGTAGCCAAGCTGATTCTGAACGCATGCCTGATGAGAGAATCCAGTTCTGAGCCGCTCTGCTTTGAACGCAGCGATTTCCCTGAGATGGATCCGGAAAAGGACAGACACTTTATTACGATCAGAATGGAAGATGGTAAGCCGGTAAAAGGCATCGTTGAGCACGACTACTTCGGAAACCTGAAGGAAGAGTACGAAAAGAGAAATCAGGATTATATAGGAGGTGCGCATTAATGGAAAAGAAAGAACTCTATGCGTCGGTAGTTTCGAGCAGCGCAAGACCGATCATCTATGATCAGGAGCTGTGTATCGGCTGCAACCGCTGCGCCGATGTGTGTCAGGCGGATGTCCTGGTTCACAGCGTCAACAAAGGCGAGCATCCGATCGTGATGTATCCGGGCGAATGCTGGTACTGCGGAGCCTGTGTCATGGAGTGCCCGAAACCGGGAGCCATTAAGCTGCAGCATCCGCTGATGAATGAAGCAAAATTCGTTCCGGCGAAAAAAGACCCGAAACAGGCAGAATAATCATTTTGTGCCTGCGCCGGGGCTGCGGGCGGAAACCGCAGCCCCGGCGCTGTTTTCCTTTTGCAGATGGCAGGAATTATTGCACGTCAGGAATATTTATGTGTTTTTTAAAACAAGTACTTGCAAAAGGTCGATATTTGTGTTAAATTATAGTGGTGCATGGAGGATTGACCGAGTGGCTAAGGAGCTTGATTGGAAATCAAGTAAGGTGTAACAGCCCCGCGGGTTCGAGTCCCGTGTCCTCCGCCAGATTTTTTGATCCCAGTCTCTTGAGAGACTGGGTTTTTGCGGCTTATAGGAAAAAAGTCGGCAAGATCGTCTGTCCTAAAGTCCGCGCCGGGCAAAATGCACATGACCGCCGCGGATTCATTGGCCTGGCCTTGCTCGCGAAGTCTGCAACGCCCGCGAAGTTTGCGAAGATCCTGAAGTCCACGAAGATCCGGCGGCTCCGTTTGCTGCTGCTGAATGAAGAAAGAATGGCCATGTTGACAAAAAACAGAAAAAATGGCATTTCAGTCAACAAAATAGCGAAAAGAAGGAGCTGTCGAGAGGTAAAGTGCATCTGAATGTTGACCAGATCAAAGGAAAACGCGATTTCTGTCAACATAATTTCCAGAAATATCCAGATCAAGAGAAAACGAAGCGATCAATGTTGACTGATTTTGCTGTTTTGGCGAATTTAGTCAACATTGCTTTTATGCGACTTTTTTTGTGACGCTATCAACTCTTTTTGTCCTATAACCCGCATTTACTTCGGCATCTTCGGCATCCTCTGCGTCTTCTGCATCTATGGAGCAGAAGTATCCTGCCCGGGTCAGATCGTAAACGGAGATGTGGAAATCTCTTCCTTTTTCAGCAGAACTGTATTATAATATAATCAGTATATAGAACAAACAGATCAAAGGTGAAAACCGATTTGAAGAGAAAAGGAGTGATAACCGTGAATGAAATTATGGATTTTCTGAAAGAAAGCAAATTGTGCTTCGTGGCGACCGCAGACGGAGATCAGCCGGCAGTAAGACCGCAGGGCTTTTCCATGGAATATGAGGGAAAACTCTGTTTCTGTACGGCAGACGGCAAAGCGACGTCCAAAGAATTGAAAGCCAATCCGAAGGTAGAGATCGCTTCTGCTAACGGAATGCAGTTTATCCGCATTCGCGGCAAAGCACAGTTCCTCGGTGAAGAAGCCGTAAAGAAGGCGCTGGAGATCATGCCGGCTCTGGAAAAAATGATTCAGCCCGGAAATCTGGAGGTATTCGCGGTTACAGACGGAACCGCTGTAATTGCCGATCTGGGCAGTGGCGAAAAGAAAGAAATCAAATTTTAACTTCGTGTGTTGATGAAAATGCCGCAAAAGCTCGTTGGCGATGCTTTTGCGGCATTTTCTTGTCACGGACAAAACCGGATCTATTTGCATTTCTGCCGCGGCGCATGGAAAAGATTTTGCTGCGGCTGCCCGAAGACCAGTTCGATACTCTGATTGCGGTAAAAGATTACCTGGGTCAGCGCCTGTTTGTTCTCAGGCTGCTGAAGTTTTGCCAGATCGGGCAGAGAAGAAACGGTTTCCTGCAGCCAGTCGAGATCCAGCTTGGAAACCGCCGCTTCGTTCATTTCGAAGACACCGGTGATCGTACGCCCTTCATAGGGAAGGAGACAGGAACAGTAAGGGAGATCCGCCGCCCAGTTGCTTAGATGCAGCGTGGATTTGATCTGACGGAGTTTTTCCTTATCCAGTACGACGCCGGCTATGGCGTTGAGCTTTTCCGTATCGTCCAGAAGTCCATTGTGCAGATCTCTGTCGTCGTCTTCGTAGATGTAGTGATTCAGCAGCTGCTCCAGCGTGCATCCTTCTTTGAGTTCTTCTTCCTGACGCAGAAACTCGTAGTCGCCGGGAACCAGAGCCAGACCGGTTTCGTTGGCCTTCAGCGCTCCGGCCTGATCGCCGAAGTGGCTGCGAAGCTTTGCCAGCTGCAGCCAGCCCCAGGGGTAGCCGGGTTCTTCCTGCACGCCTTTTTCTGCATAATGCAGAGCCTGCTTCAGTTTCCCGCAATACATCAGCGCGCAGGAGTAGCGATAGTACCAGACGCCGCAGCCGCCGGCCTGGTCTTCTACATCGGCAAGCCACTTCGTAGACATGTAGTAGTATTCATATTCATCTATATTGTTGCAGGCGTAGGACACCCACAGGGCGATCTCCAGATCGTGTTCGGCCTCGTCTTTGGTAAAACGTTTTTCCTCGATCCCGTCAGAAATGAAATCCTGAATATACTGGAGGATGTCATAAAAATAGCCGTCCGACAGTGATTCCAGTTCCTGTTTGTCTGCCGGAGTCAAAAGTGTAGCCATGTTTTTTCTCCTTGTCTGCTTTAATCGGTTTGCAGTTACGTGTGCCTGGCGGATCCGGCGCGGTGCGGCAGCATACAGCAGGATCCGTCTTCCTGGTGATTTGATCGATAAATGCAACTGTTATTTTAGTCTATTTACATCCATAACGCAAGAGAGGAAACCGGAAATCTGTAAGATTTGCGCAGGAAGAAAAACGGCCGCAGCTTCAGCGGCTTATGCCGGCGGCGCCTGTAGATACAGCGTCCTGCTGCGGGATTATTTTTTGCTTTTTAGAAAAGCTGTTGACAGAAGAAAAGCTTGTGTTATGCTGTTTTAGGTATAACTATACCCATGAAAATAATGGAAGAAAAGAGAGAAAAATATGTTGTTGAATTGTTTTGCCGTCGGTGCGGGCGGATTTGTCGGCTCGGTTTTTCGTTATCTGATCAGTCTGCTGCCGCTTTTCCGGTATGGAGCGTTTCCTTTGCAGACACTGCTGGTCAATGTTGCCGGCTCTGTCATTATCGGCGTGCTGTTCAAGGCTTCGGAAAGCGGAGCTTTCTTTAACGCGCAGGCGCTTCTTTTCCTTAAAGTCGGTATCTGCGGCGGCTTCACGACCTTTTCCACTTTTTCGCTGGAGACTGCCGGGATCTTGGAGGCGGGAAGATGGCGGCCGGCACTCGTTTATGTGCTGCTAAGCG
>CALXJA010000097.1 GCA_944388465.1 uncultured Emergencia sp.
TTCTGTAGTATGTCAGTATCCTGCAAGAGGAGTATAACAAAGAAAGAAAAAGAAGCGAAGGTTTATCCGAGAAAGGGTTTCATAACCCCATCGGTGCCTTTCGCAGAAAGGCGGTTTATAGATATGAGAAAGCGTCTCTTCCTCGGAAAACAGTTCTTCATCCTCGGCAACCGGTCCGTCATTTTTTGCCGATCGGAGCAGCACCGGCGTATTGGAAAAGTTCAAAATCTCCTCAGCGATCTCATCCGGCGTCAGAACAAAATCTGCCAGACCCGTTTTGATCACACTTTTCGGCATTCCGTCAAATTTGGCGCTTTCCGGATCCTGCGCAATGACCAGTCCGCCGTATTCCTTAACGACTTTTACGCCGTTGGTTCCGTCCGATCCGGTGCCGGAAAGTACGACGACAATAGACTGCTCCCGGCGTTCCTCGGCCAGCGACGCGAAGAAAATATCGATCGGGTGATTCAGCGTACCCGCTGCATAATCGGTAAGGATCAGGCGGTTTCCTTTAACCGTCATGTATTTTTTCGGCGGTATCAGATAAACCGTATCCGCTTCAATCTGCATCTCGTTTTCCGCCTGATACACAGACATTTCCGTATGCTTGCTCAGAATATCCGCCATCAGACTTTTGTAATCCGGCGACAAGTGCTGGATCACCACAAAGCTCAGACCGCTGTTCGCCGGTATATATTGAAAAAACTGCTGCAGAGCCTCCAAACCGCCTGCAGAAGCGCCAATGCCGATAATCAGCGGCGTCTGGTTCGCTGCAGACGGATTGACCGCATCATTGTCTTTTGTTTTCTTCATCATACTACCTCCTGGTTTCTGCACTTTCATCAACTCCACACCGCAGATATTTCTCTTCAAAGTCCTCTGCCGGCAGCGGATAATCATAATAATATCCCTGTGCATACAGGCAGCCTGCCGCAAGCAGCGCTTCCTTCTGCTCTTCGGTTTCCACACCTTCGGCGACGCAGTTCATGCCGCAGCAGTTGCTGATCTGCACAACGTCCTTGATCAGCAGCTGATTGATATCATTATCCGCTACCTTTGCAATAAGACTGCGATCCAGCTTTACCGTATCAAATTTAACATTCGTCAGCAGAGAAAGATTTGCGTATTTTGTTCCGAAATCATCCAGACTGATCTTCAGCCCGCATGCACGGAAATGATCAATGGTATTTCGCAGTTCTTCTATTTCGATCCCGCCTACGCTCTCTGTGATCTCCAACTCCAGCATATCTGTCCCAATCTTTGGATAACGGCTCTGGATCGCCAGCACAGACGCCAGTGCCGATGGATGCATCATCGTTATCCGAGAAAAGTTGACCGATATCGGGATGCACTTTCTCCCCTGGCCTTTCCACTTTTCCATCTGGGAAAGAACCCTGTTCAGTACAAAGAAGTCCAGTTCCCGTATCGTGCCGTGCTCCTCCAGAAACTGAATGAAAGAGACCGGTGAGATCACGCTGCCATCCCTGTCCACACTGCGGACAAGCGCCTCTGCACCCAGGATCTCACCTGTTCGCATATCCATTTTAGGCTGATAATAGATCGTGATCCGACTCAGCAGATCCTCTTTTCCCTTATATGTGAATCCGTTATCATCCATCTCTACATTTCCGGCATGGAAAAGGAAAGACTTTGCATCGTAGTGAAGCCTGCCCCGGGCTTCATCTACGAGATTCCAACCGCTGAAGTTTCCTTCCGCCCAGGCGCTTCCCTGTCTTACCTCTATCGGATAACGCTGTTTCAGAATCGAACTCAATCGTTTGCAGCGTTTCTGGAACACCTGTTTTGTCGTATTCGGGCAGAAGGCAATAAATTCAGCCTCCCAGGTACGGAAAAGCATCGAAGCGCCAAAGACATCTATCAGCGTGTTTGCCACATACCACAGCAATCTGCTTCCATATTCAAACCCTCTGCTCCCGTTTATCGACGCCATACCGGGAATATCCAGACAGACCGCTCCCAGAGAACTGTACCGCGCAGAATCAAGCGTCGCGATCGTTTCCATATAAGAGCGGAGATCCTGCACTTCTAAAAGATGCCTGATGGTATCATTCTCGTGGTTATCCACATTGAACCGGTCTTTTTCCCGCATCATATACGGAATCAGCGTACTGGACAGAGCTGCATCTGCCGGATGCTCTCTGGCATTTTCGATACAGAGAAAGCCGTCTATCGATTCATGCTGTATCAATGGAAAGATTGTAAAGCACCAGGTATCTGCCGGACCTCCGCTTTCTCCTTTTTTCCCCGGCTGCGTCTTGGAAAGGAAAACCGGCGCACGTTCGACAAGACTTTTTTCCAACATGGGAAACCTCTCCAAACGCATACCGGACACCGTCTGCCGAATGCTGGATTTGCCGGCGCTGTTCCACTCATACGGCATGGTTACCGCATGTCGGTTTTCTGTCAGCATCAGGATATATACACGGTCAGCATGGTAATATGTCCCGAGCGTCTGCAAAACACTCTGCACAGATGTTCCCAGCGAATCAGCGGAAAGCATGGCAGTAATACAGTCAAAGGCCACGTCTTTTTCTCCGGAAGAAAGCGGTCGGTTCAGCTCCGACCGGTACACCGTCAGTCCATCGCTGTCTTCTCCTGTACACAGCTGCGACCAGCTCCAATCGTCGTCTTCATGGGCAAATACGACGATATCCGACGTCGCATTCCACCACAGATCACACACATGTAAAGCTTTTTCCAGTAAAATCCGATAGTCTGTCTGCTGAAAAGCAACACCGGTAATAAACCGCAGCGAAGAAAAGCCCCCTTTCTCCATTAACACGGCACGAGTCAGAGTTACCGCATCTTCTATCCGCCGGCGGATCATTTCTCTTGAAACACCATCGGTAAACAGCAGGATAAGCTTATCTTCCGCATACTGTCCGAGAAGACAGCTTTCACCCAAAGCCACGGTCAGGGCTATAGCGATATCGTGACGCGCCCGCAGCACGGCGTCGTTCTCCTGAAGATCTTCCAGCCCCACGATCTGCATTACCGCCACGGCATGCGCCGTATCCCGGTTTTCCCGAAAGGCTTCTTCGGAAATTTTGCGCATAAAATCCGGCGTGTAAAAGCCGGTAACCGGCTCCGTCTCTCTCTTGCTGCCGACAGACTGCTCCAGCATGTGGCGATGCTCTGTCTGCACCATATAGATATAGAGATATACATCATGGGTCATCGCATCCTCTGTCAGATGTACGATATGCCGGATCCAGCGTATATTCCCGCTTCCATCCGTCCGTCTGTATTCGGCGGACATCCAGCTTTTTCCCTTCCGATACATACGCATCAGCTGCCTCCGGTCAAAGAGAGCCGGAAGTCTTTTATTCATATCCTCGGAAAAAACTTTTCCACATTCCGCAGGCAATACCTGTGAACAGGGCACCTTCCATATCCGGCTGCTCAGATCCTGACCTTCGACCCACAAAGACTCGATAATATCCCGGGTCAAATTTGCACACATGCGCATGGTCAAATCCGGCAGCAGATTTTCCGGCAGCGAATACTTCAATGTATTTTCAACACTGCTGCGGGAAAAACTCCAGGGCAGATCTTCTACCAGGCCGACAGCCCGCACAGCATGGCCGATCTCGTCAAACACCATACGATAAGATATGGAAGCCCAGCCATAGCTTTTCCTCTCCTTATATCGAATAACAAAATTCCCATAGCCTTGCGCCTGTCCGCTGAAAAGCTGCTGGATGAAAACGCGGAACCGTTCTGCAGAACCAGGATGGATCCAACCCGCATCGATCAGGTCATCAGGAAAATTTTCGCCTGAACAGGCCAGATACGGTTTCCCGTCTACGTTACTGTAAAGAATAAAATCGTGCGATGCGAGCCGAATCTCCCAAAGCCGGTGTGCACTCTGTGCAAAGGCAAGCTGCAGCCTCTGGTTGACCTCCTCCAGCTGCTGTTCCCGTTCCTTGAAAGAAGAAACATCGGTAACCGTGACCATCATCAGCGGTTTCTCTGCGTCTTCATTAATGCGTACGGCTCTGATACGGCACCAGAGCCAGCTCTTTTCGTCACCGGCAGCTACGCGATGAATATGCTCTACGATTTCGCCCTTTTTCAATCCCTCTATCAGAGAACGATTCAGCGATACGTAATCATCCGGGTGGATCAGTTCCGTCAACGGTTTGGGAATGGGATAATTCGACTGTTCTGCGCCAATTACACGGAAAAAACTGGAACTGGCGTAGATGATCCGGGGCACAGTCTCCATTTCCAGCAAAACGACTCCGCAATCCATATATTTCAACAGCCCGCCGAGATCCAATGCTCTCACCGGATCGTAATTCTCACGGTTTCCCCCGGTATAGTTTTCTTTCAGTTGTGATCTGAAGCAGAATTTTCGCTTTCCGGATTTTTTTGCTTTGTAAAGTGCTAAATCCGCCAACTGGTACATGTCCTCTAACGGCTGACTTCCATCGGAAAAGTAAATGCCCGCACTGGCCGTCAGCGTCAGCGCCGAGCGAGTCCCGAGAACCAGCTGCAGTTTGCCGCAGACTTCGTCGCCCTTTTTCTTCAGTATCTCTTCCGTAATATCGCCGCACAGGAAGACCGCGAACTCGTCCCCGCCTAACCGGCCGATTATATCACCGGCATGGAAAATTCCGGACAAAACCTGTGCCGTCTGCCGTATGGCATTATCTCCCGCCATATGCCCCAGAGTATCGTTTACCTGTTTAAAATCATCCAGATCAATGATAAAAAGGGCGCATCTTTCTTCCGGACTCATCTCCGCCATGCGGTTTCTGATACATTTTTCCATGGCCGCCCGGTTCAAAAGACCGGAAAGACTATCCTTATAGGCATTTTGCCTCAGCTCATCGAATCCGTACAGAAGACTCTGACGGACTGAAGGCAGATGATCGTCTCTTTCCATAGAACACCTCACAAAAACAATTCTACTTTGTAAAGCGGCTGTATAACGTACAGCCGCATCTATGATCTATACACAAAAATCGGTTTTCTGTCACTATCCTCATTCGAGCCTCAGTCGTTTATCTGCAGCTCATAACGGTTCCGCCCCTTTTGCTTCGCCCGATACAACAGTTTGTCCGCTTCCTGATAAAGAACTTCCATCGACGCTTCTCCTGCCGTACAGAAAGCTCCCGCACTGCAGGAGACCCCGTGCTCCTTGGTTTTTATCGCCTGGATGCGTTCAAAGAAAAACTGCAGCTTTTCTTCCAGCCATTCCCACGATACCGGTTCAGTCAGCAAGACGGCAAATTCGTCGCCGCCAATGCGACCGGTCACACCGCTGTCTTCAAAAGCGGTTCGCAGCTCCTGTGCCACCTTTTGCAAAACGGTATCGCCTTCAGGATGGCCATAACGGTCGTTGATCTGCTTAAAATAATCTACATCGATCATGATAAAACAGCTGTTCTGCTTCCGTCCTGCTTTGCTGTCTTCCAGAACCTTCTCGCAGGCATCGAAAAAATTCTTACGGGTCAACAGTCCCGTAACCGCATCTATTTTTGCTTCATAGCTGACAAAGGAAGTATATCTTCTGTTTACGATCAGGAAGAAGATGACCAGCGCCAGCATGGAAATAATCCCGATAACAAACTGGATCTGCAGATGTATGAGGTTGCTGTAGTCTACATCACTTAAACGGATGTCGCTTTGCTCCAGCGCGTATTCCATCCGGTGCACAAAATATACGGCGACCGCGATACTCAGACACACGGAAGTCAGCGCAAGAGCAAAGATAAATTGCTTATTGTAATGCTCTTCTAAGCTAATTTTCCTGCCTCTTTCTACCTTTTCCCAGTAATCTCTCCACCCCGTCGATTTCTCCAGACGCCAGAAGAAATATACGACGACAACAGAAAAGAGGTTTGCCGCCACATTATTCAGACTCGTAAACGACGAGAAAGCATCCCATACATGGTATCCGGCTTCCGGAAAGAACAAGCCCATTATGCCATATACAAAAAAAGAATGCACAAATCTTCCGGCAAAGGAAACGATACAGATCCAGAACCCGGAATGCGGCAGACGCCTTGCGGCTGCATACAGCAAACCGATGGCCAGGCCGAAAAGGATACGCGCGCCGACACTCAGTATCAGACTTTCTGCCGGAGATCCGCTTAAAAAAGGAGAAAAAAGCTGATCAAAAGGCATCACATAGCTGGCGCTTGCCTTCCACATGCTGGCAAGTCCAAAAACAGCGCCCAAAATTACAGCCTCCGGCATCCCGCCCAGGGCGCCGGCTAAAAGGACAGGAATATAAGCGGTTGTGATCGAAATCGGCTCTGCATGCAGATAGCCCAGAAAAGAAAAAGACATTAAAAGTTCTATGGCAATCAGAACCTCCACCAGGTAGAGCCGTTTATTCTTCTTTTCGATTTTTACAGTAAAATTCATGAATTTTCCACCTTTTTCGCCACACTTTTCCTTTTTGATTATAAAAGATTTTTACCGAAAAAGCAATATTCAGTATACTATGCGTTCCTTGAAGCCTTTGTAAATAAAAAGGAAGGAACAGCAGACAAATCGATTTATCGCAATTTGTCCGCTGTCCCTTCCGATATCATCGAAAGAGCAAATAAAATCACGCTCTGCCGGCAGCCGGCCGATCAGGTAAAAAGAAAGAAGTTCGCTGAAAGCAGAACGACCAGAAACGCAAGATTGTAAACGGTAAAGGTCATAAAATACTTCCGGCAATGCTCCGGATATTCCTTCGCCACCATCTTATAGGAGATCAGGCTGGCCATCGAGGCGATCAGCGTACCCAGACCGCCAAGATTGCATCCAATGATCAGCGCCTTCCATTGCAGGGTGATTCCGGAAAGCAGAAGTGCCGCAGGGACATTACTGATGATCTGGCTGGTGCAGACAGCCGCCAGTTCTGCATGTTCCGTAAGCACAGAAGCGATCAGCGTTCTCAGGGCGTCAATATTGCCAATGTTTCCGATCAGAACAAAAAGCGCCAAAAATGTTCCCAATAGAGAATAGTCGATCTCTCCCAGAAGCTTTCTGTCTGTCAGAAGCAAAAAGACAGCAATGATCGCAGCAACAGCCACAGGCGGGAGGATGTCAAACAATGCGAACAGACAGAGTAGAAAACCTGCGGCATAACAGGCGATCCCGCTTTTTCTCTGTTCCGCAGCAGAAACAGCCACAGCCGTTACCGGTGAAGAACGCCGAAGTAAGATCAACAGAAGCAGGCCGGCCGCTGAAAGCAGGGTATAGGGCAGCATGATCCCGCAAAACTGCAGAAATCCCATTCCGGATTTACTGTAAAAATAGAGATTCTGTGGATTTCCCATAGGCGTCAGGACGCTGCCGAGATTCGCCGCGATCGTCTGCATGACTACAAGAGGGATGATAAACCTTTCCTGTCCTGCCATACGTAAAACGATCAGACTGAACGGTACAAACGTGATCAATGCAACATCGTTCGTAATGATCATACTGGTCAAAAACGGCAGAAAAACCAGAACAAAAAACATTGCTCTGAGATCCTTCGTCCTTTTGAGCAGCTGATTCCCAAGAGAAACAAACAGTCCTGCCTGCTGAAATCCCTTCACAACGGCCATGAGACTAAACAAAAGCGCCAGCGTATTCCAATCAACATACTGAATATAAGAAAAACTCGGCGGGATAAGAAACATAGATAAAACCGCCAGCAGAATAGATAAGCTTAAAATGATTTCCTTACGAAAAAAAGAAAAAGACTGTGCAACTACCTTTGCCATTTTCGTGTCCTTCGGATCCAAGTCCCTTTTTCTATCTCTCAGCAAAATAGAGATGTCCAGGCGGCATCTCTATTTTACTGGTGCGCGACGAGGGACTTGCCTTCAACTGCTCCGCAGTTTCACCGTTCTGCGCAGGCCTTCTCCGCCTGCTTGAACCACTCCTTACTCGACAGTCTGCCAGACTGTCTCGCTTCACAGTCGTGCCCTCCGGGTTCAAGTCCCTTTTTCTATCTCTCAGCAAAATAGAGATGTCCAGGCGGCATCTCTATTTTACTGGTGCGCGACGAGGGACTTGAACCCCCACGGTCTCCCGCTAGAACCTAAATCTAGTGCGTCTGCCAGTTCCGCCAGTCGCGCATAGGTTTGGAGCGGAAGACGAGATTCGAACTCGCGACCCTCGCCTTGGCAAGGCGATGCTCTACCCCTGAGCCACTTCCGCATGTATATATTCTTTTAAAAAGCCGCTGCTTGTGCAGCGGCTTTTCTAACTCTGGTGACTCCACCGAGAATCGAACTCGGGTTACCGCCGTGAAAGGGCGGTGTCTTGACCGCTTGACCATGGAGCCACGCTTGATAAAAAAAGTGGAACCGGCAACGACCTACTTTCCCAGGCAGTCTCCCGCCAAGTATCAT
>CALXJA010000098.1 GCA_944388465.1 uncultured Emergencia sp.
CGCATACACATCGCGCAGCCGCCCGTTTTCATCGATGATATGAATCGGCGCGTAACTGGTGATCTCCCCCTGACTGTCCACCCGCACATACATCTGCGCCGTCATTCCATTGTCCAGGTTCTCGGAAAGCTTCTCTATCTTTTCGTTTCCGTAGACCTGTCCCAGAGTTAAATTCATGCCTGTTACCGCCACAATGAGCAGCAAAACGGGAAGCAGACCCGGAAACGGACTTTTCTTTTTGGAGAGACAGTTGGTCAGCAGAACCAGCACCGCTGCCGGTACAAGGAATACACTCCCTATCATTATCGTTTCAAACATTACGTTCATCATGATTCTCTTTTCGCCCCCTTCATACTGGCACCTCTGCCGGCTGCAGCATCCGCTGCTTACGGCTATTTCTTCTTCTCTTTTTTGTATGCGCTGATCAAAAGCTTCGCGGTCTCGAAATCCAGCCGGTCGTCCAGAGCCAGTTTCTTGACCAGCTTGACATATGGCTCTGCCTCTTCATCCTCGTGCATCCTGATCTTCTCGATCAGCCGATCCAGGCGGAGGCGAACCGTCGGATAGGTCACGCCGTATTTTGCCGCCATATCCTTTAACGAACCGCTGGTCAATACGAGGTTCTTGATAAACGCCACATCCTCTTCTTCCAGATCCTCCATCCACGAAGGCACAATACGAATCGTCATCTTTCCACCTCCTTATAAATCCTCCAGCCTTGTTTTATCATAGGCATTGCGTTTTTTTCGCCGAAGAAGCTGTGTAAAATACTGGCCGAACAGAATCAGCACCGGCACGCCGTACCAAAGGCCGCCGTTGAGCAGCGTGCTGCCGTCGACAAAATTTCCCCGGCTTTCGGCCTTTTCACCCAGAGGAACCAGTTCTTCGTAGGTCAGCGATCTGCCGGAAGGCTTTCCCTTGAACATGCTCAGCGTATCTTCGATCTCCTGCCGGCAGGAAACCGGCTGACTGGTATGAATAATTTTTCCATTCTGGTCAAAGGTAAGCTCGATGAAACGGCTCTGCTGTCCTTCGTTGGTAATGAATTCGCCTACCGCCTGCAGCCTGCGGTCTCCGTCATGCACCAGCCATAGATGTCCGGCTTCTTCATTCCCGTCGATCACCTCCTGCAGCACCAGCCCGCTGGAACGGAAAGTACTGACGGAAAAAGTGAATACGGTCAGCAAAACAGCAGCAGCCAGCGCCGCCGCCGGCAAAAGGATTTCGCCTTTGCTCCGTTTGCGGATAAAATGCTTTTCCAGCAGGATCAGCAGTACGACTACGCTGATATAGAATATCCCCGTACCGATCAGCAAGAATCCGCTCCATAAATTCAAAATGATGTCCATCTCTCTTCCTCCCCTCTGCATATTTATTTTATTTAAATATACTCTTTATTTTTATTAAAGTCAATAATAAATTGAAATTTATTTTTATTTTTCTCTTTATGAAAATTGAAACAGCCGCAGAACGATCTGCGGCTGAATCCGTTTTTCAAAAAAGATTTTCCGAGCTTCCGGCGGCGACTTTCCCCGTCAACCGTACAGCTTTCCCAGAAGCCGCAGCATGACCCCTGCCGGCAGCAGCCGGAAAAGCAGTCCCAGAAACTCATTGGATGCTCCTACGATTTTATGTGGCGGAAGTTTTCTCCGATCCAGCAGTCGTCCCAGTGTGTCTGCCACCTCCCGGGGAGCCATGCCGCTGCGTTCGGATTTCTCCATCTTTCCCACAGAAGAAGCGATCCGGCCGCCGTAAATATCATCACCCTGCACGGTCTTCTTGCGGTTGTCGGTAAAATCCGTCTTTACATCATTGAGCATCATGGTACAGGTCTGTACACCAAACGGCGCCATTTCAATACCCAGGGCGTCACTGAACGCGTTGAGAGCCGCTTTGCTGGCCGAATAAAAGCTCTGAAAGGGAAGCGGAAAAATTGCCGCAAGGGAGGAAATAAAGACGATCCTGCCGCTCTTTTGCTTCCTCATTAGCGGCGCCGCCTGCTGCACACAGTCCACCGCACCGTCAAAATTCACCTCCATCTGCCGGCGGTAATCCTCCTGCGGCGCAAACTCTGCCGCGCCGGAAATGCCGATTCCTGCGTTGCACACCAGCAGATCGATCCGTTTCTCCTCTTCCGTGATCCGGGAAAACACCTCCCGCACATTTCTGCCGTCGGTGATATCACAAGTCATCCAGTTTATCCCTTCTGCTTCTCCCCTGCTGCGGGCAAGACCATACACCACGTAGTCCTTTTCCTGCAGCATCCTGGCCACGGCAAGGCCGATGCCCCGGGAAGCGCCGGTGACCACTGCAATTTTCCGTTCCATCGTTTATCTCCTATTTTCACCTATCTCCATCTATTTCCACTGATCGTATTTCGTGCTGTTTCCCCGGCTCTTCTCTACCGGGTATTTCTCGGCATTCTTTCGCATCTTGCGGAATATCTCTTCCTTCATATCCGCACCGATCTTATCTGCCAGCATGATGCAGTACATCATGACATCTGCGATCTCATCACAGAGGGCTTCCCGGTCATAACTGCTGTCCCACTGAAAACACTCCAGCAGCTCCGCCGCCTCAATGGAAATGGATTTCGCCAGATTTTCCGGTGTATGAAAAGGCTCCCAGTCTCTTTCATCATTGAACTGTCTGAGCGCGTCTCTGATCTCATCCATAGCCGACTCCTTTCTGAACGCTGCCGCTTCCTTCCGGCTGACCGTTCGTTCAAAATGCAATTTCCCTAAATTATAGCCGCTTTCCTGCCTGCTGTAAAGTACCGCTTCTGCCAGAACCCGCAGCGATGTGGAAAATGGAACAAATCGATTTGAAAGTTTCCCCGTTTTACAGTAAAATGAACATGGCGTTGCTGCGGCCGCCCCCCGGTATATATAAGCGGGGGAAATCGACATTGAACGACTCTGGTTAATAAGGAGGTAAACCTATGGATCGCAAAATTGCACAAGACCTGCTGACGTTTTTAGACAACAGTCCTACCTGCTTCCACGCCGTTGAGCAGATGGCCGGGCAGCTTCTTGCCCACGGCTTTGACCGGCTGCAGGAAACAGAAAAATGGAACCTGACGCCGGGAGGACGCTATTTCGTTACGCGAAACGACTCATCTCTGATCGCTTTTTCCCTCCCTGAGGGTGAGCTTCGCAGCTGGCGGATCATGGCCAGCCACAGCGATTCTCCCACATTTAAAATCAAAGAATATCCGGAAATCGCAGCAGATCAGCACTATATCCGTCTGAATACAGAACGTTACGGCGGCACGATCTTCAGCACATGGCTGGACAGACCGCTTTCTGCTGCCGGACGCATCATCTATAAAGAAAATGGCCGCCTCGTTTCCCGGCTGGTCAACATCGACCGGGATCTGCTGCTGATCCCAAATCTGGCCATCCATATGAACCGGGATATCAACGAAGGCTATAAATATGATCCGAAGCAGGATCTTCTCCCCCTTTACGGTGATATCCGCGCAAAAGGCTCTTTTATGCGGCTGATTGCCGAGACGGCGCAGATCGAGGAGACACAGATCCTCGGACACGATCTTTTCCTGTATAACCGGCAGAAAGGATGTATTTGGGGCGCCGCAGAAGAATTTATTTCCAGCGCCCGTCTGGACGATCTGCAGTGTGCTTTTGCTTCTCTGCAAGGCTTTCTGCAGGGGGAAAAACAGAAGCATGCCGCCGTTCACTGTGTCTTTGACAATGAAGAAGTAGGCAGCGGAACAAAGCAGGGCGCCGCCTCTACCTTTTTGAAGGACGTCATGACACGGGTCTGCGAAAGCCTGTCTATGACCCGTGAAGAGCAGCTCATTGCCACAGCCGGCAGCTTCATGATCTCCGCAGACAATGCGCACGCTCTCCATCCGGCTCATACAGACAAGGCTGATGCCGTCAACCGTCCGTATATCAACGAAGGAATCGTCATCAAATACAACGCTGACCAAAAATACTGCACAGATGCTTATTCCGCCGCATTCTTCCGGGATCTCTGCCAGGATGCCGGCGTACCGCTGCAGACCTTTACCAACCGCTCCGATATGCGAGGCGGCTCGACCCTGGGGAACATTTCCAGCACACAGGTCGCGTTGAACACGGTCGATATCGGTCTTCCGCAGCTGGCCATGCACTCTGCCTACGAAACCGCCGGAATCCGGGATACGGCTTACCTGATCAGGGCGGCAGCGGCGTTTTTTGCCTGAAATGTCTCCTTGTCCCGCTTCGCCGGTTGTGTTAGTATAGTCTCAGATTCAAAAACAGGAAGGAGAAAAATATGAAGACACTGAAAAAATTCATTCGATACTATGCACCGTATAAAGCGGTCTTCTTTCTGGATCTGATCTGCGCGACAGTCATCAGCCTCGTCGATCTGGTTTACCCGCAGATCCTGCGAACCCTGACCGCGACGCTGTTTACCGAAGAAAGCTCCGTTATCCTGGAGGCTCTGCTGCCGATCTTCGCCGTACTGCTGGTCATGTACGCCGTGCAAAGCCTCTGCAAATACTATGTCAGCTATCAGGGACATATGATGGGCGCCAATATGGAGAGGGATATGCGTCAGCAGCTCTTTGACCATTACGAAAAGCTTTCCTTCTCCTATTACGATCAGAATAACTCCGGGCAGATGATGAGCAAGCTGGTATCCGACCTGTTCGATATCGCCGAATTTGCCCACCACGGACCGGAAAACCTGTTCATTTCGCTGATCAAGATCATCGGCTCCTTTGTGTTCCTGTTCCTGATCAACTGGTATCTGGCCATTCCGCTGGTATTCCTGGTCATCTGTATGCTGATCTTTTCTCTGAGTCAGAACAAAAAAATGCAGGTCACCTTTATGGAGAACCGCCGCAAGATCGGCGATGTCAATGCCAGCCTGCAGGACACCCTGGCCGGCATCCGTGTCGTCCAGTCTTTTGCCAATGAGGATGTAGAGCGGAAAAAGTTCAGAAAAAGCAATCACGGGTTTCTGCTTTCCAAGGATGCCAATTACAAGTGCATGGGTATCTTTATGAGCGGCAATCTGTTTTTCCAGGGCATGATGTATCTGGTCACTCTGGTGTTCGGCGGTTTTCTCATCGCCCACGGCCGGATGAATGCCGGCGATCTGGCCATGTACGCCCTGTATATCGGCATTTTCATCAGTCCGGTGCAGATACTGGTCGAGCTGACAGAAATGATCCAAAAAGGGCTTTCCGGCTTCAAGCGGTTCACTGCCGTCATGGAAACCGAACCGGAGATCCAGGACTCTCCGGATGCCGAACCGCTGAAGGACGTCAAAGGTCATGTGGCTTACGAAGATGTTTCCTTCCATTACAGCGATGATGATGAACTGGTGCTGGATCATATTTCTTTCGACATTCCCGCCGGCCGTTCCATTGCTCTCGTCGGCCCGTCCGGAAGCGGCAAGAGCACCATCTGCTCTCTGCTGCCCCGGTTTTACGATGTGACCGGCGGCAGAGTCACCATCGACGGTCAGGATGTCCGGGATCTGACGCTGGAATCCCTGCGCAGCCAGATCGGCATCGTACAGCAGGATGTCTACCTGTTCTGCGGAACCATCAAGGAAAACATTTCCTACGGCAAACCCGACGCTACGATGGACGAGATCATAGAAGCCGCGAAAAAAGCCAACATTCACGACTTTATTGAAGCTCTGCCGGAAGGCTACGACACCTTTGTCGGCGAACGGGGCACCCGACTCTCCGGCGGACAGAAGCAAAGAATTTCTATCGCCCGGGTTTTCCTGAAAAACTCGCCGGTGCTGATCCTCGACGAAGCGACCAGTGCACTGGATAACGAAAGTGAACGCTGGATTCAGCAAAGTCTTGAGGAACTGTCAAAGAGCAGAACCACCATCACCATTGCGCACCGTCTCTCTACCATTCGGGGCGCCGACGAGATACTGGTGGTTGCTGACAGCGGTATTGCCGAACGCGGCACCCATGACGAACTGATCCAGAAAAACGGGATCTACGCCCATTATTACGAAATGCAGTTCCACGCATAAAGCCGGAGCCGTTTTCCCTGCAAGGCACGGCTTGTCAGCACTGACGCGTTATACCCAACCTTATACTCTATTGCGAAAAAAAGTACGCAGGGTATAAAAATTATACCCAATCTATACCCAATCGCAAAAAAAGCACAAAGAGGGTATAACAAATTACCGCCAGAACGCCGAATGCCGAACACCGGATCACGGTAATAGAAGCGGAACATCGGCAGTCATATTGCGCATGATCAATGGGGATCCATATCCATGTCAAATTCATCTTCATCTGGAAGTTCTAATCCATCAGCGATTCCAAAGGATCCCCTCTCCTTTATCCTCATCGCATATTTCCAGTTTGCCTGTTGAATAAGCGCGATATTGTTGTATGCCTCATAACCTCTGCCACATACGATGAAATTTGTTTTATCTGTTCGCCAGCAGCTCCATCAGTTCCTCCCGATTGAGACGGATACTGCTCATACCGCTCCTGGAGCTTGACGATGACCAGATTCTCTTCGATTTTGTCTGGCAAATCCCGCAGCACATCTTTTTTCAGGCGGCGCAGGATGAAAGGCGTGATGATTTTTTTCAGCTCCGCCATAGCCGATTCGTCTTTCTTGTTGATAACCGGCGCTTCTACCTCCCGGCGGAAGCGCTTGTAGGAAAACAGCAATCCCGGCATCAGATAGTCGAAGATGCTCCAAAGCTCGCTGAGACGATTTTCCACCGGCGTTCCGGTAAGTGCCAGGCGAAAGCCGGAATCGATGGACTTCACCGCTTTTGCCGCCTTTGTCGTATGATTTTTGATGTGCTGCAGCCCGCACCGCCTTTTTATATAGTATAGCCGTCTTTCTCTGTCGCGGCAGTCATTTCCTGAAGCTTTCACCGGCGGCAGAACCGCTGCGCGTTACGAAAGTGTCACGCTCAATCCTTCCGCGCTTTCCGCATCTGCAGAAAGCGCCAACCGCAGTGGATTAGCAGAACCATATACACCAGCAGACATCCGCCGCAGAAAATCGCGACGGGCGCGTCCTCCTCTGCCGTCACTTTAAAGGAAACCGGCAGCAGTACACAGAAAAAAATCAACAGCAAATATATAATTCTGCCTCTGAAAATACGCTGCAGCATATCCCGGCGCGATTCTTCGTCGCAGAAAATGCCTTCTTCGTTTTCCATCTCCGCAGCCCGCTTGCGGAAGTAGCTGTACTGTACGTAGTCAAACAGGTATTCCCATCCACAATCGCGAAACATCTGCACATAATTATCTTTGTCCGCATCTTTCTCCCGGTTGTAATCCAGCTGGTAGACCACGTCTTCCGGCTCGCAGCGGTCAAAGCGGTAGAAACCAGGAAATGCAACGCTGCCCAGCTTCCAACCCTTTTTGTGCATGTTCCGCAGATACTCTGCTTCTTTATCATACTCTAAAATCGTAAAGAGATGAAATTCCGTTTTGTGCTCCTTCATCGTGACACCTCCTCTGCATTTCGATATAGCCGCTGTATGCGTCGCAGTTCCATCTCCAGAACCTCTTCGCCGAGCGCGGTAATCTGATAGATCTTTCTCTTTTCTTCTTCACGGACAAAGCGGATCAGACTGTCTTTTTCCATCTTAGACAGGCTGCCATACATGGTTCCCGGGCTGAGCACGATCTCGCCCCCGGTCAGTTCCTTTACCCGTTGTACAACGCCATAGCCGTGGTTGGGCTCCCGCAGACAAAGCAGAATGTAGAAACCCGTTTCGGTCATCGGCACGTAGACCTTTTTAATATGTGCATTCATCTTCTTTCCTCTTTTTCCCTCTTTACCGCGATGCATCGCACTTCGATATATAGATTGTATCGCAGTACGATACACGTGTCAATAGGGAAAAGAAACATCCAAGAAAAAAGAAGCCTCGATTTTCGCAGGCTTCTCTGTTTTTTTATGAAATATTCTTCTTACAGGATAAACAGCTGCGCCGTCATGATCTCCTGTATATCCTTGCCGGTAAAGGTAACCGTGCGCTCATCAAGCTGCTTTGCTCCCGGATAGAAGGAAGCCCGCAGAGCGTCTGCACATTCTTTATAGTTGATCTCCATCTCAAACTGCGCAGGAGACTGGAGGCTGCACTCTTCCCGATGCAGAAGTCCGTCTTTAACTCCTTCGCGAATCAGACGGCAGGCCTTTGCGCAGGACATATTAAAGGTGGCGCTGCCAACGCCTTTTTTGACGCCCACAGAACGGATCGCCGGTACCAGTTCCTCCGCGTGCCGGCAAAGCTGCGCGTCGCCGCTGAGAAAAACGACCGGAACCTTATAATAGGCGGCAATATAGGCGTTCAGATCGAATTCTGCCGATCTCTTCCCATTGATCTTCACATAATTGTTGATGGTATTCATGGTATGAGAAAGAGGATTTCCATTGCATCCTGCGCCGCTGTGATAACCGATGAAAATCGCGGCATCAAAGCTTTCGTCAATACCTGCCATCATGGATTCCGGTGTATTGGTCCAGCCGCGAATCAGCGTCACGTTATCCGGAAGCATCTCTGCAAGCAGATTCTTTGCCGTATCGTGAGCATCTTTAACGACGATTTCCGCAGCGCCGCACTCTGTCGCCGCTTCACAGGCCGCCAAAACCTCTTTCGTCATCTGCAGTTTTGCTGCCGCATGTTCTGCATGACCCAGTTCGGTTTCCTTCCAGGTGGTTACACCGGTTACCCCTTCAATATCTGCGCTGATATATACTTTCATCTTTCCTCCATTCCGGGCTCTGCCCTTTTTCTCTTCTTTGTCCGCCCTTCTTTTGCTGGCAGAAAATACGTTTTCCCTCTTTTGGGCCAACATTCTGGTCAACATTTCACAACATTTTGATGTATCTCCGCTTTAGCCGCAAGGGGAAGAAGCACTGCCCATCACCACGCCCAAAGCGTTGCGGTGCGTGTCCTTCAGTATAAGGCTGCATTTCGCATAACCGTCATCCACTTCCTCGATAACCGCACCGTTGCTCGTGGCAAAATGGTCGTTTTCAAACATCGCTATAATTTCCGCTGTCGGTTTCATCCGTTTCCTCCTTCTTTCACCGCAAAACTGCCGCGCACCGGCTCTCAGCAAAGCCCTGCATCTTCACACATAAAAATTTTATTACATCCGGCAGGCTTTTTCAACAGCATCTATAAAAGGCGGACCCTTTTAAGGGCGCGAGCGGAGAAAAGAAAAAGGACGAAAGAAAGAAATATTCATTTCTCCCGTCCTTTTCCATAGAAGGAACTTAAATGAGATCTGCTATTCTATTTCATCAAAGCTTTCCCATTTCCATAAACCTCGCATTGGTTCCGTGAATACGGAAAAATTCTTCGGATGCTCTTTCCCCGATTTCTTCCGGGCACTTCTGTATCTTCTCAATGGAAGCCTCTTCGTCGATCGTTAAGATCTTCTGATCCCGCATGATGACCCTTCCGTTGACGACAGACAGTGCGACCTCCTGTCCCCGGGCGCTGTATACCAGATT
>CALXJA010000099.1 GCA_944388465.1 uncultured Emergencia sp.
CTATAAAGAGAGTGTGCGCGGCCTTTCGCTGGCTCTCCTGATCCAGATCGTGCGGATCAATTCCGGCAGCGCGCTGCTGTCAGAGGGGGGGCTTCGGCAGAAGAGAGGCGGATTTGACCAGGTGCGTCCGGCGCTTGAGTATATCCGCAGCCATTATGCCCAGCCGATGAAGATCTCGGAAATTGCTTCCGTGTGCCATATCAGCGAATCTCATTTCCGGCGCCTGTTTGAGGAAAATATCGGCATGACGCCGGTGGAATACCTGAATCAGGTGCGGATCCGCAAGGCCTGCGACCTGATCAAAAAAACGGGGAATTCCATGGAGGAGATCGCGGTAAAGGTGGGGTTTACGACGACTTCCACCTTTAACCGTAATTTTAAGAGGATCACCGGTACATCCCCGTACCAGTGGAAGAAGCAGCCGGACAATTACGAGAGCAGGCTGGCGGAATATAATGTACTGATCGAAAAGGGATGGTGACATCCCTTTTTTCGCGTCCGTCAGGCGGATCCTGAAAGACTGCGGCGCCGCGGCCCGCCCGGCGGGGGGAGTAACTGTCTGGTGATTCATTCGTAAAAGTGTCGAAAAACCTCCGGCGGATTTTCGTGCAAATTACGAAAAAGCGGAAAGAAGGAAAAATAGAAGAAAAAATTTGATAAAATGGTCAAAAAAGAATAGAAATATCACACTAAATTGGTAGATTTTACGATATAAGATTAAATATGCATGTTTTATAAAAGAAAATGCAAACAAAGCGGGAGGGGGCTCTGATATAATATGTACATGTGAAGGCGGCGGACGTTTTGTCAGTTGAGCATATTCGACAAAACGGCAAAGGGAAAGCTGCCGCACGATATTATATTATTTTCATGAGGAGGAGAACACATGAAGAAGAAAGTTATTTCACTTCTGCTCGTAGGTGCCATGGTAGCATCTATGGGCGCAATGGCTGGCTGCGGTGGCGGCGGCAATGCTGACGGCGATTCATCTGCACCGGCAGAGAGCGATGGAGGCGGATCTACAGCAGGATCACATGTGATCGAGGGCGAGAACATGCTGACTGTATGGACATGGGATCCCACCTTCAACATTCCGGCAATTATGGAAGCCGGAGAGATCTACAAAGAGGCAAATCCTGATTTCGGTATGGAAGTATTAGAGGTTCTGTCTGATGACTGCGAGACCCGTCTGATCACAGCGGCTACCTCCGGCGATCTTTCCACACTGCCGGATATCTGCCTGATGCAGGATAACTCTTATCAGAAGTTCGTTACCGCATATCCGGACGCATTTACAGATCTGACCGATTCCGGTATCGACTTCTCCCAGTTTACAGCAGGTAAGCTTGCTTACTCTACAGTAGACGGCAAGAACTACGGTGTTCCGTTTGATAACGGCTGTGTAGTTGGCGCATACCGCATCGACATCCTTCAGGAGTGCGGCTATACCATCGATGACCTGACCGACATCGACTGGAACAGAATGATCGAGATCGCTAAAGATGTAAAAGATCAGACCGGCAAGTACATGTTCTCAGGACAGGCTGACTCCCCGGATTCCATTATGATGATGCTGCAGTCCGCAGGCGCATCCCTCTTTAACGAGGATGGCACCGGAAACATGGTAAACAATGACGCACTGAGAGAGTGTATCGACATTTATCAGCAGATGGTAGAGGCCGGCGTTTACTACGAAGTAAACTCCTGGGATGAGTATGTATCCTCTATCACAACCGAGCAGGTTGTTGGTACCTTCAACGGATGCTGGATCCTGTCCACCATCATGGGCGTAGATGATTACGCAGGCAAGTGGGATATCACCAATATGCCGAAACTGGTTGAGACACCGAACGCTACGAACTACTCCAACAACGGCGGTTCTTCCTGGTACATCACATCCAACTGCAAGGATGTAGACCTGGCGATTGACTTCTTAAAGACCACATTCGCAGGCAGCACCGTGCTGTATGAGAACATCCTTCCGACCACATCCGCGATCGCATGCTACGCACCGATGGCTAATGATCCGGTTTACCAGGAGCCTCAGGAGTTCTGGAACAACCAGCCCATCTACTCACAGATCGTTGAGATGAGTACTAAGGTTCCGAGCAACAATACCAGCCCGCTGTACTACGACGGACGTAACTACGTTGGTACTGCAGTCCAGAACATCATGAACGGCGGCGATATCGACGACGAGCTGAAGCTGGCAGAGGATTCTACGAATGCTGATGCAGCGGCAATCCTTGGTCTCTAAGAACTGGAAACCGAGTCTGTAACTTGAATCTGAAGAAACAGTAGTAAAGGAATGTGCGGGGACTGCGCGTACAGTCCCCGCACATTTTTTCATCGAAAAGGGGGTTTTGAGGTGGAACCTAAAAAGAAAGGCATGTCTCTGCTGGCAAAGCAGAATGCGGCTGGATGGGTTTTCCTGATTCCGGCTTCGGCCATGATTGCGATCATGAGCTTCTTCCCGATGATCAAGGCATTTATCATGTCCCTCCAGACCGGTGTGGGCACGAATATGACGTTCACCGGCTTTGACAATTACGTGCGTATGTTTAATGATCGTGTATTCTTACGTTCTGTTGGGAATACATTTATCTACCTGGCGATCCAGGTGCCGATCATGCTGGTGCTGGCGATCCTGCTGGCTCAGCTTCTGAACAACAGAAATTTAAGATTCAAGGGTCTGTTCCGTACCTGTGTATTCCTTCCCTGTGCGACTTCCCTGGTATCTTATGCACTGATCTTCCGTTTCCTGTTTGCCCAGGATGGTTTTGTAAACCACATTTTCCAGGCGCTGGGAGTGATGGAGACGGGATATAACTGGCTGGGAAATGCAGCAACTGCCAAGTTCGTTATCATCTTCGCCCTGATCTGGAGATGGACGGGATATAATATGGTATTTTACCTGGCAGGACTTCAGAATATTGAGTACTCTGTATATGAGGCAGCGCAGATTGACGGCGCCAGCGGCTGGAAGACATTCTGGAAGATTACCGTTCCGCTGTTAAAGCCGACCATTATCATGACATTCATCATGTCCATCAATGGTACGCTGCAGCTGTTTGATGAGTCTGTGAACCTGACAAACGGTGGACCTGCGAATGCGACGATTACCATGTCCCATTACGTATACAACTCCTGCTTCCTGCGGTCGCCGAACTTTGGATATGCCTGTGCAATGGCATTCTTCATCTTCATACTCGTGGCGATTCTTGCATTTATTAATTTGAAGGTAGGTGATACACGTGACTAAAAAGAAAAATAAATCGATGATTCAGCGCAGGCTGATCCCTACGTACATTTTCCTGACGATTTTTTCCATATTCTCCGTGTTCCCGTTCTACTGGATGATTTCAGCAGCTACGAATACGATGGCTGACGTGTCCCGTGGACGTCTGATCCCGGGCGCTTACGCGGCGCAGAACTTCCGCAACCTGATCGACCAGCAGCCGCTGAGCCGGGCGATGGGCAACTCCTTTGCCTACGCGATCAGCGTGACAGTGATCTGTCTGTTCATCTGTTCCCTGGCCGGTTATGGATTCGAGGTTTATCATGACAAATATAAAGACCTGCTGTTCTCCATCCTGCTGCTGGCAATGATGATCCCGCAGGTGGCAACGATGATCCCGCTGTTCAAGATGTTCTCTACGGCACATCTGCTGAACACGATTCCCGGCTTCTTCCTGCCGATGATATCGACGCCATTTATGATCATGATGTTCCGACAAAATGCCCGTGCATTCCCGATTGACATCATCGAGGCTGCACGTATGGACGGTCTGAGAGAATTCCAGATTTTCTTCCGGATGTTCTTCCCGACCATGAAATCCACCTATGCGGCAGCTGCGGTTATCACATTCATGAATGCATGGAACGCTTACCTGTGGCCGGTAGTTTGTATGACAAACGGCAAGACACTGAACATGGTTATGCTGATCGCCAATACCACCGGCGGTTACGTAATCGATTATGGTCTGATCATGATGGCCGTATTGTTCTGTTCCATCCCGACCATGGTAGTATTCTTCGTACTGCAGAAGCAGTTCGCAGAAGGTATTACAGGTGCTGTAAAATAACAGTATCAGGAACTTGTTTCAGAATATGTTTTTTCAGGGAGCGGAGGCTTATGTCTCCGCTCCTGATTTTATTTTTTCGGCTGCGCAACGGGTTGTGAAGAAAGTTGAGACATGGTATAATAATAATATGATCACTTAGCGAGGTGTTTTACGGACCCGGTGAGAGCCGTGTCCGGCCTCGAATCTGGAAAGTAAGGAGTTTTTTTCATGAAAGCAAAGAAGTTGATCGCCGTGATGGCGGCATCTGCGATTGCACTCAGTTTTGCGGGGTGTCAGTCAGCGGACACGCCGGAGGGCAGCGAAACGGAGGCGGATGCCGGGGAATCCGGGATAGAGTCAACGGTGACTCTGAATGATACCTACTGGGCGGGGAGCAATATCCGTGTGCGGATGCTTTTCGACCCGGAGGGAAACTGCAGGTACGGATATGTGGGCAACTACGCCCTGACTGTGGCGGAGGATGGCACACAGCTTCTGACCATGTTATATTATGCGGATACAGAGGCGGGACAGATGGCCAGCACCACCTACGCGCTGCGGGATGACGGGGACGGCAGTTATACCCGTGTGATCTATGTGGAGGGAGAGTCCCAGGATTTTGACGGCGACGCGGCCGCGGAGCTTGTGCTGGATGAGGGAACGGACGGACTCTCGGGAAGCGCGGCGTTTGACGGGGTATATCTTTCTTCGGACGGGCAGTATTACAATTTTTACAGTGACGGGACCTTTGCCATGGAGACCCTGATGCGCTATGTGGCGGATGAGGATCAGATCGAACTGGTTGGCGCCGATGGTTCCACCCTGTATACCTATACGGCCGATGAGGACTACAGTACCCTGACGCTCTATAAGGATGGCCAGCAGATTATGGAGCTGGTGAATGACGAGACTGTGCAGGCTGAGACGGAACAGGCAGAAGCTTCCGACGGTTCCGGCAGCGAACAGGAACAGGCGGAAAATTAGGATGAATTCTGATGTTCAGATGGTTATCTGGATCAAATAAAGAGAAAAGAGGAGCAGAGAAATGGCAGTGAAATTTGACAGACTTTTATACGGGGGCGACTACAACCCGGATCAGTGGCTGGAATACCCGGAGATTTTGGAAGAGGATATCCGCCTGATGAAGAAGGCGCACATCAACACGGTGAC
>CALXJA010000100.1 GCA_944388465.1 uncultured Emergencia sp.
TTTTGACACGGCCGCGGGACTACCGCAAGAAGCCCAGCCGTCTCGCACCGCTGCTGAAACTGAAGTACGGAAAGTATCCGCATCTGATCGAGGCTTTGACGCTTCGTGCACAGAGGTACAACGAGACGCTGGAGCGGATAAAGGAAGAAGAGGCAGCAGGCCGTGTTTTCGTTATTGCGCCGATGGGTCCACTGGATATCGGACGCACGGAAAAAGATCCGGAAAAGCTTCGGCGGGGATATCAGGAAGGCTATTTTGTTGCAGAGGGTCTTCAGGATAAGCTGATCGGTTTCCTGCGGGATTAACTGCAGAAGCAGCTGCAGAATCAGCAGGCAAAGGTGATACAGAAAACAGGGAGGCAGAGAGCCGAAGACAAGAAACCGCGTTCCCTGACGGCAGATGCCGTCTGGGAACGCGGTAATTTTGCTTTGGGGCAAGATGGGTTTATACAATACCCTGAGCCATCATAGCCTGTGCGACTTTTTCGAATCCGGCAATGTTTGCACCGGCAACCAGGTCGTAACCTAAGCCGTATCTTTCGCAGGCTTCGGCAGCGTTCTTGTGAATGTTGACCATGATAGTCTCCAGCTGTTCGTAAACCTGTGCAGGGGAGAATACCGTATGACCGGCGTTCTGTCCCATTTCGATGCAGGAGCAGGCAACGCCGCCGGCATTGGCCGCCTTGGAAGGTCCGATAACCACATTGTGTTCTTTGAGGTATTCGATCGCCTCGTTGGTGGTCGGCATGTTGGAGCCTTCGCAGAGGAACTTGCAGCCGTTCTCTACCATCGTCTTTGCGTCCTCGATGTGGATTTCGTTCTGCGTAGCGCAAGGAATATACAGATCAGCTTTAACTTCCCAAGGCTTCTTTCCGGCATGGAAGGTTGCGCCAGGGAATTTCTCTGCGTAAGGAGCGCAGATATTCTTTCCGGAAGCTCTCAGCTCCAGGAGGTAATCTTCTTTTTCGCCGGCGGTAACACCGTCAGGATCATAGATGTATCCGTCAGGTCCGGAGATCGTGATGACCTTGGCGCCCAGCTGGTTCAGCTTCTGTACAGTACCCCAGGAAACGTTGCCGAATCCGGATACAGCTACTGTCTTGCCTTTCAGTTCTTCTCCGCAGTGTTTCAGCATTTCTCTGGCAAAGAAAACGATACCGTAACCGGTAGCTTCGGTTCTTCCTGCCAGTCCGCCGAACGGCAGGCCTTTTCCGGTCAGAACGCCTTCGTATCTGTCGGTGATTCTCTTGTACTGTCCGAACAGATAGCCGATTTCTCTTGCGCCTACACCCAGATCTCCCGCAGGAACATCTGTGTGCGGTCCGATATGTCTGTAGAGGTCGGTCATGAAGGTCTGGCAGAATCTCATGATCTCAGCATCGGATTTGCCGTTTGGATCAAAGTCAGCGCCGCCTTTGCCTCCGCCGATAGGAAGGCCGGTCAGGCTGTTCTTGAAGATCTGTTCAAATCCCAGGAACTTGATGATTCCAGGATATACATTCGGTGCGAATCTCAGACCGCCTTTGTAAGGTCCGATGGCGCTGTTGAATTCGTATCTGTAACCTCTGTTGACCTGAACCTTGCCGTTGTCGTCGACCCAGGAAACTCTGAAGCTGATGCCTCTTTCCGGCTCGATGAGTCTTTCGATCAGACCGGCTTCGATATATTCCGGATGTGCTTCCAGAACCGGTTCGATAGAAGTCAGTACTTCTTCAACAGTCTGCAAAAATTCCGGCTCGCCGGGATTTCTTTTTTTAGCAATCTCAATGTACTGCTGAACTAAATTTGCCATTTCGATCTCCTCTTTTCTCTTTTTGTTTTTTCCTTGTCGCGCATTAAAAAAATCCGCTTTCATCATTCAATATAACACTTTGTGAATTTCCCGTCAACCTTTTCCGACACATTATACTTTAGTTTTTTAAAGAGCGACATATTGTTGAAATTCCAACGGTTTTGCAATGTACATTGCTAAAGTGAAACGGGTCGGCGTCCGCTTCGGAAAGGAGTGGAGAAGAAGGAGCCGGTCGGCTTTTGCAGAGGTGTTTTTCGGACAGGCTTCCCGGATGCGCTCTCCTCTCCTCTGTGAACAAAAGGCTTGTCACAGGTTGTCTTTTCGAGGTATAATAAACTGTTCCATTAATTGTGAGAGGATGTGAGGAAATGGATAACGGGCCTGCTTCTATATGGAGAACGAACGAAATACGAAGCAAAAGATTATCCCTGTCCTTATCCGGAAGGTAAAGCCGTTGGCCCGGCTTTTCGCGTGCTTTCCGGACAAAGACGGGAAATACGCGGAAAGAGAGGGAGACGCCAATGGACAACAAAGCCATGGACCTGGATATACTGCTGGAGGAATCCCTGGAAAAGATTCTGGGGCTGCTGGAAGAAAAAAAGTATTTCCAGGCCAGAGATGAACTGCTGAAGTACAACGCGGTGGATATCGCGGAGCTTTTAGAAGAGATTACAGAAGAAACTGAGATCGAGATGACGATCATCCTCTTCCGGCTCCTGCCGAAGGATGTTTCGGTAGAGGTCTTTTCGGAGCTGCCTTCGGACGATCAGGTAGAGATCGTAAACGGGATCACCGATAAGGAGATCGATTTTATCGTGAAGGAAATGGACTTCGACGATAAGATCGATATTCTGGAAGAGCTGCCCGCCAATATTGTAGACAAAATATTGGAGAAGACGCCGAAAAACGAGCGAAAGCTGATCAATACGTTTCTGAATTATCCGGACACCTGCGCGGGCAGTCTGATGACGCCGGACTACATCAGTCTGCAGAAGGACTGGACCGTGGGAGAAGCGCTGGAATATATCAAAAAAGTCGGCATGGATGCGGAGACGATCTATACCTGCTATGTCAAGGACAGCGGCAGGAAGCTGATCGGAATCGTTTCGCTGAGTACGCTGGTCATCAGCGACGACGAGGTCAGGATCAAGAACATCATGCGGACGGATTATGTTTACGAAAATGTTTACGACGACCAGGAGGATGTATCCGAGGACTTCAAGAAATACGGATTTCTGGCTATTCCTGTCGTCGATAAGGAACACCGGCTGGTCGGAATCATTACCGTTGACGATATCCTGGACGTCATGGAAGAAGAGGCGACTGAGGATATCGAAAGGATGAACGGCGTAATCGACTGGGAAAACTCGGACAAGGGATATCTGGATATCTCTGTCTGGCAGCATGTGCTCAACCGGCTTCCATGGCTGATCATCCTGATGATCGCCTATATTTTTACCGGAATGATCATTACCCGGTTCGAGGGGAAGCTTTCGGAGATCATCTGCCTGGTGGCATACATGCCGATGCTGATGGGAACAGGCGGAAATACCGGTTCACAGGCGGCAACGCTGATCATCCGCGGTCTGGCCACCGATGAAGTAGACACCTCCGACGTTTGGAAGATACTGTGGAAGGAACTCAGAGTCGGCTTTCTGATCGGCGCAATTCTGAGCGTACTCAATTTTGCCCGGGTGTGCTGGCTTGACGGCAACGGAGCGATGGTGGCGCTTACCGTCTGTTCGGCGATGCTGTTTATCGTGGTCTTTGCCAAGGTGCTGGGCAGCATGGTGCCGCTTCTGGTAAAAAAGATCAAACTGGATCCGGCGCTGATCGCCAATCCGGCGATTTCCTCCGTTTCGGATATGGTCGCACTGTCCATCTATTTTGCGATGGCGCTGCTTTTCCTGGGACTGTAAGGGTTGTATTGAAAATGCCGCGGCTTTTCTGTGAAGAGGTGCGTACAGGAAAGCCGGGAAAAGGTAAACGATGATGAAAAGATCCGTGTCTGTCATGCTTTCCCTGTTCCTGCTGAGCGTTTTGCTGCTGTCAGGCTGTGGGCAGGAAAGCGGACTGCAAACCAGTAAACCGCATAGCGAAGCTTTCAGCGCCTTTGTAGGCCAATGGGAATGCGAAGCCAATCCATTGAACGATCCCAACAATTTTACAGGGTATTTGCGGCTGGAAATCGGCCGGGATTATGGATTCTCTCTCTATGACGGGGAGGATGGCGCCCTGGGGATCTCCGGCAAGCTCTTTGTCCTGGACGATTGCAGGCTGCAGATTTCGTGTGCGGACAATTTGGATTTTCTTCCTCCGCCGGTCTGGTGTACGATGCGTACCAATCAGGAACTGACCTATGAATTTAAAACGGAATCCAAGGGAAAACTGTACCTGACCTATGAAGACGAGGAGACCGGGGATGCATCGACCCTGATTTTTACCAAGGTGAAAAAATAATGAAAATAGCAGGTTTAACCGATAAGAATTATGTCCATACTGTTATCAGAAAACGTCCTCAGGACATACATAAGGGTGACTGCGGCAGGGTTCTGATCGTTGCAGGTTCAAAAGGAATGGCCGGCGCAGCAGTATTTTGTGCAAAAGCCGCCATAAAGTGCGGCAGCGGCCTGGTCATGCTCTGTACAAAGAAAAAGATCTTCCCGGTTATCCAGCTTTCTGTTCCGGAAAGCATATGTATTCGCTGGGGCAAAGCGAAAAAGGATCTGGCGCGGTATGATGCTGTCGCCATAGGTCCGGGGATGGGAGCTGGTAGACGGACAAGAAAGATATTGAAAAAAATTCTTACACAGTACCAGAAAACGGTGGTCATCGATGCCGATGGCCTCAATGCTATCGCCCGCAGCGAAAAACTGCAGAAGCTGGTTCGCCGGACACGGGCGCAGGTGATCATGACACCGCATATGGGAGAAGCAAAAAGGCTTCTGGGAAACAGCAGACTGAACGATCTGACCCGGCTGCAGATCGCATCTTCACTGCAGTCTTATTACAACTGTATCGTGGCAGTGAAGGGAGCAGGGACGCTGGTAGCCGTTTCTGAACACGAAGCATATACTAATACCACAGGTAATCCGGGAATGGCTACAGCAGGTTCGGGAGATACCCTCACGGGGATCATCGTTTCCCTGGCCGGTCAGAAGCTGACCGCAGAGGATGCGGCCAGAGCCGGAGTATTTGTACACGGACTGTCAGGCGACCTGGCAGCGGAAAAGTTCGGCGAATACGGTCTTACGGCCAGCGATATAGCGGATTTTGTGCCTTTTGCTTTAAAAGAATTAACCGATTAAGACAAGGAGTGTTGGACTTGGTAGTGAAAAAAGG
>CALXJA010000101.1 GCA_944388465.1 uncultured Emergencia sp.
AGCCGAGTCTGTGGTAAAAGCCGTCCGCCAATTTGCACAAGCTGCGCACAAACTACGCCAGCCGGATTGAAAAAAGGCGTAAAAAGGGCGTAAAAGGGTGTAAACAAAATAAAGAGAAAGGCAGAAAAACTTGAAAATCAAGGGTCTCTGGATAGGTATAAGATAGATATGAAATTAGGGATCGTAGGTCTTCCCAACGTAGGAAAGAGCACACTGTTCAATGCAATCACCAAAGCCGGTGCAGAGGCTGCCAACTATCCTTTCTGTACCATTGAGCCCAATGTCGGCGTTGTTACCGTACCCGACGAACGGATCAAAAAGCTTCACGAAATTTACAATTCTAAACGTACAATATATACAACCATAGAATTCTGTGACATCGCAGGTCTTGTCAAAGGCGCTTCAAAAGGCGAAGGTCTCGGCAACAAGTTCCTCGGTCACATTCGTGAGGTCGCTGCTATCGTCCATGTGGTTCGTTGCTTTGAAAACGACAATATCGTTCATGTCGACGGAAAGATCGATCCTTTATCGGACATCGAAACCATTAATACAGAACTGATCCTCTCCGATATGGAGGTGCTGGAACGGCGAATCGGAAAAACAGCCAAGAATCTAAAGGGAGACAAATCTCTGCAGAAGGAAGTTGATCTGCTGAACCGCGTCAACGATTTTCTTGCATCGGGAAAATCCGCCCGAGCCATGGAGCTGACCGAAGAAGAAGCCGACTTCGTCAAAAGCCTGGATCTGCTCTCCTACAAACCGATCATCTATGTGGCCAACGTTTCTGAAGACGACGCGGCAGACGACGGAAGCAACGAATATGTACAGGCCGTCCGTCAGTTTGCCGCAACAGAAGAAGCTGAGGTCGTCGTCATCTGCGCCGAGATCGAGCAGGAAATATCCGAACTGGAAGATGAGGAGAAAGCACTCTTTCTCACGGAACTGGGCATCAGCGAGTCCGGTCTCGACAAGCTGATCAAAGCCTCCTATCACCTGCTGAACCTGATCTCCTTCCTCACGGCCGGAGAAGACGAATGCCGGGCATGGACCATCAAACGGGGCACAAAAGCGCCGCAGGCTGCCGGTAAGATCCACACCGATTTTGAACGCGGTTTTATCCGCGCCGAAACGATCGCCTATGATAAACTCATCGAATGCGGCGGAAATCTGGCCGTCGCCAGAGAAAAAGGGCTCGTGCGTTCGGAAGGGAAAGAATACGTTGTCAAAGATGGCGATGTCATGAACTTCCTGTTTAATGTATAAATTTTAATGTCGCTTTAGAATCGATCAAGGGGGAAAAATGAGTAAGAATACCGAAAAATTATTTAGAGAACTGCTGGATTATATGGACGATCTTGGAGATATTCCGGAAAGCGCAGAAGATCGCCATCAATTTTTGGAACAGTTTTTCCAGAACTACAGCGATGGTCTGCCATCGGACTATGGCACCTGCGAATTGGATGCCTACGACTACATGGAGCAGGCCTATGCTGCGGATAGCCCGGAAGAGGCGATAAAGTTTGCGAAAAAGGCATTAAAAGCTGACAAAAACTTTCTGGACGCACAAGTTCTGATCGCCGAGCTTTCCGCCGAGACTCCGGATGACCTGACAAAGGCCTACCGCCGTCTGCTAAAAAAAGAAGAGACAAAACTCAGACAGGAAGGATACTTTGACGACGGCATCGGAAGGTTTTGGGGTCTTGTCGAAACCAGACCGTATATGCGGCTCCGATACGCGTATTTTTCCCATTTGATCAAAACAGGAAAGCTCAGATTGGCAGCTTCTCAAGGCGAGGACATGCTCCGCTTGTGCGAAAACGATAACCTGGGAGTGCGCTTTACTTTGATGTACCTCTACGCCCTGCTGGAAGAAGAGTCCCCTGCTGTGCGTCTGTTTAAGCGTTACGACGGAAATCAGAGTACGCCAATGCTTCTGGCAATGATCATCCTTTATTATAAATTGGATGATTCCGTTTCCGCCAGAAAATACCTGCGCCGGCTCCGCAGTGTGAACACAGAAGCCGACGAATTTTTTCTGCAGATCGATTCAGAAGAAATACAGGATCTTCTCATGGATGCAGAAGATCCTGCACCATATCGTCTCAACAGCAAAGAAGAAATCGCCGTTTCTCTGTCAGAAAACCGCGCTCTTCTCCTTTCCTGTATCAGCGCGCTTTTCTGGATTTCAGAGGAAATATACAAGCTGAGTCAGAAAAAATAGCGCTATATCGGCATCTTTCCATCTTCAGATTTTGCAGAAAATACCGGCGGTACCTCTTTCGGCAGAGAAAGACGAACCGCCGGTTTCTCATCTTGTATGTCGTTTCGTTTTGCTTATTCCAAAGCCTTCTCTCGTTTTCCCTCAGCCTTGGCCTGAAATTTATCATTTTTCACGATAAAACGCTCATGGATCCCTTCTCCGACCAGTCCCGCCTCATCGTAAGCTCTAACCATGAAGACCAGTCTCCTGCCGTCGATCTCTGCAAGCTGACTTTCACAGCGAACGGTCATGCCTGTCGGCGTCGCAGAAACATGTTTGATCTGCAGAGTTGTTCCTACAGTCCCCTCGCCGTCTGCAAGATAGGGATCTACACTTCGCCAGGCGGTTTCTTCCATCAACGCGATCATTGCCGGTGTGGCAAAAACATCTAAAGTCCCGCTGCCCATAGCCTTTGCGGTATTCTCCTGTGTTACTGCGACCTCCTGTCTGCCCTCTATTCCTGTTTTCAACATCCTCTTTTCCTCCATGACGTTTGTATTTCCGGGATCATCCGGATACCTGCCTGCTCTTATTTTAGCACAGGTATCTGCCTGAGCGCAAAGCCGGAAAAGCCATTTCCGTATTCTTCTCCTTTCCGCCGAAAGATCGCGCTCTTCCCTGCTTTTCGACGCGCCGTACCGGCTCGCTCCGGGACGCCTTGACACCCTTTTCCTGCGTTTATATAATAAAGTAAGATAAGCACTGGAGGTACAGAATGAAAAAAATTATATGCAGAGAAGATTTCTGGGAACTTTTTCCTGACAGCCGAATTGGTATCGTCGTATGCAGCGGTATCAGCAACATTTACCGCGAAGACGAAGAGCAATATGAAAAAATGATCCGTGAAAGTGAAAAGGCCGCACTTGCCTTTCTTGGCGAACCAAACTTTGCGGATAACCGGGTGATCAAAGTATGGCGGGAAGCCTACACAAAATTTAAAACGAAAAAAGGCGCCCGCTGTTCCATCGAAGCACTGATGAAGCGTATTTCCAAAGAAAATCATCTGGGAACGATCAACCCTCTTGTAGACATCTACAATAGCGTTTCTCTTCGCTGGGCACTGCCTTGCGGCGGTGAGGATATCGATCGCATGGAAGGCGATCTGCTCCTGACAAAAGCGGACGGCAGCGAACCGTTCCACGTTATCGGCAGCGAGGAAAACCAGCCTCCTTATCCCGGGGAGCTGATCTATAAAGATGACGGCGGCGCGGTCTGCCGCTGCTGGAACTGGCGTGAATCTGCCCGCACCATGCTGACAGAGGAAACAAAAAATGCCATGCTCTGCTGCGAACTGGCCGATCCTCTGCGGCAGACCGCGTTTCTCGAAGCGCTGAACAGTTTGAAACAGGAAACCGAGACGCGTTTAGGCGGCGTTTGCCGAATTGAAGTGCTGGAAAAAAACAGGCCGGAAGCCGACCTGCTTTGATCTTGAATAAAACGATAAAAAAATTCTATACAGCCTTGTGACAGAATCGCCGAGTTATGTCCGCAGAATCGCTTTTTCTGCCTTCGGGCATACTCGGCCAAGTCCGGAGGTTCGTCTCCGCCGTTTATGTTCTTCTTTCTCGCGATTTACCACAATCCCATGACGTGCTGCATCACCAGACTTACACCGGTAATGCCGACCCAGCAGCAAAAGCCCATGATCAATGGTCTTCCCCCTGTGCGGATCAGTTTGACGATATCTGTATTCAACCCAATAGCCGCCATCGCCATAACAATAAAAAACTTGGACAGTTCTTTAACCGGCGTGAAGAGTTCGGCATTCACGCCCATGGAAGAAGCCACGGTTGTGATAATGGAAGCTGCGATAAAATACAGGATAAAGAAAGGAAAGATATCCTTCATCTGTACTTTTTTCCCTTCACTTTTTTCCTCTTTTTTTGTTTGCCAAAACGCCAGCGCCAAAGTGATCGGAATAATCGCCAGCGTCCGTGTCAGCTTCACCGTAACCGCCTTATCCAGCGTCGCCGACCCCAACTGCCACATGCTGTCCCAGGTGGAGGCGCAGGCGGTCACAGAAGAGGTGTCGTTTACCGCAGTGCCGGCAAAGATGCCAAAAGCCTCCCCTGATGAGGTGTCGAATCCGACGGCATGTCCAAAAGCCGGGAAGACCACTGCTGCCACTACATTAAAGAAAAAAATGATCGATATGGCCTGTGCCACCTCTTCATCATCGGCATCGATGACCGGTGCAGTGGCGGCAATCGCCGACCCGCCGCAGATCGATGAACCGACGCCGACCAGAGTGGAAATATTCGACGGGATCCGCATCAGCCGGTGCAGCAGATAAGCGATAATCAGCGATGTGGCAATGGTGCAGACGATGATCGGCAGAGACTGTTTTCCGGTTTCCAGAATAACATTGAGATTCAGACCGAAACCCAGCAAAATTACCGCCCACTGCAGAATCTTTTTGGATGTGAACTTTATTCCCGCTTCAAAGCTTCCCTTCTCTTTAAAGAACAGCGTCACGACCATTCCCGCTAAAATTGCGATTACCGCGCCGCCGACAATGGGAAACGCTTTTCCCAAAAACCACGACGGCACAGCAATCAGCAGACACAGCAGCAGACCCCTGCCGTTTTTCCTGATAAATTCCATAAACCTTTCTCTCCATTCTCTTTATTTTTATCCTGACTGACGTATCAATACGCCACATAAATAACACAGTTTTACCAGTATACTACAAAAAGAAGTAAAAGTAAATTACAAAGAAAAAAGCGCCCGAAAAAACGGGCGCGCAGACTATATAGTATGTATACTGTACTATTGATATACTATATGGATGATATCACAGTTCTCTAAGCAGCTCCGTAAAGCGGTCAAGACCTTCCTTCAGCGTCTCCGAATCAAAGGCATATCCGATCCGTACAGCACCTTCCATTTCAAAACACTCTCTGTAACCTCTTTTGATAGTACTTTGATCTTAAACATAAGCGCTTCCTTTCTTTGCTGTTTCTTTGCTGTTTTACCTGATTTCTTATAAAAAGCTTACCACAGAAAAAAAGGGCTTTTGTTTGTAGAATCTCATAATTTTACGCTTTAGTTTTTCAATTTTTACAAATCGGCTGCCATATGAAAATCCGGCGTTCTGCTCAAGGCAAAACGCCGGATCATGGCTGTAATACGCAAGAAGCGCCGCAAACGTTCTCGTTCTGCCAGAGACAGTTTCGCGGCGCCCTCTTGTTTTAGTTCTGTAAATTCCGGAATATCCTGACACCCCGGGTGACCAGATAGCGGTAGAGCAGCCCCGCCCCCGCTGCAAAAAGTGCGCATACGATGCAAAGATACACATTAATGGATGGCGCAAGATCCAGTTTCAGCAGCAGCACATAAAGCAGTACCGGCAAGATCACCGTGGCCATGGAGACAAAAATAGCTAAAAACGGCGCCAGACCCTGTTTGACCGCATCCGTTTCATTGACCCAGTCAAATTTTGGATATTTCAGGTTGATGACAATCCCCATGTACGCGTTGAACAGGGTCACCGCCAGAGGGAACAGCACCAGCAGGATCCGGTTCAGCAGAGACATCGGAAATGCGATCTCCATCAAAAGCACGGACACGAAAACAAACGGAAGACTGGACAGCGTATGTACGTCAGCCTTGGACAGCAGGATATCCCGCTCCCTCAACGGCAGGGATCTGGATATCCACAGTGTTTTCGCCTCGATGGAAATCATCGGCGCAGAAATAACGGTCAGTGACGCCAGGATGCCAAAGCCCGCACACAGCAGCGAGCCGACCAGATCCGTCCCGCCCGGGAAAAGCGAAACGAGCTCCAGTATATCATCCCTCTTGACAAAGAGATACACCGCGCCGATCACGGTAAACGGGAGTCCTATGGCTGCGTTGAATATATACATGGGATTTCCCAGGAAATGACGCATTTCCTTTTTTAGCAGCGCTGCCCGCACACCGCTTTTTTTCATCCGGCTTTCGCGATAAACGATCTTCTTTTGTCCCCGGTTCGTTGTCGCAATATGGATAAAGCTCCGTGAAAGCAGCAGGTATACAATAACAAACGGAACAATACAGAAAGCCAGAAACAGGCCGAAGGAGAGAACGTCTCCCTCTGCGATCGCTCTTCCCATATGGTAAAACGGCGGCAGCGCCTTTTCCACGGCTTCTCCGATAGCCTGCCCGTTATCGATAAGTTTCTGCAGATACGTCTGCAACCGCAGGCACAAATACAAATAGCCCATAAACAGAACCATCGTCAGCACCAGCACCACGACATTCTTGCTGCGCATACGGGTATTGACCAGCGCGAT
>CALXJA010000102.1 GCA_944388465.1 uncultured Emergencia sp.
GCCCTTCTGTCCGACGAAGCCGTTCACATCACTTCCGCCGAAGAAGCGGACTGGAGTTGCGAATACCTGGACTACATTCTCGGGATCAGAATCGTCGCAGACATGGACGAAGCGCTTCGCCATATCGAACGCTATTCCACCCGGCACAGCGATGCCATCATCACATGCGACAGTCTGGCTGCAGAAAGATTTCTGAACACTGTAGATTCTGCCGCCGTTTATCACAATGCTTCCACCCGCTTTACCGACGGCGGAGAAATGGGATTGGGCGCCGAGATCGGTATCTCCACCCAAAAGCTTCACGCCCGCGGTCCCATGGGCGCAAACCAGCTGGTTTCCTACAAATACGTCATCAAAGGGAACGGTCAGATTCGCTGAATTCGCTGAATTCGCGGAAAACGTACCCGTAAAAAATTCTGCACACAAACGGCGGCCGTTTCATATGAATACAGGAGAAACAACAAGTATCCGGGAGTGAGTTATTCATATGAACGCCGTAATATGGGCACTTTTGGGCACCCTGTTTGCCTTCTCGGTAACGTCGCTGGGCGCCCTCAATGTTTTTTGGATCAAACGAGAGATCACGAACACCTTTCAAGGGATCATCCTCGGCTTTGCCGGCGGCGTAATGATCGCCGCTTCGGTCTGGTCCCTGCTGCTGCCGGGAATTCAGCGCGCGGAAGAAAACGGTCAGATCGGCTGGCTGGTCATCAGCGGCGGCTTTCTCGCAGGCGTACTGCTGCTGTTAGGTGCAGACGGTCTGCTGAAAAAACACTACGAAACCCGGCTGGCATCGGGAAAAGTGGTCAATCTGAAACAGAGCACCATGATGCTGGTCATGGCCATCACCATTCACAACATTCCGGAAGGAATGGCGGTAGGACTTGCTTTTTCTCTGGCGATGTCGGAGCCGTCGGATCCGGCTCTTTTTTCCGGTGCGGCCGCTCTGGCGCTGGGCATCGGTATTCAGAACTATCCTGAGGGAACAGCCGTAGCGCTTCCCCTGCTTCGCGACGGAATGAAAAAGAAAAACGCGTTTCTCACCGGCAGTCTTTCGGCCGCTGTGGAGCCGCTTTTCGGCGTCCTGGCTGCTATCGTGGCGACCTTCGTCACGCCGCTGATGCCGTTGCTGCTGGCCTTTGCTGCCGGCACCATGATCTATGTCGTCGTACAGGAGCTTCTGCCGGAGGCGCAGTCCTGCGATGAAGGCAAAACGGCTACACTGGGTTTTATCGCAGGATTTCTCCTGATGATGATCCTCGACGTCAGCCTCGGCTAAAGGAAAATTGTATTTTTTGTTAACTTCAACCATGTATTTTCAAAAAAACTTGTACTTTTTTACAATTTTACGATTGACAGCAGAAAAAAGTCATGCTATGATAGAGAAAAATTGAATTACAGACAAACCTTTGAGGGAGAGTAGTAAGCTCTGATACTTACATCGGAGAGAGCTGCAGGCGGTGAGATTGCAGCATGCAAAGGCAGAGCCGAATGGACTCCTGAGGGCAAACCGAACCGGATTTTCCGCAGTAGGAGCGCCGGAGAAGACACTCCGTGAACAAAGTCGGCATATGATCGTATGCGCTGAGTGGGCGTGGCAAAACCACGTCAAGCCGGGTGGCACCGCAAGAGATTTTATTACTCTTGTCCCAGCAAAAGATTTGTCTGGGACAGGAGTTTTTTTCTTGTCCGGTACGCACCTTCCGCGGCGCACCGGTAAGACAGCAAAGCTCCTGTCCGCAAAAAGGAAAGGAGAAAAACATGAAAAACGAAACAAAAAAAATCCCTTACAAAATTTATCTGAGTGAAAGCGAGATGCCGACCCAGTACTACAACGTCCGGGCAGACATGCAGAAAAAACCGGCGCCTCTGCTCAATCCGGCGACCTTTGAGCCGATGACCTTCGATGAACTGCGTCCGGTCTTCTGCGACGAGCTGATCCGTCAGGAGCTGGACGACACCACCGCCTATTTCGATATTCCACAGGAAATTCAGGATTTTTACAAGATGTACCGGCCTTCTCCGCTGGTCAGAGCCTATTGCCTGGAAGAAAAACTGCAGACACCGGCAAAGATTTACTACAAATTTGAAGGAAACAATACCAGCAGCAGCCACAAGCTGAATTCTGCTATTGCCCAGGCTTATTATGCCAAACAGCAGGGATTAAAGGGCGTGACTACGGAAACCGGAGCCGGTCAATGGGGTACGGCGCTGTCCATGGCCTGTGCCTATCTGGGACTGGACTGCAAAGTTTACATGGTCAAGGTTTCTTACGAGCAAAAGCCTTTCCGCAGAGAAGTCATGCGCACCTACGGCGCAAATGTCACGCCTTCTCCTTCGGAAACCACGGAAATCGGCAGAAAGATCCTGGCTGAACATCCGGGAACTACGGGAAGTCTGGGATGCGCGATTTCCGAAGCGGTAGAAGACGCGACCACCCACGAGGGGTACCGCTACGTTCTGGGCAGCGTCCTCAACCAGGTTCTGCTGCATCAGAGCATCATCGGCCTGGAAACAAAGACGGCTATGGATAAATACGGCATCGTTGCGGACATCATCATCGGCTGTGCCGGCGGCGGTTCTAATCTTGGCGGCCTGATCTCGCCTTTTATGGGAGAAAAGCTGCGCGGCGAACGAGACT
>CALXJA010000103.1 GCA_944388465.1 uncultured Emergencia sp.
CCTGTTCCTGTCTGGCCTTATCCACCGCTTCCATGATCTCATCCTTGGAAATATGGAACGCTTTAAACTCATTGAACAGAGCTTCGGTCAGCCGCAGATCGTTATCGTAAGGCAGAAACGGATGGGAAAATCTGACCATTTCATCCGTAAACACATCATCCATATTGTTGGCGATGACCTCCGGATAAGTGGCGACAATCGGACAGTTGTAATGATTCGGCGCCGTTTCGTCTTCGTTGCGTTCATAGTTCAGACATGGATAAAAAATCCATTTTGCGCCGTTTTCCGTAAGCCATTTGATATGGCCATGCACCAGCTTAGCCGGATAACAGGCGGTATCCGATGAAATGGTCTCCATTCCCTTTTCGTAAATCGATTTGCTGGAAGGCGGCGAGAGCATGACCCTGAACTTTAACTCTGTAAAAAACGTGAACCAGAACGGATAGTTCTCGTACATGTTCAGCACCCTTGGTATAGCGACCGTTCCTCTCTGCGCGTCAAAATCCGAAAGCGGCGTATAGTCGAAAAGCCGGCGGAATTTATAATCGTAAAGATTCGGCAGCGTATTGTCGTGCTGTGCGCCGCCTGCCCCCTTTTCGCACCGGTTACCGGTGATAAAACGGGAGCCGTCACTGAATTTATTGATCGTCAGGATACACTGGTTCTCACAGCCCTTACAGCGGCCGTTGGTATGCTCTACGGAAAAGCTTTCCAGCTTCTCTGCCGGCAAAATGGAGGATTCCGTATCTTCCATATAATTGTCCATAGCGATCAGCGAACAGCCGTACGCCCCCATCAGTCCGGCAATATCCGGACGCACAACGTCTTTGCCGATGATTTTTTCGATGCTTCGCAACACCGCATTATTCATAAAGGTTCCGCCCTGAACAACGATCTTATCGCCTGCCTCATCGGTATTTCGCAGCTTTATGACCTTGTACAGCGCATTTTTGATGACAGAATAGGAAAGCCCTGCGGAAATATCGCCGATGGAAGCGCCTTCCTTCTGTGCCTGTTTTACCTTGGAATTCATGAAGACCGTGCACCTGGTTCCCAGATCTACAGGATTCTCGGCAAAGAGAGCCTCTTCTGCAAAAGCCTTGGTATCCAGATTAACGGATTTCGCGTAAGTTTCCAGAAAAGAACCGCAGCCTGAGGAACAAGCCTCGTTGAGCATGATATTGTAAATGGCGTTATCCTTGATTTTCATGCACTTCATATCCTGACCGCCGATGTCCAGGATAAAGTCCACGCCTGGCAAAAATTCCTCTGCCGCCTTATAGTGCGCCATCGTCTCAATTTCTCCCATATCGGCTTTAAAGGCCGCCTTGATCAGACCCTCGCCATATCCGGTCACACAGGTGTTGGCGATAAAGGCTCCCGGCGGCAGCAGTCCGTATAATTCTTTAAGCATGGTGCGCACCGCTTCGATGGGATTGCCTTCGTTGCTGCGGTAAAACGAATACAAGAGGTTCTTATCCCGGTCGATCAGCGTGGCTTTCGTCGTCGTTGAGCCGGCATCAATACCGAGAAAGGTCTCTTCTTTCGCCCTGCGGATGTCTTTGCGTTTGATTCTGTGCTGGTCATGCCTTGCCATAAAGGCATTGTATTCGTCTCTGCTGCGGAACAGAGGTTCAATATGTTTCGTCTCGGTCAACAGCGCCGGATCACTTTTCCTCAAGCCTTCTACAATGGATTCCAGAGCCAGGCTCTCTCTGCTGTCAGCCAGCATAGCTGCGCCAATGGCCACAAAATACTTGGAATCCTGCGGATAGATCACATCTTCTGGTTTCAGATCCAGCGTCACGATAAAACGCTTGCGCAGCTCCGACAGAAACGAAAGCGGCCCGCCAAGAAACGCGACCTTACCCTTGATCGTATGACCACAGGCAAGCCCGCTGATGGTCTGGTTAACTACGGCCTGAAAAATAGAGGCTGACAGATCCTCAATAGCCGCGCCGTCGTTGATCAGCGGCTGGATGTCGGTTTTCGCAAATACTCCGCATCTGGCTGCGATCGGATAAATCATTTTTTCTCTTTTGGCCGCTTCATTGAGACCGGCGGCGTCAGTGTTGAGCAATACGGCCATCTGATCGATAAACGCTCCCGTGCCTCCGGCGCAGGTGCCGTTCATCCGCTGCTCGATGGTGGAACCATAGAACGTAATTTTCGCATCCTCTCCGCCCAGTTCGATAGCGACGTCCGTCTCCGGGATCAGCGTTTCGACAGCTTTACTGCAGGAAATGACCTCCTGTTCGAAATGTATACCTAAAAGCTTGGCCAGAGCCAGTCCTCCCGATCCGGTGATCACCGGCCGGATCTCTATGTTGCCATACTGTTCATACATGTCCTCGATCAGTTCCTTTACCTTGTCGAACACGTTGGACATGTGCCGTTCGTACCGCGAAAAAACTATTGAATTATTATTGTCCAACAGAACTAATTTTACTGTTGTTGAACCAATATCAATTCCTAATTTCATCCTCTACCTCTTTAATCTCAAGATTATCTATCATCTATCACAATTTTTATATTTTAACATTATTCGTCATCATTTTCATCACGCAATTTCAACCTCATCTGCCAGAATCCGGAAACTGTCGGCGCAGAGCCTTGCCCGCTCCCGCAAATCAGACTGAGACTTATTTTTTGCTTAATCTATTTACCATCATTGGTAATAATGATATAATTCTATTGTCAAACTTAAAAGCAGAAGGAGAAATGATGAAAAGCACCATAAAAAAGCGTACATACATGGCCATTTACCGGCTGCTGGACAAAGTCTCTCCCCTTCCCTACGACTGCGGCGTTCTTTGCGGTGCCGTCTGCTGCTGCTATACCGATGAAGAGGAGGAGCTCGGTATTTATCTGCTGCCCGGAGAAGACAAGGTGCACGACCGTCACGACAGCTGGCTCACCTGGAGCGCCGAACGGGCAGAAGATTATGATTTTCCTGAATCATGGAAGGGCAAGGTCTATTTTGTCAAATGCAAAACGCCCCCAGAATGCCCCCGCAGTAAAAGACCGATCCAATGCCGGACATTCCCTCTTGCGCCGCACATCGATGAAAATGGAATTCTCTCCCTGATAGTAAACGATTCAGAGCTGCCCTATCAGTGCCCCCTCATCGAAGAACAGATAGAACTCAACCCTGAATTCGTCAAAGCAACCTATACATGTTGGAAACATCTGATCCGGGATCCGCTGATCTATGATCTGGTCAGAGAGGACTCCATCTGCAGAGATGGCGGCCTGGAATTATAAATTCTTTATTTCTTTCCTGTAAAGATATCTGAGCATAATGGCCGAATAAGCCAATCCTATGATCTCCGCCAGCGGGAACGATGCCCAGGAGACCGTGACCCCGCCGAGATGATACAGAATATATGCCAGCGGCAGGATGCCGACCAGCTGTCTCAGCAGTGATCCTATTAAACTATATACACCATGTCCTGTTCCCTGAAACAAGGTAGAGGTCATAATGCCGAAGGCTGCCGGCAAAAAGCACAGACTGATAATGCGCAGCGCCGGTACACCCATTTCCAGCATGGCTTCATCCGCACTGAACATGTGCAGGAAAAGTGCCGGAAACGCCTGGAAAAGTATGGTTCCCACCGCCATGATCACAACTGCCGTTATCAGTGCGTTTTTGTAAGCGTGCATCAGCCTTTTTT
>CALXJA010000104.1 GCA_944388465.1 uncultured Emergencia sp.
TCGGCAACAGAGACACCGGTATAGGCCTGAAAATATTCACTTGCCCTCTCCCACTGTTTCTCATTGAGCCGTACTTCCTGCTCCACTGCTTTTTCCTTCATTTGCCTCGTCTCCTTCCGCAGAAAGATTCAATTCGCCTTCAGCTGTGGCGACAGCCTTGTATCCCATAAACAACGGTCCGAAATCCGTATCCACGATGCTTTCCACCTCTTCCAGCTTTACCTTCACACTGCCGGAAGCACCTCTTGCAGCGGCTTCTTCCTTCGCCTTTTGCTCTGCCAGCTTTTTCGCAAGTGCCTTCGCCTCATCCAGGTTCGTCAGAACGTGACGCTCGCCCTTGCCAAACACAGTATACGCGCCTTCCTTCTGATCAAGCACCACTTCGATGATCACCTTGGCGGAAATGTTCCCGACTACAGCGCCCAGTGCATTGGCTACTTTAGAATATTCCGGCATGACGGTTTTTGCCCCCAGTCTCTTACCGACATCCGGTAAAAATACATGGGTTGGCGCGCCGACTCCGACCAGTGCGGCGGAAGTGGAAAAAACGGTCCGGAAAAAACGAAAAGCCTTCTCTTCCTCTGTCTGCGCGTAAGCCACACGGATCAGCTCCCGCATCCATTCTGCTGCGCCTATATCCTTCAGCTGCGGGTCGGCATCTTCCATCAGAATCCGTACAATATTGCAGTACAGCTTTTCCTTGACGGCATCATAGATCTTCCGGCAGACCTGCTCCTCGGAGATCCTGCATACCCTGCTCAGCCGCTTCATGGCCAGAGCAGAGGCCTCGCTGTCATAAAAGACGAAATCGCCCAGAACGTGCATGGCGTCTGTAGGCGTAACACCGCAGCGAATGATCACGCCTTCCCGGATCAAGCGCTCCAGATGGCGGCGCATCAGCGATGTCCCCAGCTTCTCGCCGGCTGCTTTCAGACTCGCCGGGCACTTTAGAAATTCTGCGGCGGCGCGTTCCTGTTCGGTATAAGCGCTGCTCTGCCCGATGTCTTTCAGCGTCAGATAGATCTCTTCTTTTTGTGTCAGGATCCTCGACGGGTCATCTGCCGCTTTCTTCAGTTGTTCCTTCAGCTGCGGAAAAGCGGCGGCCGCCATGCAGACCGGCATGACCTTTTCCGCTTCCAGCCCGATATTTCCGCTTTCATCCACAATGACGCCGCTGTCTCCTCCCAGAGCAAAGGTATCGACAAACAGACCCTTTACGAATGTACGCCAGCTGCCAATGCTGACACCGCCTTCTACGGTCTGCGGAATACCGTTTTTGACAAAAGCGATATCGGTAGTCGTACCGCCAATATCTACGATGATACTGTTTTGTTCTTCTGTCAGCTCCGCTGCACCCATAACGCTGGCTACCGGTCCGCAAAGCAGCGTTTCGATCGGATGCTCTCTGGCAAAGCTTTCGCTCATCAGACTGCCGTCGCTTCGGACGATCACAAACGGGATAGAAAAATCCAGCCGAGCTAAAGCCTTTTTCACCGCACTGATAAACTCCGAAATCACGGAAATCAGCCTGGCATTGAGCAGAAGACTGGCTCCTCTCTTGACGATATTGTTTTCGGCGAACAGTTCATGGCCGCAAACCACGGGAATATCCAGCTCCTGACGAATGATCTCTCTGGCGCGTTTTTCCATTTGCGCACCGGATTTGACGGCAAACATCTCCACTACGGCAGCAGCATCACAGTCCTTCAATTCTTCCCGAATCTGCCTGCGAAACTGCTCCCAATCCGGTTCTTTGACGATCTGTCCGTTAGGTCTCGTTTTACTGTCAATGAAGAGCAGCGTATCCTCGCTCAACAGACCGTAGTCCCGGCCAACTCTGCGAACGTTTTCCGGGTTCACGCCAAAAAAGATCAATTTGGCTCTGCCGCCTTTGTTCTCAACACAGGCATTCGTTGCCAGAGTTGTCGAAAGCGCAATCACCTCTGCCTGCTTTGCTATATTTTCCGGAAGGCCGGCCAGGGCTTTCTCAATGCCTCTGGAAAGATCATCTTTGGTTGTCGCGGTCTTGGAAAATGCCAGGATTCTGCGTTCGTCAAAATGGTAAACGACCGCGTCTGTGCAGGTTCCGCCCGTATCAATACCGATTCCGATCTTCATATTTACACCTTCCATCCGCTATGACGCAGAGGGGCAAAGATCCCCCGTTGATCCATGCCCCCTGTTTCTCTTACTCTTTGATCTTGCTCGCTTCATCCGCGGCGTCGAGGATCTTCTGAATTTCTTCTTCCTGCTTATCCGTCAGCGGCTTCGGCACATAATTCTTGATGATGTCTTCTACGATAGCATGCGCTCTTTCTTCCATGGAAGTGCTGCCCTGCTCTACCCATCTGACATGTTCATTTCTGTCCTGAACCTTCGGCTCCCACATTTCTCTCATATGGCGGAGCGTATGATCCTCAGCCAGGAAATACCCCTTTGGCCCGACAGCCTTCATGACATCCATGGCCAGATTTTCTTCATTGATCTGTACACCGCGGTATACGGCTCTCAGCTGACTGATGACTTCGTCCATCATAACGGCCAATTCGAAGGAGAAAGTCAGGCCGTAGTTCATGAAACCTACATCGTGGCACAGATTTACGCCGGAAAGTCCGGAAATGTATGCCTGCTGTGTCGCTTCGGCGACGGCCTGTGCATCCGGCATCTTTGCGCCGCAGGCGCCGCCCATGCCCCATGTCGGCAGATTGTAGAGCTCACGGCCGATCTGCGGAATCAGGGAATAGCACATATTGGCTTCTGGCGAGGAATATGCCGGCTGCGTGATCTTCAGATCCATATTGGTGATACAGCCGCCGAATACGAACGGAGCGCCAGGCTTAGCCAGCTGGTGGATAACGATACCGGTCATACATTCTGCCAGGCACTGTACCAGAGCACCCTCGATGGTCATCGGTCCTGTACCGCCCATCATGATCGCCGGTGCATAGTTGGTCGGCAGCATATGTTCTGCACAGTAGATCAGTTTATCTACTGCCTCAAAGGTATGATTCATCGGTGACGTCGGTTCATCATAAAGGATGATCAGCGGTTTATTGATAGCTTCTTCCATACCGCCACGAACGACAGCCACCATTTCCGCAATATTTTTGATACTTTCTCTGTCTGCAGCAGTTACGACCATCGGCTTTGTGGTGTTGCGAAGCATTGCCGCAAACTGATGCTCATAGCTGGTACCCGGATACATATACATCAGACCCAGGCACATGAGAAAGTCGATATTTTCCAGGCTGTCACAGAGCTTTGCTCCGTTGATCATATCCTCTTCTGTAAAAGTATGATGAGAGCGTGTATCCCAGTCATAGAGATTGCAGCAGTCGGATCCGGTTCCGAAATAGGTGTTTCTGCCGCTGAGATCCATGGCCATTTCTCCGTCTCTGTCATAGAGAATGATCCGGGATGGCGCCTGTTTCAACGCCCATTCGACCAGCGACGGCGGAATATGTACTCTTTTTCTCTTTACATAGCAGCCTGCATTCTTCAGCATTTCAATGGCGCCCTTGTGCTGGATCTCCGATCCCATATCCTGAAGCAGTTCCAGTGCACAGCTGTGGATCTTTTCCATATCCTCTCTGCTCATAAAGCCCAGAGGTGACGCCGCGTTTACCTTAAGCGGATATTGTTTTCTCATCGATTTCCCTTCTTTCTCTTTCCCTTACAGCGTTATCCCAACAGTTTCTTGGCAAGCTCTACGGCCATCGGTGCATTCGGGCTGTAGCCGTCGGCGCCGATCTTGTCGGCAAAGTCCTGATTGACCGGTGCGCCGCCGATCATGATCTTTACTTTATCCCGAAGTCCTGCTTCTTCAAGGGCCTCGATGGTATCCTTCATCGCATACATGGTTGTCGTCAGCATTGCGCTCATACCCAGGATCTGGATCGTCGGATCTTCTTCGATCGCTTCTACGATCTCGTCCGGCTCTACGTCCATGCCCAGGTCTACGACTTCAAAACCTGCACTCTCACAGAGAAGCGTTACCAGATTCTTACCGATATCATGCATATCGCCTTCAACCGTACAGAACAGGCATCTGCCCAGTACTTTGATATCGCCGGAAACCAGAAGCGGTTTGATAACGGCTACGCCTTCCTTCATGCCTTTTGAAGCAATCAAGAGCTCCGGTACGTAGATCTCACCTAAACGGAATTTCTCACCCAATACATTGATCGGCTCTACTAAACCGTCATTTAAAACGTCCAACGGTGCAGCGCCTTCGTCCAATGCAGCCTGTACTGCCGGAACGACTTCGTCAATTCGTCCCTCTTCAACGATTTTCGCCAGTTCTGAAATCTTTGACATCCATTTCACCTCCGTCAAATTCTTTGCTTTTCATTCATCATTTCTTAATCTATGCATCGTGCACGCTTTTGATGCACTGTGCACGATGTTTTTCTATACCAGTATTATACTCCTGTCGTCTGATATGTCAATATTTTTTTAATTATCAGATAAGTATGCAGGCAGTATTTTAGGATTAAATCTCCTGTAAAGGGAATTCCCAGTTTTTACCGATGAAAATGACCTTGCCAAATTCCATAAATTCGCTTAACATTAATTTGCATATACGGTATAATGGGTAAAGCGGAGGGTATTGTATGGCAACAATAATTAAGACAAGTACCAAAGAACAGGTATACGACATAATAAAGCAAAAAATATTTTTACAGGAATACAATTTAGGCGATACCATCAACATTGCCGCCCTGAGCAACGAACTGGGCGTCAGCAACACACCGATCCGCGAAGCCCTTTCCCGGCTGGAAGCCGAGGGATTGGTGACTTCCGAAACCGGCTCGAAAATGCAGGTCATCGATCTCAATGAAAAGCTGTTCAGGGAAATATCCCATTCCTTTTTTGTTCTGGTTTTCGGCGCCTATAATCTGTGCGTCGTTCAAAACCGGCTGAAACGCATGGAAGAACTCATGGCGGCAGCACTGGAGGAGCAGATCGACGCACTGAATACCGCTGCTTATCCTGACTTTATCTCCAAGGCTATCGCCTTTGACCGCACTTTTGTTCTGGCCACAGACAATCAAAAAATGATCAGTATCTATGACAGTCTGTCTCCCCTTTTGTATCTGCTGACACGTTATAATCACCAGCAATCGCCAGACAGCCGGGAGACGAACCTGAAACAGCACCAGGAAATACAGCGTGCGGTTCTGGCCGGCGACTGTCCGCTGGTACGCGATCTGATGTATTTCCATTTTGACAAGCACCTGTAGAGATCCTGCTCGAAACGTTCCCGAATGTTTCGGCAGACTTCCTCTCTCTGATAAACAGAAAAGAAGAAAACCCGGAATCCTGCCAGTCGGATTCCGGGTTTTCCTCTTTCTATTTGTTTAATACTATGCGGCCTGTCTTCTGAAAAAAGACAAGGTAAAGGGTAAATGCCCCTGTCGTTTAAATATAATTGTTGCGTTTCAGATAGTTGTTGATCTGTGTTCTCGTCTTCAGCATTTTGTTGGCGATGGATTTGGAGTACCGGCCGGACTGAACGGCTCCCTCGCCATAGGCATAGGCAGACAGCGCTTTGGTGTAGGTCTTGAATTTTTTCTTCATGGTGCTCAGATATCTGGCGCCGACTTCAATGCTGACCTGTGCTTTATAAAGACTGGATGGCTTATAGCCGTACTTTCTTGCCAGAGCGTCACTGGTCTGCATCAGTCCCTTATAACCGTAAGGGCTTTTCGCATTGGTGTAAAAGGTACTCTCATTCTTAGCGATGGCCATCAGAACCTTTGGATCCAGATTGTATTTTTTCCCCTTAGAGATAAAATACCCGGCCATATTGAGAGACTTGGTCTTGCCGACATTGGGATTGATGTAACGGATATATGCAGCCAGACCTTTTTTCAGCTTCGCCTGCTTCTGCGCGGCGGTAGTCGTGGTCTTGGCCTTGGTGGTCGTCTTCTTGACTGTAGTCGTCTTCTTTTCTGTTGCAGCTGTCGATGCGGACGAAGTTTCTTTCTTTACGTTCTGTTCGGAAGTCGTCTTTGCCGTATCTTCTGTTGTTGCCGCCTCCGCAGCATAAATCGAAATCGATGAGCAAGCGATGATGGTAAATGTCAAAAATATAGAAAGCAGTTTCTTTGCCATTTCTTTCTTCTCCTCTTTTTCTTTTCTCACATGCGAAAGGGAAGTGTCCCTCGCGCTTTACCTATTATAATCAAAGGTCAACGGTATTTCTTAAGAAAAACTAAGAATTCACAGAGACTTCACACAAGATCGGACTGATATGGTTGATTTTCACAAATTTTATTAAGGTTTTTTGTTTTTAAAGTCCTATTGTATGCAATTTTCTTTCTTAATTTCTTAAGAATCCTTAAGAAATTAAAGACAG
>CALXJA010000105.1 GCA_944388465.1 uncultured Emergencia sp.
GCAGAGAAGACCATGTACTGCGCGGTCAGACTGGACAATGAGACGGTGATCCGCATATCCCAGGTACAGTTTACGATTCTGACTCTGTTTCTGAAGCTTTTGGAACCGATCCTCTTCCTGCTGCTGCTGGCGGTAGCGCTGTCGCTGCTGCTGGCTTCCAGCATTTCCAAGAAGATCGTAAAGCCGATCAACGATATCGATCCGGAATTTCCGGAAAAAACAGAAACCTATGAGGAAATACGGCCATTGGTCGATAAGATCGCGGAGCAGAACCGGGCACTGAATACACGGATCACCGAGCTGCAGATCGATGTGGATGAGAAGACGAGAGAGGCTGATTTTCGTAAGGAATTTACAGCCAATGTGTCTCACGAACTGAAAACGCCGCTGACGTCGATTTCCGGTTTTGCGGAAATTATGAAAAACGGTATTGTAAAGAACGAGGATATCCCCCGTTTTGCCGGCAGGATTTACGATGAGGCGCAGCGCCTGATCCAGCTGGTAGGAGACATCATTAAGCTGTCCCAGCTGGACGAAAAGCAGATTGCCGCCCATAAAGAACGGATGGATCTTTATCTGACCTGTGAGGATGTTCTTCGCACTCTGGAAACGGCTGCCGGAGAGCGAAGTGTAGAATTGAAGCTGACAGGGAAACATATTTATGTGGAAGCTGTGGGGCAGATTTTGTCGGAAATTATTTACAACCTGTGCGATAATGCGGTAAAATATAATAAAACCGGAGGAACGGTGACGGTCAGCGTTTTTGAGGAGGAAGGCCGGCCGGCAGTAAAAGTTTCCGATACAGGCATAGGTATACCTGAGGAGGATCTGGATCGGGTATTTGAACGTTTCTTTCGGGTGAACAAAAGTCACTCCAAGGAGATCGGCGGAACAGGCCTCGGCCTTTCCATCGTCAAACATGGAGCGGCTTATCATGATGCCGAGATAAAAATCGAAAGCAAACTGAATGTGGGAACCAGCATAACGATCGTATTTTAATCCGGGCTTCGGCTTGCTCCGGATTTTGCTGCGTTATGCGTTCTGCAAAAGCAAAAAAGAGAGGAAAACGTACATGGACATTTTTTCATTTATTTCGCTTTTTGGCGGACTGGCGCTGTTTCTCTACGGGATGAGTCTGATGTCACAGGGATTGGAGAAACTGGCCGGAGGCAAACTGGAAGAGATTTTAAAGAGAATGACCTCTAATCCCATCAAAAGTCTGTTTCTGGGCGTCGGGATCACTGCAGTGATCCAGAGCTCGTCGGCGGTCACCGTCATGCTGGTTGGTCTGGTTAATTCCGGTATCATGCAGCTTTCCGGCACAGTGGGCGTCATCATGGGCTCCAATATCGGGACCACGGTTACGGCATGGATCCTCAGCTTGGTGGGGATCGAGAGCGATAATGTATGGGTGAAGCTGCTGAAGCCGGAGTCTTTTTCTCCGCTGCTGGCGCTGATCGGTATTATCCTGATCATGTCGTCAAAGACCAGCCGCAAAAAAGATATCGGAAGCATATTGATCGGTTTTGCGATTCTGATGTACGGCATGGAATTTATGAGCGATTCCGTAAGTCCGCTGGCAGATTCGTCCCAGTTCACTTCGATTCTGACTGTCTTTACGAATCCTCTGATGGGTCTCATGACCGGATTAGTGCTGACGGCCATTATTCAGAGCTCCTCGGCTTCCGTAGGTATTCTGCAGGCGCTTTCTCTTACGGGCAGTATTTCCTATGGGATGGCGATTCCCATCATCATGGGACAGAATATCGGAACCTGTGCTACAGCGTTGATTTCCAGTATCGGAGTAAGCCGCAACGCCAAGAGAGTAGCCGTTATCCATATTTCCTTTAATATTATCGGAACGATCGTCTTCATGACGGTTTACTTTATCGCTCATTATCTCATCGATCTGCCGTTTATCGAGCAGACCATCAGTCCGGTGGGCATAGCCGTCGTACACAGCATCTTCAATATTACCACGACGATCCTTCTGCTGCCGTTCTCCAGGCAGCTGGTGAAGCTGGCTGAGGGTACCATCAAGACTGAACCGGAGAAAGAAATTGCGTTTCTGGATGAGAGGCTTCTCAATACGCCGTCTATTGCCGTGGGGGAATGCGGTCAGCTGACGCGGGAGATGGGACATGTTGCCCGGGATGCCATGTTCCAGGCTATGGATATTCTCTTTGCCTATGACGAGAAGCAGGCAGCCCGAGTAGAAGAACTGGAAAAAGAGGCGGATATCTATGAGGATCGTCTGGGCGCATTTCTGGTCAAGCTGTCCGGCTGTCCGTTGTCGGATGCCGACAGCAAACAGGTTTCGACATTGCTCCATTCTATCGGAGATTTTGAGCGAATCAGCGATCACGCCGTCAACGTCATGGAAGCCGCCAAAGAGATCGAAGAAAAGAAGATCCGTCTTTCCGAAGGCGGCACCCGTGAACTGAAAATCATCACGGGAGCGATCCGGGAGATCCTGGATATGGCCATGGATGCTTTCGACGGAGGAGATCTGTACAAGGCCTGCCGTGTAGAGCCGCTGGAAGAAGTTATGGACAACCTGGTCGAGGATATCAAGCGCAATCACATTGCCCGTCTGCAGGCGGGAGAGTGTACGATCCAGCATGGATTTGTCCTGTCGGACATCCTCAACGATTACGAGCGTGTTTCTGACCACTGCTCCAATATCGCCATCGCTCTGATCGAGCAGTACAATTCAACGATCGAGCCGCACGATTACCTGGATAATCTGAAAACCGGAGAAGATCCGGAATTCCGCAGCCTGTATAAAGAGTACCGGAAAAAGTATCAGATTTAAATACGTTCAGTATACTGCCGGAGCTTTTGCAAAAGCTCCGGCTTTCTGTTTTACCTCTCTGTGTTGCGCATATTGCGCATATTGAACGGCCTGCGGCCGGCTTTGGAAGCGATCTGCCGCTTTTCGGAAATTCCGTCTGGTTTCGTCCGGCAAAGTGTGAAAATTGGCAGTATTTTCTTGGATGCGGATTGAAAAAAATCAAAAATTGTATATAATAAATGTGTATATCTGTTTACCGCGTATCTTCAACAATGGACGTATATTGCACCGATTCGCGGTCAATGCTATACGGAGAAACGACGGACAGACGGGTAATTTTGAGAGAAAAGGAGTATGGAAATGGCAAGTGAAGTGGGAATTGATCTGGGAACAGCCAATGTTCTGGTATATATAAAAAACAAGGGGATAGTGCTCAACGAACCTTCTGTTGTAGCCATCAATAAAGATACAGACGATATCCTTGCCGTGGGAGAAGAAGCGAGACAGATGCTGGGCAGGACGCCGGCCAATATCATTGCGGTGAGACCGCTGAAGGACGGAGTCATATCCGATTACGACATCACGGAGAGGATGCTCAAATATTTTATTCGCAAGACCTGCGGAAGCGGCAGATTTTTCAAGCCGAAAATCATGGTCTGCGTACCCAGCGGCGTTACGGAGGTCGAAAAGCGAGCCGTCAGAGAAGCGGCGACGCAGGCAGGCGGTAAGGATGTCTATCTGATGGAAGAGCCTGTGGCGGCGGCTATCGGTGCGGGAATCGATATTTCGCAGCCGGATGGAGTCATGGTCATCGATATCGGCGGCGGCACGACGGATATCGCCGTCATCTCACTGGGCGGCATTGTGGCCAGCACATCGGTGAAGATGGCCGGAGACAAGTTCGATGACGCCATCATCAAATATATGCGCAAGGTGCACAAGCTGTATATCGGCGAGCGCACCGGTGAAGAAATCAAAAAGACCATCGGTACGGCTTTCCCTCGAGAGGAAAACATGACCATGGAATGCCGGGGCAGGGATCTTGTCACCGGTCTGCCGAAAACGGTGGAGGTCAGCTCTGAGGAGATCATGGAGGCACTGGAAGAACCGCTTCACACGATCTGCGAGGCGGCGCACAGCGTGCTGGAGCAGACACCGCCGGAGCTGGCTGCGGATATCAGCAACTCCGGTATCGTGATTACCGGAGGCGGAGCGCTGCTTTATGGGATCGACCGCAGAATTGAAGAGCGGACAGGCATCAAGGTACGCATTGCCGACGATCCGACGTCCTGCGTGGCAATCGGTACAGGCAAGGCGCTGAACGAGCTGGAATCCCTGGAAGGCAACTCACTGAACAGGAGACAGCCGTATCTGTAAATACAAGACAGAAGGAAAAGCATAGCGGAACGCCGGTTCTGCTGTGCTTTTATTTGTCATCACGACGAAAAAACATCAGCGATACGGGAGGAAAACATGAAATTAGAGCTTATCGCTACAGCTACCTTCGGGCTGGAGGCTGTAGTCAAACGGGAGCTGCAGAATCTGGGCTGCCGGATTATTCGCGCAGAGGACGGCAAGATCACCTATATGGGCGATGAGCGAACCATCGTTCGCAGCAATCTCTGGCTGCGTTCGGCAGACCGGGTGCTGCTCAAAATGGGAGAATTTGATGCCGGCGAATTTGAGGAGCTTTTTCAGCAGACGAGAGCGCTGCCCTGGGAAGAGCTGATTCCTATAGACGGACAGTTTACCGTAACCTGCACATCCGTAAAGTCTGCTCTGCATAGCGTGCCGGCCTGCCAGAGCATCGTAAAAAAGGCCATTGTCGAGCGGCTGAAAGAGTATTACGGCATAGATGTTTTTCCGGAGACCGGCGCGGCATATACCGTTAAAGCCACGCTGCTTAAGAACCGGGTAACGCTGACGGTGGATACCAGCGGCAAAGGTCTGCATAAGCGGGGATACCGGGTGGCCGATGTGGCGGCGCCGATGAAGGAAACTCTGGCGGCGGCGCTGGTGCAGCTGTCCTTTTGGCGGGAGGGCAGGCTTCTTGTCGATCCCTGCTGCGGATCGGGAACCATAGCCATCGAAGCCGCGATGATTGGGCGGAATCAGGCGCCGGGGCTTGGCCGGGATTTTGCCAGTGAAGGCTGGGACTTCATTCCTGCGAAGATCTGGCGGGAAGAGCGAAAGGCAGCTTATCAGGCGCTGAACCGTCAGGCGGATATTCGCATAATGGCTTCGGATATCGACCCGAAGGCCGTTGCCGCCGCGCAGGAAAACGCCATTGAAGCCGGAGTGGACGATGTCATTGCCATTTCCCGCATGGATATGCGAAAACTGTCCGCTGCAGAAGCGAACGGGATCATTATTACGAACCCGCCTTATGGAGAAAGAATAGGCGAGAGAAAACAGATCGACGCCATTTACGGAAAATACAGAACGTTTTTATCGGAAAATCCCGACTGGTCTCTGTTTTTGCTGACGGCAGACAAGGAGGCCGAAGCAAAGCTTTCGGAAAGACCGGCAGACCGCAGGCGGAAGTTGTATAACGGAAGACTGGAGACCTGTTATTATCAGTTTTATGGAAAGAGGAAATAGTCTGTGCAGATAACCATCGATAAAGAACGAAGAACGCCGCTGTACTGGCAGATCGCGGATCAGATCAAAGCCATGATCGTAAGCGGCAGCATGGCCGACGGAACGATACTTCCTTCGGAGCGGTCGCTTGCCCAGCTTCTGGGAGTACATAGAAACACGGTGATCAAGGCATATTCTCATTTAAAGGATCAGGAGCTGATCGATTCCTTTCAGGGCGTGGGCTATCGGGTCACCTTTGCAGGCAGCAGCGGATATGACGAACCGGATGTTCGCAGACGGGTAAACTGGAGCAATATTATCAAGGACGAATATCAGGATATAGAACGGACTTTTGATGATATTTTCCTGAAATTCACCGAGGAAAATACGATCTCCTTTTCTACAGGCATGCCGCCGTCGGTGTACGACGAGGAGGAGCTGGCTGCTGATCTGTTCTCTATCCTTCGGGAGGAAGGACGGCGTCCCTTCTATATTTCGCCTTATCAGGGCGATCTGACTCTGCGGCAGCGGATCATCTCCTATCTGCGGACAAAAGGCATCAAGGCGGGCATGAACCAGGTGCAGATCCTTTCGGAGACCAACCAGGCTCTCGACTTTATCATTACGGCGCTGCTGAAGGAAGGCGACAAGGTAATCATCGAGGAGCCGGTTTCGCCTGACGTTTATCGGGTGATCGAGCTGGCCGGCTGCAAACCGGTCACCGTGCCCGTGGACGAAAACGGTATGATCTGCGAGAAGCTGGAGAACCTGATCGAGAAGCATCATCCGAAGTTTATCTATGTCAATTCCAGCTATCACGATCCGACCGGCTGCATCCTCTCCGTAGAGCGGCGGCGCAGACTGCTGGAGCTATCTAACCGTTACCGGCTTCCGATCATCGAAGAGGATGCGGCTTCAGAACTCTCCTTTGAAGAGAAATTTCTGCCGACGATCAAATCCATGGATCGCAGTGAAAACGTCATCTACATCTACTCGTTTTCGCTGACTTTTATTCCGGGACTTTCCATGGCCTTTGTTGTCGCGCCGGAAAAGCTGATCCGCAGTCTCAGCTACCTGGTGTCCATCCGTATCATGTCGCTGGACTGGCTGACACAGAAACTGCTGGCCAAATGTATCACCGACGGCAAGTATTATGAGAACGTCCGGCGGATCGCGGCGATGAACAAGGAAAAAAGAGATATGATGTGCGCCTATCTGGATGACCTGGCGCCGCTGGGTCTCCGTTACAGAAAACCGGGAGGAGGCGTATATATCTGGTGCCGCCTGCCGGGAAATGTAGATGCGAAAACGGTGGTTGCCGAGAGCGCGAAACGGGGAATTTCCCTGATACCCGGCGAAGTCTTTTTCCCTTACCGTAACGGCGGTCAGAATTACATCCGCCTCAACTATTCTTATGAGAGTCCGGAACGGATCCGTCTGGGGATGGAAAACCTTTCACAGATCATCCGAAATCTGGCTGCAGCCGGAAAAAAAGAAGGAAATAAGGAAAAATAAGGGAAACTTTACCGATAACTGGTACACAAAAAAACAAAAGCTCTGGTACTTTAATTTTTTGACAAATATAGTATGATTTTTGTATTGAGAGATAAACTATTTTATGAATCGCGTTTTACATTATTCAGAAGAAAAAAGGAGACAAAACAATGGCAGTAAACTTAAAGGGAAGAAGCTTTTTGACACTCATGGACTTCACGCCGGAAGAAATCAGATACATGCTCGACCTGGCTCACGATCTGAAGGCCAAGAAGAGAGCAGGGATCTGCAACCAGATCCTGAAAGGCAAGAACATCGTTCTGCTGTTTGAGAAGACTTCCACCAGAACCAGATGCGCTTTTGAGGTTGCCGCTATGGACGAAGGCGCCGGCGTAACTTTCCTTGATTCCGGAAGCTCCCAGATGGGCAAAAAGGAAACCATGGAAGATACCGCAAAGGTACTGGGCAGATTCTATGACGGTATCGAATACAGAGGTTTCGATCAGGAAGTTGTAGAAGGTCTGGCTAAGTATGCAGGCGTACCGGTATGGAACGGACTTACTGACGTTGACCATCCGACCCAGATCCTGGCCGACCTGCTCACCATCGAAGAGCACGTTGCAAAACCGCTGAACAGAGTTAAGGTCGTATTCAGCGGAGATATCCGGAACAACATGAGCTATGCCTGGATGTATGGCTGCGCGAAGATGGGTATGCACTATGTCGCTTACGGTCCGGACGAACTGAAGGCTGAACTGAAGCAGGACGTTATCGACAAGGTTCAGGAAGTTGCTAAAGAAACCGGTGCGGTTATCGAGATCTCTTCCGATCCGGCTTGCCTGAAGGGCGCAGACGTTATCTATGCAGACGTTTGGGCTTCCATGGGTGAAGAAGCTGAGATTCCGGAAAGAGTAAGACTTCTGACTCCGTTCAAGGTAACCCAGGAGCTGATGGACGCTACCGGGAATCCGGATTGCCTGTTCATGCACTGCCTGCCTTCCTTCCACGATTTCGAGACCACTATGGCCAAGACACAGAAGGAAGCCGGATACGATATCCGCGAAGTTACGGACGAAGTATTCAGAAGCAAGAACTCTGTTGTATTTGATGAAGCAGAGAACAGAATGCACACCATCAAAGCCGTTATCGTAGCAACGATTGGTTAATTGCGAAGTTTTTTAAGAGCTGCCGCCAGGCGAAATGCCGCGCCGCGGCAGCTTTTTTGCCCTTATGATTTGTCCGCAGTTTTATGAAAGACCGCGGAAAGAAAAAGGAGGAAGATTATGTATCCTGGAATCCATAATTATTCTGAAATCGGTAAACTGAACAAAGTGCTTCTTCACCGTATCGGAAAAGAAGTAGAGGGGCTGGTTCCGGATAATTTTGAACGTCTCCTGTTTGATGATATCCCGTTCCTGAAGGTTGCGCAGCAGGAACACGACCGTTTTGCGGAGGTTCTCCGGGAAAACGGCGTAGAGGTCATCTACTATGTAGAGGAAACGGCGAAAGCGCTGAAAGATCCGGAAATCAAAAAAGAATTTCTGAATAAGATCTTAGACGAGAGCCACCTCAACTCCGAAGGCGTCAGAGAAGCGATTTACGATTATCTGATCAACATGACGGAAGAGGACATGGTTGCGAAGATCATTGCCGGTGTTAAAAGAGATGAGATCGGAGAGGTAGAAGGAAAATCTCTGGCAGACTTCATTACTTCATCTTATCCGTTCTATATGGATCCGATGCCGAATCTCTATTTTACCAGAGACCCGGGTGCCTGTGTCGGAAACGGCATCAACATTCACCATATGAGCACAGCGACCAGAAGAAGAGAATCGCTTCTTCTGAAATACATGTTCATGTACAACCGTGACTTTGCACCGGAAGGCTCACAGCTGTGGTACGACTACGACCATGAATATTCCATCGAAGGCGGCGACGTTCTGGTTCTCAATGCCGAGACGGTAGCCATCGGTCTCAGCCAGAGAACAACAGCGGCGGCCATCGAACGGTTTGCAGAAAACATGCTGAACAAATCCACCTTCAAGAGAGTTCTGGTATTTGATATTCCTAAGAGCAGAGCGTTTATGCATCTGGATACGGTATTTACCATGGTCGATTACGACAAGTTCACGATCCATCCGGAGATCGAAGGCCCTCTGCAGCTGTTTGAGATCACTCTTGAAAAAAACGGAAAGGCACATTTCTCATCGGTAACTGACGCGCTGCCGAATATCCTGAAGAAGGTTCTGAACCTGCCGGCAGTTGAGCTGATCCGCTGCGGCGGCAACGACCTGATGGCGGCACAGAGAGAGCAGTGGAACGACGGTTCCAATACGCTGTGCATCGCTCCGGGAACCGTAGTCACCTATGAGAGAAACTATGTGACCAACGATCTTTTGGATAAAAAGGGCATCAAAGTGCTGACCATTCCAAGCTCAGAGCTTTCCAGAGGAAGAGGCGGCCCGAGATGTATGTCCTGCCCGGTCAACAGAGACGATCTGTAATCGGTTCAATCAGATTAGAAATAGGAGAAAGAAACATGGCAGAAAAAATCGTTATCGCCTTAGGCGGAAATGCGCTGCAGTCCGGCAAGAGCGACGCTACTGCGGAGGCGCAGCTTAAAGTTGTAAAGCAGACCTGCGAATATATCGCAGACATCAGCTGCAAAGGCTATGAGATCGGTATCGTACATGGAAACGGCCCTCAGGTAGGCAGAATCCTTCTGGCTTCCGAAACCGCCAAGGATGTGACTCCGGCAATGCCGTTCGACGTATGCGGTGCAATGTCTCAGGGTTATATCGGCTACCATCTGCAGCAGGCGTTGAAATATGCGCTGAACAAGAGAGACAGAAACGTTCCGGTTCTCACTGTTGCGACACAGATGATCGTAGAGAAGAGCGACCCGGCTTTCCAGAATCCGACAAAGCCGATCGGACCGTTCTATTCCGAAGAAGAAGCTAAGAAGCTCCAGGAAGAAAAAGGCTACACCATGAAGGAAGACGCAGGAAGAGGCTGGAGACGCGTTGTAGCTTCCCCGCTTCCGAGAAAAATCGTAGAGATCGGCGCAGTAAAAAGACTGTGGGATTCTTCCATCGTTATTTCCTGCGGCGGCGGCGGCATCCCGGTCGTGGAAAATGCCGACGGTACCATGGAAGGCGTAGCAGCAGTAATCGACAAGGATTTTGCTGCCGAGCTGCTGGCTGAACAGGTAGGCGCTGATATCCTGATGATCTTGACTGAGGTAGAGAAAGTTGCGATCAATTTCAATAAGCCGGATCAGCAGAATCTGGACAAGCTGAACCTGGAGGATGCAGTGAAATACATCGAGGAAGGTCAGTTTGCTCCGGGAAGCATGCTGCCGAAGGTAGAGGCGGCCATGAAGTTTGTCAGAGCTTATCCGAACAAAAAGGCGATCATCACTTCTCTGGATAAGGCGATCGATGCGCTGGAAGGCAAGACGGGTACAGTCATTACCTTTGCATAAGTTTATATATCTGCGCGGCGCAGATGCGTATAAGGAGGCCGCAGGTTCGATGCTGTTGCATCGGATCTGCGGCTTCAGTATTTTGGCAAGGTTTCTGAACAGTGATGACCAGAACCGGCGAAATCCGAAACAGGCGCACTGGCGGGCAGGCGAAGACAGGAAAATATGGAGATAATGAAAAGAACGGGAAACTGATGTCCCGTTCTTTTCGTTATGTATAGAATATGTTTCAGGAGACTTGCTATTCGACGAAGGTACCGCTCTTGAATACCTGTTTTGGCAGCGCTTTCTGCGCTTCCGGCACGCCTTCCAGATTCTGCTTCTGGATGGCTCTGATCTTCAGCGGCAGTGAGAAGAGATTGATGAATCCTTCTGCATCGCTCTGGTTATAAACCTCATCGGCACTGAAGGTGGCGAACTCTTCGTTGTACAGAGAATAAGGGGACTGACTGGCAACCGGCCACGCCGTACCCTTGTAAAGCTTCAGCCTTACCTTTCCGGTCACCAGCTTCTGCGTTTCATCGACGAACGCGGATATGGCTTTCCGCAGCGGGGTGAACCAGAGACCGTCATAGACCAGCTGGGCGAATTTCTGCGATACGATGTTTCTGTACTGCATGGTGTCCCTGTCGAGGATCAGCTTTTCCAGATCGCGGTGAGCGGCAAAGAGAATCGTACCGCCAGGTGTTTCATATACGCCTCTGGACTTCATGCCGACGAGACGGTTTTCGATGATATCGATGGTGCCGATACCGTTTTCTTTGCCTAATCTGTTCAGTGTTTTCAGCAGGGTGACCGGATCCATTTTCTCGTCGTTGATGGCGACAGGAATTCCCTCTTCAAAGCTGATCTCTACATAAGTCGGCTTATCCGGAGCTTCCTCTGGCGGGATAGACATGACGTGGATATCCGGCTTGTGTTCGTTCCACGGATTTTCCAGATTGCCTCCTTCGTGACTGATGTGCCAGATATTTTCGTCACGGGAGTAGATCTTTTCTACCGTCTGGGAGATAGGAATATTGTGCGCCTTGGCATAGTCGATACATTCCTCACGGGATTTCAGATCCCAGATCCTCCACGGAGCGATGACCTTGATGGCCGGGTTCAGCGCTTTAATGGTGGTTTCAAAGCGCACCTGGTCGTTGCCTTTGCCTGTGCAGCCGTGGGCAATGTAGAAAGCGCCTTCCTTTTCGGCGATCTCGACGATCTTCTTTGCCTGCAGAGGTCTTGCCATGGAGGTGCCCAGCAGATAGTCGTTCTCGTATACGGCGTCGGCCTTCAACGTCGGGTAAATATAGTCTGTAATAAATTCTTCCTGGATATCCAGGATATAGGCCTTGGAAGCGCCGGTGGCATAGGCTTTCTTTTCAATGGCGTCGAAGTCTTCGTTTTGTCCGGTATTGCAGCAGACAGCGATGACTTCACAGTCGTAATGTTCCTTTAGCCAGGCGATGATGATCGATGTGTCCAGGCCGCCTGAATAAGCCAGGACGATTTTTTCTTTTGCCATTTTTTCTTCCTCCTGAAATCATATAAATATTAATTTAAGTGCATAAAAATTAATCAATAAATGCAATATACCACACTGTCCACAAAAAATCAAGGAATTTTTTCATATTTATAATAAAAAATGAAAAAATATGAAAATCGCTATTGCATACTTATAATTTTTATAGTATACTGCTGCCTTAGAAAATGAAGAGGAGGCTTCAGACATGAAAGGAACCATTTATCTTGCGGACGGCACGATATATAAAGGTAAAGGTTTCGGCGCAGAGGGAACTCGGGTCGGTGAGCTGGTATTCAATACGGCAATGACCGGGTATCAGAAGACGCTGACTGATCCGTCTTACAAGGAACAGATCATCGTGGCAACTTACCCGCTGATCGGAAATTATGGTGTCAACGAAGTGGATAATGAGTCGGCAGGAATTCACGCCTATGGTCTGGTGGCTGCTGACGTATGTTTTACCCCCAGCAACTGGAGATCGGTGATGAATATCGATCAATGGCTCAAGGAGCAGAAGGTGCCGGGGGTTTATCATGTGGATACCCGGGAGATCACCAGGAAGCTGCGTACCGGCGGAAACCAGAAATGCGTCATTACGACAGAGGATTTTTCTCTGGAAGCGCTGCAGAAGATCTGCACAGGCGAGGCGCTGCGAGGCGATCAGATGAAATATGCAGGCGTAAAGGAAATCAAAACTCACGAGAATCCGAAGGGAAAATACCGGGTGGCCGTGTTGGACTTCGGGGTAAAAGAAAGCATTTTAAAGGAACTTTATCATCGGGGCTGCAGTCTGACCCTTTTCCCATACGGGACAAAGGCACGGATCATCCTGGACAGCAGACCTGACGGCGTCTTTTTGACCAACGGGCCCGGCGATCCGGCCGAAGCGAAGGAAGCCGTGAAGATCATTGAGAAACTGATTACCAACAGCAACTACGGCGCGAAGCAGATGCCGGTGTTCGGGATCTGTATGGGACATCAGCTGATCGCCTTGTCTCAGGGAGGCAGCACCTATAAATTGAAGTACGGACATCGGGGCTGCAATCACGGCGTGTTTGATAAAAACAGCGGACGCAGCTATATCACCTCGCAGAATCACGGATACGCGGTGAAAGCCGAAAGCGTTGTGCTGAAAGGTCTGGAGGTAACGCATCTGAATCTGAACGACGGCACGGTAGAAGGCATGCAGCATCTGAGCAAGCCGGTATTTTCCGTGCAGTTCCATCCGGAATCCAACCCGGGACCTGATGATACAGGCTATCTCTTCGATCGTTTCATTCATCTCATGGAAGGAGGAAGACTGTAATGCCGAAGGATTTTACACTGAAAAAAGTACTCATTATCGGCTCCGGGCCCATCGTCATCGGGCAGGCCGCAGAGTTTGACTATGCCGGAACGCAGGCGTGCAAGGCTATAGCCGAGGAAGAGATCGAAACCATTCTGATCAACAGTAACCCGGCGACGATCATGACCGATCAGGGCATTGCCGATAAGGTCTATCTGGAACCGATCACTGAGGATGCCGTCGAGCATATCCTGGCGCAGGAGAGACCGGAAGGCGTTCTGGCAGGTTTCGGCGGGCAGACCGGTCTGAATCTGGCTATGGCGCTGGATGAAAAGGGAATACTGGAAAAGTACGGCGCCAGACTGCTGGGCGTAAATAAAGAAAGCATCCGCAAGGCTGAGGATCGGGAAGCCTTTAAAGAGCTGATGCAGGAGATCGGCGAGCCGGTACCGCCCAGCGTCATTGCCACCAGTCTTGATGAATGCCGCGATTTTGTCCGCGAAAATGGTTATCCGGTCATCATCAGACCGGCATACACCCTGGGAGGCACCGGCGGAGGAATCGCGCATAATGATGAAGAACTGACACATTTCTGCCTGCTGGGCATGGAAAAAAGCGCTATTGGCCAGATACTTCTGGAAAAGTCAGTAGCCGGCTGGAAAGAAATTGAATACGAGGTGATTCGAGACGCCAAAGACAACTGTATCATCATCTGCAGCATGGAGAACCTGGATCCTGTAGGCGTCCATACGGGAGACAGCATCGTTGCAGCGCCGACCCAGACCCTGAACGATACCCAGTATCAGATGCTGAGAAATTCTGCGCTGAAGATTATCCGCAGTCTGCAGATCGAAGGTGGATGCAACGTGCAGTTTGCCCTGAATCCGGATCGGGATGAATACATTGTCATTGAAGTAAATCCTCGTGTGAGCCGTTCCTCTGCTCTGGCTTCTAAGGCTGCCGGCTATCCCATCGCCAAGATCGCGGCCAAAATCGCCATCGGCTATACGCTGGACGAGCTGAAGAACTATGTGACAGAAGGCTCCAGCGCCTGCTTTGAGCCGGCTCTGGACTACTGTGTGGTAAAATTCCCGAAGTGGCCGTTTAACAAGTTCCGGACGGCTTCGCGCCGTCTGGGTACACAGATGAAGGCCACCGGAGAGATCATGGCCATCGACCGGAATTTTGAAAGCGCGCTGCTGAAGGCCGTCGCCTCTCTGGAGGTAGAAGGAACCGGTCTGCGGATCCCCTATGTCACCGGCCTGAGCGATGAAAAACTGATGAAAAAATTAGCAGACTGTGACGACGAGCGGCTGTTCTGCATCGCAGAAGCGTTTCGCCGCAATATTGCCGACGTGGAAAGCATTTTTGCCCTGACGGGGATCGACCGCTGGTTTCTGGAGAAGATCCAGGGGCTGATCCGGATGGAGCAAAGGCTGAAAACCGAAGAAGTGACAGCGGAGCTGATCCGGGAAGCCGAATACCGGGGCTTTACCGACGATGAAATACTGGATCTGACGGGAATAGCCAGAGAAGTACTGCAGGACATCCGTCTGTACCACGATATCTATCCGGTGTACAAGGTGGTCGATACCTGTGCCGGAGAATTTGAAGCGCTGACGCCTTATTATTATTCCAGTTACGGCGGGGAAAACGAGAGCAAAAAGTCTGATCGTGAAAAGATCCTGGTCGTCGGCTCCGGCCCGATCCGTATCGGTCAGGGCATAGAATTTGATTACTGCTGTGTGCAGGGTGTCTGGGCACTCAAGGAAATGGGCTATGAGGCGATCATCATCAACAACAACCCGGAAACCGTTAGCACGGACTTTGATACCTCTGACAAACTGTACTTTGAACCTCTGCACACCGACGATGTGATGAACGTCATCAAACAGGAACGCCCCGAGGGGGTGATTCTGCAGTTTGGCGGGCAGACGTCCCTAAATCTGGCTGAAAAGCTTTCTGCACGCAGCATCAGGCTCTTGGGCACGCAGAATAAATACATCGATCTGGCGGAGGATCGAGAAAAATTTTCGCAGCTGCTGGATATTCTGGATATCGCAACGCCAAAGGGGTGCGCGGTAAAAACCCGGGAAGAAGCTTTTGAGGCCGCGCCGCGTCTGGGTTATCCGCTGGTCGTTCGTCCGTCCTTTGTCATCGGCGGCCGCGCCATGCAGGTGGTTTATTCCGATGAGGAACTGGATAAATACCTGAAAGAAGCGGTGAAGCTCTCTCATGAGCATCCGGTGCTTATCGACAAGTATGTAGAAGGTAAAGAGATCGAGGTCGACGCTGTGGCGGACGGTGAAGACGTGCTGATTCCGGGAATTATGGAGCACATAGAGCGTACAGGCGTACATTCCGGAGACAGCTGCACCGTGTATCCGCCGTACAGTCTGCCGCAGGAGATCATCGACCAGCTGGTCGTCTATACGAAAAAAATCGCCAAGGCGCTCCATATTGTCGGACTGGTCAACATACAATACGTATGGGATGGTGACAAAATTTACGTAATCGAAGTAAATCCAAGGGCATCAAGAACTGTACCGATTCTGAGCAAGGTGACGAAGGTGCCGATGGTCAGACTGGCGGTTTCGGTTATGCTGGGGAAAAAGCTGGCAGACATGCCGTATGGAACAGGCCTGTATAAACAGATGGATTACTATGCCGTCAAGGTTCCGGTTTTTTCCGATGCAAAGCTGACCGATGTAGATGTGGCCGTGGGACCGGAAATGAAATCCACCGGAGAGGTGCTGGGTATCGACCGGGAGCTCGACCGTGCGATTTACAAGGGATTTCTGGGTGCAGGCATGACGATTCCGAAGGAAGGCGCGGCCTTTGTGTCTCTCCGCGATCATGATAAGACAGTGGAAAATGCGGAGATCCTCCGTAAGTACAGCGATATGGGATTCAAACTGCTGGCTTCCGCAGGAACAGGCAGTTTTCTGCAGAAAAACGGCATAGAGGCGGAGATCATCGGTTATGATCAGGTGGAGCCGATGATTGGTCAGGAGATCCGCATCCTGATCAATACGCCCAAAGCCATCAACCAGATCGGCGCAGACACCTTTCCGCTGCGCCGGGCGGCTGTTGAGCGCGGACTTCCGGTTCTGACCTGTATCGATACAGCGGCAGCTTTCGCTACGGCCATCGCGATGGAACAGAAGGAGATCCGATTATCATACAAAAAATTATAAATATTCTAATAATAATGCTATTTTCTCTATATTGCCTTATATTTGTGCCGCGGCGGAGTATGTTATATTGAAGAAAACCTACCTCGGCGGCGGCTCCGGCATTTTCGATACGGCGAAAAGGGAACCTGCGGTCAGATAGGGAATACGACCAAAAAGGAGGAACAAACGGATGGAAAAGAAGAAAAAGAAACGCCAGGTACCGCATGTCTATGCGCTGCTCATCGGTATCGTCGTAATTTGCGCGATTCTGACCTATATCGTACCGGCGGGATCCTATGAGATGATGGTTCTTGAGGATGGCCGGGAAGTAGTGGATCCTAACAGTTTCCAGTACACGGAGCAGACCCCTGAAACCCTGATGGGTGTGCTTTCGTCTGTTTTCCGCGGGATGCTGGAAGCGGCGGATATTATTTTTCTGATTTTTATCTTTGGTGGATGCTTCGGCGTCATTACGGATACGGGTGCGCTGGAAGCCGGGCTTGTAAGGGTGACGAAATTCCTCGCCGGAAAGGAAACGCTGATTATTCCTGTACTGATGTTTCTCTTTTCTCTGATGGGAGGCATCGTCGGTTCAGCAGAAGATCTTCTGCCGTATGTGCCGATTCTGGTCAGCCTTTGCGTTGCGCTGGGCTTTGACTCTATTACCGGAACGGCCATAGTGCTCTGCGGCGGTGCGGCAGGCTTTACTTCAGGTTTCCTTAACGCTTATACTGTAGGCGTAGCACAGGGTATTGCCGGTCTGCAGCTGTTTTCCGGACTCGGCTATCGCCTGGTCGTATATGCAGCCTTCGTTCTGCTGACTGTCGGATTTGTGTTCCGCTATGCGCGAAAGATCAAGAAGAATCCGACTCTGTCGCAGATGTACGAAGTGGATAAAAACAGAGAGGATAAGCTGGATCTTGATAAGATGCACGAATTTGGGATCAAGGAAAAACTGGTGCTGCTGTCGCTGCTGGTGACCATTATTCTGCTGATCATCGGTACGGTAAGATGGGGATGGTATTTTGAAGAAATCGCGGCACTGTTCTTTGGCCTTTCCATCGCATCTGCTATTTTCTCCCGCATGTCTATCAATCAGTTCGCCATCTCTCTCGGCGAAGGCATGGCGGGAATCGCCATGGGCGCGCTGGTCTGCGGATTTGCCCGAGGCATTACGGTAGTGCTCACTGACGGCAATATTCTGCATACGATCCTGCACAGCATTGCCGGAGTTCTGGAAGGTCTGCCGTCTTCGGTATCGGCTCTGGGCATGTACGTATTCCAATGTCTGCTGGATTATCCGATTCCGTCAGGTTCAGGCCAGGCTGCCGTAACCATGCCGATTATGGCGCATCTGGCGGATTTGACCGATGTGACCAGACAGACCTCTGTCCTGGCGTTTCAGCTGGGTGACGGTATATCCAACGTCTTCTCGCCGACCTCCGGGTACTTTATGGCCGCGTTAGCGCTGGCGAAAATTCCGTATGAAAAATGGGTAAAATGGATATTGCCGCTGATCGGTATGCAGTATCTGCTGGGTGCGGTTCTGGTACTGATCGCTCACCTTATTTCATATGGACCGTTCTAAGAAGCAGGAAAGGAAGTGCATCAATGCTTGATCTTTTGCTTACAGGCGGGAGCTGTCCGGATTTTGAAGCGGGACAGCTGCGCCGGATGAATGTGGGAATCGAAAAGGGAAAAATCGTTTATCTTGGAGAAGAGGAGCCGGAGGCTGCGCGCCGTATCGATGCAGCGGGAAAGGTCGTTTCTCCCGGCTTTATCGATATCCATATGCACGAGGAAAACTTTACCGATGAAGGCAAGCAGTATATTATCGCCGAGCTGATGCTGAAAATGGGCGTAACGACGGCCTGCGGCGGCAACTGCGGGATACAGAACCAGCCTGTCGGTGAATTTCGGCGCGTGATCGAAGAATTGGGCGGAAGTCCTGTAAATTATGTGATGTTAGCCGGGTACAATCAGATGCGTTATGAGCTGGGTCTGGGGCACAAGGAGCCACTGCCGGACGAAAAGCGCGGAGAGCTGAAAAAACTGCTGCAGCGGGAGCTGGCGGCAGGTGCTGCGGGAATTTCTTTCGGGATCGAGTATGATCCGGGCATTACCTTTGCGGATATGCAGCAGGCGCTGGAACTGCTGCAGGGCGACAGCCGTTATCTGGCTGCGGCGCATTTCCGCGAGGCGGACAGCGGTGCGATCAGCTCTGTAGAGGAGATGATCCGCCTGGCTGAAACGACGGGCGTTCGCTTTCAGATCTCGCATCTGATCAGCTGTTCGGGCTTCGGGCAGATGAAAAAATCACTGGAGCTGATTAAAGAATCAGCTTCCTCATCACCGCTGGTCCGGTACGATACATATCCGTCCAATGCGTTTGCTACCTATATCGGCAGTGAAGTCTTTGAAGACGAAAGCCTGGCGCAGTGGTGCAGAGATATCAGCAAGATCATGCTGACGGAAGAACCGTATAAAAACGTGTACTGCACAAAAGAACTTCTGGATAAAGCCAGGAAAGAATATCCGCAGATGCTGGCGGTGGGCTTTATCATGAATGAAGAGGAAGTGAGCATGGCGATCGCTGCAAAATACGGTATGATCGGCAGCGACGGTATTCTGAACCGGGGAAATGGCCATCCGCGTGCAGCGGGAACTTTCCCGCGCGTACTGGGCAAATATGTCCGGGAGGAAAAAGCGCTTTCGCTGATGGAGGCGCTGCAGAAGATCACTTTAGATCCGGCGGAAAGGCTTTCACTTGATGGTAAAGGCCGGATTGCCGAAGGAGCCGACGCGGACATTACGGTCTTTGATCCTGATGTCATTATCGACGGCGCGTCTTACGATGATATCTATATACAGTCGGAGGGGATCGATTACGTCATTGTGGGCGGCAGGATTGCCATGGATCACAAACAGGTAGTCGATGCCAGAGCCGGACGCTTCATTCCGTTTACACCAATGGGAAATTAAATAAACAGGGAGAGAAGGAGCCGCAAAATTACCGGTAACGGGTGTTTTTGCGGCTCCTTCGTCTGCCGGGGAGAAAGCTCCTGCACGTTCTTTCCGGGGAAGGACAAGCGGGACGCTGCCAGGCATACTTGCCGCCTGTGAGAGGCGTCTTTTGCGGAAGTACAAATCGTCATTGCCAAATGAGGAAATAAGAGGTAAGATAGTAGAGGAAAAAATACGAGAGAGGAATATAAAACGATGAAGAAGAAGCACCTGTTGCAGCAGACCGGAGCGGTTTGGTTTTTCGCTATGGTCTGCTGCTTTCTGTGGGGAAGTGCGTTTCCCTGTATTAAGATCGGCTATGCGCTTTTTGGGATCGATTCGGCAGATACCGCTTCGCAGATTCTCTTTGCCGGCCTGCGTTTTACCCTGGCAGGCGTTTTAGTCGTGCTGTTTTACAGCATCATGCAGAGAAAACCGATGCTGCCGAAGAAATCGGCCTGGGGCATGATCGGGATGATCAGTATGTTTCAGACGGTTCTGCAGTATTTCTTTTTCTATGTCGGCCTTGCGCATACTACCGGTGTCAAAGGCTCGATCATCGAGGCTGCCAATGTCTTTATGGCGATTATCTTTGCCAGCCTGATCTTTCATCAGGAGAGGATCGATCTTCCCAAGGCTGTCGGCTGCATTATCGGTTTTGCCGGCGTAGTTTTGGTCAATCTTACCGGCTCAGGCCTCGGCGGCGGAATCCGGATCGACGGCGAAGGGTTCATGCTTATTGCCTGCGCGGCTTATGCCATGTCTTCCGTACTGATCAAGCGCTTTTCCGAGCGGGAAGATCCGGTCGTTATCAGCGGATATCAGTTTGCCGTGGGCGGATTAGTGATGATGGGTATCGGTTTTGCCATGGGAGGAAGACTGCAGGGAGAGGCCGGACCTGAGGCTATAGCGCTGCTGCTGTATATGGCGATGATCTCAGCAGTGGCTTATTCTGTCTGGAGTCTTTTGCTGAAATATAATCCGGTTTCCCGGGTAACGGTCTTTGGATTTATGACGCCGGTTTTTGGCGTTGTCCTGTCGGCAGTATTTCTCGGTGAAGCGGCAAGTATGCCGTGGCTGCAGAGCATGATCGCCCTGGTACTGGTCAGCGCCGGAATCTATATCGTTAACAGGCAAAGCGGGGGAAGAGAGTAGTATACATTTCCCGGAGGAATGAAGTTGGTTCGGCTATCGTCACAGCGGCAGCCGGGCCTTTTTTATTGTTTTTCTGCCCATTTGCAGATCAGCACGCGGATGATCCCGGCGAGGGGAACGGCCAGGATCATCCAGAGCAGTCCGCCCAGAGATCCGGCTACGGATACGGCGGTCAGAATAAAGAGCGGATGGAGACCTGTGGATTTTCCGATGATCCGCGGATAAATAAAATTGCATTCGATCTGCTGTACGGTAAAAAGGGCGGCGGCAGCCAGGAGCGCCTTGTACAGACCGCCTTCTGCCAGAGCGGCAAGAGCGGCCGGCAGGATACCGATGATCGGGCCGAAATAGGGGATCACGTTGACCAGCCCGGCAAAACAGCCGATGAAAACGGCAAAATCGACACCGAGCAGAGACAGGATCAGCGAAGAGAGGAAGGCGACGATTACGGAATCTACGAAGACGCCGCGCAGAAAAGCGGAGATCACATCGCCGATAGCAAAGAGCAGTTCTCGCAGCAGTCCGTGTATCTTCTGCGGCAGCAGGAGATGAAAAGTCTTGTTGGCGAGCCGGAGAAAATAGACCTTGTCTTTCAGCAGATAAACACCGGAGATCATACCGATCAGAAATGTAATGGTACCGCCGCCGAGAATCTGGATCAGATGACCGACGTCCGGGGAAGAGTCGGAAAAAAGCGGAAGCTTTTCCAGCACCGCCGAGTACTCGCGGTAATAGGTACGGAGTGTGTGCAGGGCTTCTTGCAGGGAGCCGGAAGCGATTTTGCCGGCGATGATGTCGGCGAATCCCAGGATCAGAAAAACGGCTGCAGTGATCAGAGTCGCATAGGCCAGCAGAACGCAAAGCAGGCGTTTGCCCCTAAGCTTTTTTTCCAGAAAGCTTACGTAAGGATCGAGAATATACGCGATGACGATCCCGACAAAAAAAGGCGCCAGAGCGTGACGGAGAAAAAAGAGCAGCACCAGCAGAAGTACGGGAATAATCCATTTTAACATAGTTGCCAGAACCTCCTGAAGATAGTATGATGTAAGCGGAGAAAAAATATTGAAGAAACAGGATAGATAAGATGAAAAAATGCGAATTGCTGGTACCTGCCGGCGGAGAAAAACAACTGATCGCCGCTGTGGAGAACGGTGCTGACGCCGTATATTTGGGCGGCCGCGCCTTCAATGCCCGGATAAACGCCGGAAATTTTGACGACGGCGAGATCAGCCGCGCCATCGATTTTGCACATCAGCGAGGCGTGAAGGTCTACGTGACCATGAATACCTTGCTGACGGATCCGGAACTGGAAGAGGCGCTTCGTTATGCGGCTTTTTTATATGAAAAAGGCGCCGATGCGTTGATCGTCCAGGATCTGGGATTGGGTCTGCTGATCCGGGAAACTATGCCGGAGTTTCCGCTGCATCTGTCGACCCAGGCCTCGGTGTACGATCTGCAGGGAGCAGAGGCGGCTTACCGTCTGGGTTATGAACGGGTGGTGCTGGCCAGAGAGCTGACCCTTGAGGAAATTGGCCGGATCTGCCGTAATGCTTCAGCGGAGATCGAAGTGTTTGTTCACGGTGCATTGTGCATCTGCTATTCCGGACAGTGTCAGATGAGCAGAGCCTTTGGCGGCCGAAGCGGGAACCGGGGACAGTGCGCGCAGCCGTGCCGTCTGCCCTATGAAACAAAGAAATGGACGGGAGAAGACGGCAGACCTGCCCGTTATCCGCTCAGTCCGAGGGATCTGTGCCTGATCGAAAGGCTTCCGGAGCTGATCCGCAGTGGCGTGGCTTCGCTGAAGATCGAGGGAAGGATGAAATCGGCGGAATATGTAGCCGTGGTCACATCCATTTACAGGAAGTATTTAGACCGGTATGAACAGGAAGGCGCGTATACCGTAGACGCTGCAGATATTCTCGCCTTGCAGCAGATTTTTAACCGGGGTGGATTTACCGAAGGCTATGCTGACGGCGACCCGGGCGAGCGGCTTATGGCAGGGAATATACCGAAACACCGGGGCGTCAGGATCGGCAGAGCGGTAAAAAAGATTCCGGGAACACCGTTTGTGGATGTCGAGTTGAATCGAGAATTGTCGATAGGCGATGGAGTTGAATTTCAGAGAGAAGTACCTGTCGGTAATATCGTTACCTATTGTGAGAAACGGAAAAACGGACTGGTGCGGATC
>CALXJA010000106.1 GCA_944388465.1 uncultured Emergencia sp.
AAAAGGAAATGTATACCTTTTTTGATCACGGTAACCGCAGCATCACCCTGAAGCCGGAAGGCACGTCTCCGGTTGCCAGAGCGTTTATCGAGCACAAACAGTATGCTGAGGTACAGCCGACCAAATACTGCTATATTACGCCTTGCTTCCGGTATGAAAAGCCGCAGTCGGGAAGACTCAGAGCTTTTCACCAGTTCGGTATCGAGATCTTTGGAACGACCAATATGCTGGCTGATGCAGAAGTGATCTGTCTGGGATACGACTTCCTCCACGAAATGGGGCTGGACAATATCCAGCTGCGGATAAACAGCGTCGGCTGCCCGCAGTGCCGGCAGAAGCACAGAGAAGCGCTGCGTAAATTTCTCGAGCCGGTTTACGATCAGCTCTGCAGTACCTGCAAGGATCGTTACGAGCGCAATCCGATGCGGATCCTGGACTGCAAGTCTGAGATCTGCCAGGAACTGGTCAAGGATGCGCCGGACATGCTGGATTATCTCTGTGACGAGTGCTGTGACGCCTTTGAGGATGTAAAAAAGAATCTGGACGCCATGGGAATTGCGTATACAGTCGATCCGCGCATTGTCAGAGGTCTGGATTACTATACGAAAACGGCTTTTGAATTTGTAACAGAAAGCAATGGTACGCAGGGTACCGTATGCGGCGGAGGACGATACGATCATCTGATCGAAGAGATCGGCGGTCCGCCGATTCCAGGCGTAGGCTTTGGACTCGGTATTGAACGGCTGCTGATGCTGATGGAAGAAAACAATGTGGAAATTCCGCAGCCGGAACCGCTGAAAGCGTTTATCGCCGTCATGGGCGACGATGCAAAGGCATTCGGCCTGAAACTTCTCAGAGATCTTCGCCGAAAGGGCGTAAAAGCGGAGATGGATACATTAGCCAGAAACATCAAAGGGCAGTTTAAATATGCGGACAGACTTGGCGCGCAGTATACGGTCGTCATCGGTGATAACGAGCTGGCCGAAGGCATGGTTTCGGTCAAGGAAATGGCCACGTCACAGCAGCGCCAGGTTAAACTCGGGGATTTACTGGAAGAATTAGCAAAATAATGAGGGAGTAGAAATAGAAATGTCAACGTTACTGAAGAGAACGCATATGTGCGGTCAGTTGAATCTGCGCAGCGCAGGCGAGGAAGTCACGTTAAACGGCTGGGTCGCCAAGCAGAGAAGTCTCGGCGGTCTGATCTTCGTCGATCTGCGGGATAAGACAGGCATCGTACAGATCACTTTTGATGATACCATCGGCGAAGAACTCTTTAAGCAGGCGGAAGCCCTGCGAAGCGAATATGTTATCGGCGTCAGAGGTATCGTGAAGGAAAGAAGCGCAAAAAACCCCAATATTCCTACCGGAGAGATCGAAGTTTTTGCCAGAGAGCTTGTCGTTTACGCGGAAGCGGAGACGCCGCCGATTTATGTTAAAGATGACGACAATGTGGACGAAAACCTTCGCTTGAAATATCGGTATCTGGATCTGCGAAAACTGAAAATGCAGAAAAATCTACGCTTCCGGCACAGTATTGCCAAGATCACCAGAGATTATTTCGATGAACAGGGCTTTACGGAAATCGAAACGCCTGTACTGATCAAATCAACGCCGGAAGGAGCCAGGGATTATCTGGTGCCGAGCCGTGTAAATCCGGGAAGGTTCTATGCGCTGCCGCAGTCTCCGCAGCTGTTTAAACAGCTGCTGATGGTCAGTGGCTGCGACCGGTATATGCAGATCGCCAAGTGTTTCCGCGACGAGGATCTGCGGGCTGACAGACAGCCGGAATTTACACAGATCGACCTGGAAATGTCCTTTGTCGATCAGGACGACGTCATTGCTGTACAGGAAGGCTTTATGAAACGGCTGTTTAAAGATCTCTTCGACCAGGAGCTGCCGACGCCGTTCCCGCGTCTGACTTATGATGAAGCCATGGAGCGCTATGGCAGTGACAAGCCGGATACCCGCTTCGGATTTGAACTCAAATGTTTGAACGATGTGGTCTGCGGAACAGAATTCAAGGTTTTTGCAGACGCTCTCGCGGCAGGAGGAGATGTCCGGGGAATCTGTATCGATCAGGGCTCCGGAAAATTCAGCCGCAAGGATATCGATAAGCTGACTGAGCAGACAAAGCATTACGGCGCTAAAGGTCTGGTGTGGATCCGGGTCGAAGAAAACGAACTGAAATCATCCGTTAATAAGTTTTTCAGCCAGGAGCAGCTGCGGGAGATTGCCGATGTATTCGGTGCATCGGCAGGTGATCTGATTCTGATCGCCGCTGACCGAAGCAAGGTCGTTTTTGACAGTCTGGGATTCCTGCGCCGTCATATTGCAGGAATACTCGGTCTTCTGGATGACACCCGGTACAATTTCCTTTGGGTAACCGATTTTCCTATGTTTGAAAAAGATGAGGAGACCGGTCAGCTGAAAGCGATGCACCATCCGTTCACCAATCCGAAGGCGGAGGACATTCCGCTGCTCGATACAGAGCCGGAAAAGGTGAAGGCCGACGCTTACGACATCGTTCTCAACGGGGTAGAACTGGGAGGCGGAAGTATCCGAATCCACGACCGCAAGCTGCAGGCAAAAATGTTTTCTGTACTCAATCTGACCGAGGAAGAGTGTCAGGAAAAATTCGGTTTCCTTCTGGAAGCGTTTAAATACGGTACTCCGCCTCACGGAGGACTGGCTTACGGACTGGATCGCCTTGTCATGCTGCTGGCAGGCGAGCAAAGTATTCGCGAGGTCATGGCGTTTCCAAAGAACCAGAATGCCCAGTGCATGGTCTGCGAGGCGCCCGGCACGGTGGAAGAAGCACAGCTTGAGGAGCTTGGCATAACGCTGAGGTAGTTATGGATAGAATCGGGATACTGGGCGGAACCTTCGACCCTTTTCATATAGGCCATCTTTCTATTGCCAGAGCGGCCATGGAGGAATGTGCACTGCATCAGATCGTACTGCTCCCGGCTAAAGTGCAGCCTTTTAAGCTGGGACACAAGATGGCTGCCGAAGAAGACCGGGTCAATATGGTCAGACTGATCGCGGAAGAAAACGCAGGCTTTTCCGTTTCGACGGCAGAGGCCTACAGTTCAGGAATATCCTACACCTACAAGACGCTGAAGACCCTGGAAAAAAGTTATGAAGGCGCCAGGCTCTACTTTATCCTGGGAACGGATTCTTTTCTCAGCCTGGAGAACTGGTACCGGGGAGAAGATCTGCTCCGTGAATTCGCCTTCATTGTCGGCATACGGCCAGGTTATAAAGAAGGAGAAACGGCGGAAAAAGCTGAGATTTTACGGAACCGGTACGGTACGGAAATCGTTCTGCTTCACAACCGAACCGTCAACATCTCTTCAACGGAGATCAAAAAAAATATCAAAAGAGGAAAGAGTATCAGGCAGCTTGTTCCTTTTTCCATAGAAAGGTATATCTATGAGCACGGACTCTATACATGATTATATCGAGAAAAATCTTTCCGATAAACGGAAAAAGCATATTGAGGGAGTCAGAAAAACGGCTGTATACCTGGCAGACAAGTATGGGGAGGATCGTGAAAAAGCTGATACGGCCGCGCTTTTTCATGATATGTTCCGCGGGCTTTCAGCAGATGTATTGAACTATTATGTCAAACATCTGAACCTGGACAGTAAATATCTGGATAATGTTAACCTGGCACACGGAAAAATTGCCGCCATCATCATGGAACGAGATTACGGCATCACCGATCCGGACATCATCCATGCGGTAAGTTATCATACTACAGGAAGAGCCGGTATGTCGAAACTGGAAAAAATCGTCTATATTGCTGACGCGATCGAGCCGGGAAGGAGCTATCCCGGAGTGAACGATCTGCGAAAAGCGGCGGATACCGATCTGGATCAGGCATGTCTGCTATCCCTTAGCAGAACCATCGACTATGTACGGAGTCAGGGCAAATATCTGGACGAAGATACGCTGCGGGCCAGAGACGATTTACTGTCAAAAAAAGTACAAGAGGAGAATATAAATGAAAAATAAGGATTTTGCGCTTCTGGCCGCAAGGGTGCTGGATCAGAAAAAAGCGCAGGATATCGTGGTGATCGACATTCAGGAAAAGTCATCTTTTGCCGATTATCTGGTCATCGCTTCCGGCGGTTCGGAACGGCAGGTACTGACGCTGACGGACGAAGTGGAAGAACAGATGGACAGAGAAGGTCTGATCGCCAGAAGCATCGAAGGAAAAAATCATTCCGGCTGGGTGCTGATGGACTTCGGTGATATTATCGTAAATATTTTCACAAAAGAAACAAGAGAGAAATACAACATTGAAAAAGTCTGGGGAGACTGCAGCTTCCTGGACTGGGAGGAAGAGCAGCAAAATGAACGAGAGATATGATTTTAAAACGATAGAAAAAAAATGGCAGAACTACTGGAAAGAAAACCAGTGCTTTAAAACGACAGAAGATAAAACAAAAGAAAAATATTACGTTTTGGAAATGTTTCCTTATCCTTCGGGCAAACTGCATATGGGTCATGTGCGGAACTATTCCATCGGTGACGTCGTCGCCAGATGCAAAAAAATGCAGGGATTCAACGTACTGCATCCGATGGGCTTCGACTCTTTCGGTCTGCCTGCGGAAAATGCGGCCATCAAGCACGGAATCGAGCCGAGCAAATGGACCTGGGACAATATTCACGAAATGGAGATGCAGCTGAACCAGCTGGGGCTTTCCTATGACTGGGACAGAGAGGTGCAGACCTGCAGCCCGGATTACTACAAGTGGATGCAGTGGATCTTTATTCAGTTTTATAATAAGGGTCTGGCTTACAAAAAGGAAAACCCGGTAAACTGGTGCCCGAGCTGTCAGACGGTGCTGGCCAACGAACAGGTCGTCGACGGTTGCTGTGAACGCTGCAAAACGCCGGTAGGAAAGAAAAATCTTTCTCAGTGGTATTTCAAGATCACCGACTATGCGGAAAGACTTCTTGAGAATCTGGATAAACTGGAAGGCTGGCCGACCAAAGTGAAGACCATGCAGAGAAACTGGATCGGCAAGTCTGTCGGCGCAGAAATCGATTTTAAAATCGACGGTACGGACAAGGTCATGAAGGTATTTACCACTCGTGCGGATACCCTGTTTGGCGTGACCTACATGGTCATGGCGCCTGAGCATCCGTATGTGCTGGAACTGGTAAAGGGCACAGAATATGAAAAGGCCGTACTGGAATATCTGGACGAAGTACAGCACAAAAATGATATTGAGAGAACATCGACGACCAACGAAAAGACCGGCGTATTCATCGGCTGGTACGCCATTAATCCGGTCAACGGCAAAAAGGTGCCGATTTTCATTTCCGATTACGTGCTGATGGGTTACGGTACCGGAGCGATCATGGCTGTACCGGCTCACGATCAGCGAGACGTTGATTTTGCGAAAAAATTCGACCTGGAGATTATCCCGGTAGTCGATTCTGATGATCCGCAGATCGACGTTCACGACCTGAAAGCCGCCTTTGCTGCAGAAGGCACCATGATCAATTCCGGAAAATTCAACGGACTCAACAACAGAAAGGCCATAGGGGAAATGATCGACTGGCTTGAAGAAGAGGGCATCGGCAAGAAGACGGTCAACTACAGACTGCGCGACTGGCTGATCTCCAGACAGCGCTATTGGGGTACACCGATTCCGATGATCTACTGCGACAGCTGCGGCTGGGTTCCGGAAAAAGAGGAAAATCTGCCGGTACTCCTGCCGACCGATGTGGAATTTACAGGCAAGGGAGAATCCCCGCTGACCACATCCAAGGTATTTGCCGAGTGTACCTGTCCGCGGTGCGGCAAAAAAGCCCGCCGGGAAATGGATACGATGGATACTTTCCTGGATTCCTCCTGGTATTTTCTCAGATACTGCGATCCGAAAAACGAACATGCTCCGTTTGACCGGGACAAGACCGACTATTGGATGGATGTGGATCAGTATATCGGCGGAGTGGAACATGCTATTCTGCATTTGATGTATTCCCGTTTCTTCCAGATGGCGCTTCACGATCTGGGACTGGTTCGGGACGAAGAGCCGTTTAAGAATCTGCTGACACAGGGCATGGTCAACAAGGACGGCAAGAAAATGAGCAAGTCGCTGGGCAATGTAGTCAGCCCGGAAGAGATCATCGAAAAATACGGCGCGGATACCGCAAGACTCTTTATCCTGTTTGCCGCACCGCCGGAAAGAGAACTGGACTGGTCGGATACCGGGGTGGAAGGAAGCTATCGTTTCCTCAATCGTGTATACCGCCTGGTTTACGATTTCAGCTGCAGCAGCGATATTTCCGAAGATTACACGATCGCCACAGAGGCGGACAAGGAGCTGAATTATGTGCTCCATACCACGGTGAAAAAGGTCACCGATGATGTGGGCGGACGTTTCAGCTTCAATACAGCGATCAGTTCGATCATGGAGCTGGTCAACGAGCTGTACAGATATAAAGAACTGAAAGAGGCAAATCCGGCCTTTATGAAAAAGGCTATTGATACACTTGTCATCATCCTTTCTCCGTTTACACCGCATATCTGCGAAGAAATGTGGGAAGGACTCGGTCATACCCAATCCCTGACCGAAGTGGCATGGCCTGCTTATGACGAGACCGCTCTGGTCAGAGACACGGTGGAAATCGTTGTGCAGGTAAACGGAAAGGTGAAAGAAAAACTCAATGTTGCCAGTGGCCTTTCCCGTGAGGATCTGGAAACAACTGCCCTTTCAGACGAGAAAGTCAAGGCTTTGACGGACGGCAAGAATGTCGTAAAGGTAATTGCGGTTCCGAATAAGCTGGTAAACATCGTGATAAAGTAAAGGGGAGATTATGAATAAGAATGAGAGATTATAACAGTAAAAAGCCGCCTGCGAAAAAGGTGGCGGCAAAACGGCCGCAGTCTAAAGAACTGCAGCCGAAGAGAAAGTCTTCTGCAAGAAACACCATGCCCAAAAAAAACGCGGCAAAATCGCAGCGTCAGGTAAAACGGGCAGATAATTTAAAGGTCATTCCCATCGGCGGACTCAACGAGATCGGAAAAAATCTGACCGTGCTGGAATATAAAGAGCAGATACTGGTCATCGACTGCGGAATGTCCTTTCCGGAAGACGAAATGTATGGTATCGATGTGGTCATACCGGATTTCAGTTATCTGGTCAAAAATGCGTCGAAGATCGTCGGCGTCGTGATCACTCACGGCCACGAAGACCATATTGGCGGCGTACCTTATCTGCTGAAGCAGATCAACGTGCCGATCTACGGCACCAGATTGCCGCTGGGACTGATTGAAAACAAACTCAAGGAGCACGGCCTGCGCGGGAATCTGAATACCATCAAGGCCGGCGATAAGTTAAAACTGGGCGATTTTAAAATTGAGGTTATCCGTACGACCCATTCCATTGCCGATGCCGTCTGTCTGTATATCCAGACTCCGGCTGCAACGCTGTTTCATACGGGAGACTTCAAGATCGACTATACACCGGTGGATGGCGAGCCTATTGACCTGGCGAAATTTGCCGAAATCGGAAGAAAAGGCGTAGATCTGATGCTGGCTGACAGCACCAATGCTTTGCGTCCGGGCTATACCGCGTCGGAAAAGGTGGTCGGAAAGACTCTTGACGGTATTTTCCGGGAATCAAAGAGCAGAATTATCATTGCCACCTTTTCGTCCAACGTGCACAGAGTACAGAAGATCATTCAGCTGGCGGCCAAGTACGGCCGGAAATTTGCAGTATCCGGCCGCAGTATGGAAAACGTGGTGACACTGGCCATCGAACTGGGCTATCTGAAGATCCCTGCCGGTACGTATGTGGAGCTGAATAAGACGAAGAACATCCCTGACGATCAGCTGGTCATTATTACCACGGGCAGCCAGGGAGAGCCGATGTCGGCACTGTCCAGAATGGCAAACAACGAGCACCGGGGCGTAAAGCTGAAAAAAGGCGATATGGTCATCCTGTCGTCAACGCCGGTTCCCGGAAATGAAAAGGCGGTTTCCGGCGTCGTGAACAAGCTCTTTGAAAAAGAAGTCGAAGTCATCTATAACGACATTGCGGATACACATGTATCCGGACATGCCTGTCAGGAAGAGCTGAAGCTGATCCACGCGCTGATCAAACCGAAGTTCTTCATGCCGGTTCACGGTGAGTACCGCCATCTGGTTCAGCATGCACAGATTGCCGAATCTCTCGGGCAGAAAAAAGATCACATCTTTATTCTGGCTAACGGCGATCAGTTGACGGTGGATAAGCGAAACGCGGCGAAATTCCGTAACGTTGTCAGCGCAGAAGATGTTCTGGTTGACGGACTGGGCATCGGAGATGTGGGAAATATCGTGCTTCGTGACAGAAAGCTGCTGTCAGAATCCGGATTGATCATTGCCGTGGCTGCCATCGACCGGGCGTCAGGCGAGATCATTTCCGGACCGGATATCGTATCCCGCGGCTTTGTCTATGTCCGGGAAAACGAAGATCTGATCAACGATGCAAGGGAAATCGCCAGAAATGCACTGGAAGAAAGTCTGTATGCCGGCAATCGCGACTGGAGCGGTATCAAAAACAATGTCCGCGAAGAACTGCGGCGCTTCATTTTCCGCAAAACAAAAAGAAGTCCGATCATTCTGCCGATCTTCATGGATGTATAAGCAGCAGAAGCAGGAGGTATGTATATGAACGTTTATGATCAGGCTCACGGTCTTGCCCAGGCAATCCGTGAATCCGAGGAATTTAAACAGTATGATCAGCTGAAAAAGCTGATCGATCAGAACGAAGAGCTTTCACGCATGGTGAATGACTTTCAGGCCAAGCAGATGGAGATGCAGGCAAAACAGCTCATGGGAGAAGAATCCGCACCGGATATGGCACAGCAGATCCAGAATCTCTATCAGATCATCATGAAGGATCCTCTGGCTGCACAGTATATGCAGGCGCAGATGCGCTTTTCGCTGATGATGAATGACGTTTATAAGATCCTGGGCGAAGTAATGGGTCTTGGCAATTTCCAGTAAATTTGTTATAATAACACTGTATGAAAAGGTTACCTTCTCCATGCAGGGTAATGATGAACGATATTTGTGAAGAAAGCGAGAATAGAAATATGATTTATGCAGGTGATTTCAAAAAAGGTATTACATTTGAGATTAACGGGGAGCCGCATGTAGTGCTGGATTTCCAGCATGTTAAACCGGGAAAGGGCGCAGCCTTTGTAAGAACCAAATACAAGAATATTCTTACCGGTGCGACCAGAGAAGAAGCGTTCAATCCGGATGACAAATTTCCTAAGGCGCATATCGAGACCAAGGTAATGCAGTACCTCTACAACGACGGCGAACTGTATTACTTCATGGATAACGAAACCTACGAGCAGATTCCTATCAGCAAGGATCAGGTTGAGGATGCCATGAAATACCTGCGGGAAAACGACGAGGCTACGATCAAGTTTTACAAGGGCAATCCGTTCCTGGTAGAAGCGCCGAATTTCGTCGACCTGGTCGTTACGGAAACCGAGCCGGGCGTCAAGGGCAATACGGCCACCAATGTGACAAAGGCGGCTACCGTTGAGACCGGTGCAGTGATCCAGGTTCCGATTTTTATTGAAGAAGGCGAGAAGATCCAGATCGATACGAGATCGGGCGAATATCTGGGCAGATCCAAGGAATAGGATCAGTCCCGCAGCATGAGATACAAAGGGACGCGAATCGCGTCCCTTTAGAACTATATGAGGTAAGAGATGAAGAAATTAATGAAACACAAGCTGCTGTTGGTTTTGCTTTGTGCTGCTGCCGCTCTGCTGATTGCCGGCGCCGCACTGCTGTTGTACATAAACGGACTGGACAAGGCTATGGACAGCAGTAAGTCCGATACCGTCAACATAACCATTGAGACAGGTTCGACGACGGATTCCATCGGCGCACTGTTACAGGAAAAGGGGATAATCGAAAGCGCTTCCGACTTCAAGTTTTTTTCCAGGTTCAAAGGCTTTGACGGCAGGTACCAGGCCGGAACCTATGCCTTTGCACCATCGATGAAGCTTTCCGAGATCGCCGAGATCATGGTCAGTGGAAAGACGAACAGCATGACCTTTACAATACCGGAGGGATATACGATTTATCAAATGGCGGACAAGCTGGCCGAAGAAGGGATCGTAGACAAAACGGAATTTGAAAACCTGCTCCGCAGCGGCAATTTCCGTTATGATTTCCTTTCTGGCGCACAGAGCGGAAAGAACCACCTGGAAGGTTATCTGTTCCCGGAGACCTATACCGTAGAATTTGGGGCAGACGAGGAAACGATCATCAACACCATGCTGGGTCAGTTCGATAAAATTTTTACCGACGAATACAAAGCACGCGCAAAGGAACTGGGTTATTCCTTAAACGAGATTATCGTTATTGCTTCGATCATAGAGAGAGAAACACAGATCGCGGATGAACGGGACAAGGTCGCCAGTGTTATTTATAACCGCCTGCAGAAAGGCATGCCTCTGCAGATGTGCTCGACCGTACAATATGTGCTGGGCAAGCAGAAAGAAACGCTGACCAACGCCGATACGCAGATCGCTTCTCCGTACAACACCTATATCCACCAGGGACTGCCTCCGGGACCGATATGCTGCCCGGGTCTGGCTTCCATAGAAGCTGCTCTGTATCCTGCAGATACAGATTATCTGTACTTTGTGGTCAGCGATAAGCTGGATGGATCGCAGAAGTTTTCCAGTGATTACAACCAGTTCCTGAAAGACAAGGACGACTATTACAAGGCGCTGGAAGGGCAGGAATAATACGATGAATATCACGAATCAACAGGTCACGGACTATATCAACAGGTTTTACCAGAGTCCTGGCCGGGAGCTGGAAGTCCTGCGAAAGATCGGCGAACAGGATCATGTGCCGCTCATTCTGAAGGAGACGGAAG
>CALXJA010000107.1 GCA_944388465.1 uncultured Emergencia sp.
CTCACCCAGAACAAGATGACGGTGGAACAGATCATCTCTCCGGATGGAAAAGAAAACGCGCTGCTGCAAGCGGCCATCCTCTGCAATGATACGACCATCGTCGACGGATCCACTGCCGGCGACCCTACGGAAACCGCACTGGTGGACTACTACATGGCAAATCACAGCGACTACGATGCCGTGAAAGAGGCGCTGCCGCGCCTGGCCGAGCTTCCTTTCGATTCCGACAGAAAGCTGATGAGCACGCTGCACTGCATCGACGGTCAGTATGTCATGTACACAAAAGGCGCACTTGACGTAATTTTAGATAGAACTACCATCCTAACAAACGAGGAAAAGCAGGACATACGCGAAGCCAACTTTTCTTTATCGGATCAGGGACTTCGCGTCCTGGCTTTTGCTCGCAAGGTCATCGGTGAAAACCGCCAGCTGACCTTTGACGATGAAAACGATCTGGAATACATCGGCATGATGGCCATGATGGATCCGCCGAGACCGGAATCCGCTCAGGCTGTCGCGGACTGTATCAGCGCAGGGATCAAACCGATCATGATCACCGGCGATCACAAGGTTACGGCTTCTGCCATTGCCAGAAGGATCGGCATACTGCAGGCAGAGGATATCGCTGTCACCGGAACGGAACTGGATGCCATGAGCGACGGCGAATTGCGGGAAAAGCTGCCGCATATCAGCGTCTATGCCCGGGTCAGTCCGGACAACAAAATCCGTATCGTCCAGGCCTGGCAGGATTTAGGCCACATCGTGGCCATGACCGGAGACGGCGTCAACGATGCTCCGGCGCTGAAAAGCGCAGATGTCGGTGTAGCTATGGGAATCACCGGAACGGAAGTCGCCAAGGATTCCGCTTCTATGATCCTGACCGACGACAATTTCGCCACCATTATCAAATCCGTTCTCAACGGAAGAAATATATATGCCAACATCAAGAATGCCATCAAATTCCTGCTTTCGGGAAATACCGCCGCGATCCTGGTCGTGCTGTACGCTTCCCTGATGGCGCTGCCGAATCCGTTCACCGCGGTGCAGCTTCTGTTTATCAACCTGATCACAGACAGCCTGCCTGCGCTGGCAATCAGCATGGAGCCGTCCAATCCGGCGCTGATCCACGAAAAGCCGCGTTCCAGAGAAGAATCTGTGCTGACCAGAGATACGCTGATCCAGATCGGTCTGCAGGGCATTCTGATCGGTATCGCCACAGCCGTCGCTTTCCATATCGGTTACCAGACCGACACACTGACCGGCTCTACCATGGCCTTCGCTACGCTTTGTATGGCTCGTCTGTGGCACGGCTTTAACTCCAGAGGAAAGCAGTCGATCTTCCGTCTTGGTCTGACCACTAACGTCTACACCATCGGCGCTTTCGTTATCGGCGTTGTGCTGCTGTTCTGTATCCTGCTGCTGCCGTTCTTCGGACCGGCCTTTGGCATCGCGCATCTTGCAGGCTTCCAGATCGGCTGGATCTGCGGCCTGGCTCTGGCGCCGACTGTGGTGATCCAGATAACGAAGATCATCCTGGATCAGCAGGACGATAGAAAAAACCACGCAAACTAAACCAAAAGCCTTTTTCATACACGAAACACCGCAGAATCCCGGATTTCCTTCCGGAGCTGCGGTGTTTTGTTCTGCTCTCCGCATATTCTGGAGCCATAGGGGAAAAGCGTCGGTAAAAGCACCTTTTGCGAGTCTCCGGCGGCGCCGCTTGATGCTGCTGAATTAAGGCACTTGATGTAACTGTTTTGATTAATGCCGCTGAGCGTCAGGCTGCCTTCTCCGTTCAGTACTACCGGCGCGTTGGAGTCTACCAGAGAAGTTTCTTCACTATTTTCAAGGTTCACGGCATTCTCTCCGGCAACGGTTATGGTAAACGTTTCTCCGGTTTGATTATCAATTTTTTTCAGCTTAGCCCCGCTGAGTTTCAGCGTATTCGTCTCCGGATCATAAGATACCGTTCCGTCACCCAGTACGTCAGCCGCATTGGCTGATGTGACCGGCTGATCATTTACCGTTATGCCGTATTCTTCCCCTGCGGCCAGGACGCTGACAGGAAACATGCTGAAAACCAGCGCGGCCGTCAGTAAGCCTGTCCAGATCTTGTTTTTTAATCTTTTTTCCTGTTCATATCGGATAGTCCTTTCCCTGTTATTTGCGAAGAAAGCGCCGGGACGCCGCGCCAAAAGGTCTACCTTTGCCGCAGTGTTCCAGACATCTGCCGCCGTTTTTTCCCTGTACACGAAAACGCGGATGACACCCCCTGTCATCCGCGTTTTCCGCATTTATCCCTCGGAAATTTTTCTGCATTACATGATTAAGAAAGAATTTTGCCCAGACTCAGCCGCAGCTTTCTGCGATACAGCGTAGCCGCCAGAATCAGCGCGACCGTCTCCGATACGGCCATGGAGAGCCAGATGCCTGTTTCGCCGAAAAGCAGCGTCATGACGATCAGGGAGACACAGACGAAGAGCATGCCCCGGCAAATGGATATCGCCATAGCCGGCTTCGGCTGTTCCACGGCGGTAAAGTAACCCATCAGCGTGACGACAACTCCCAGCGGCAGGAAAGCAAAGGAAAACAGTTTAAACGCATCTACCGCTCTCTCATAGAGAACGCTGTCGGCTCCGGAATCGATAAATACCGCCACCACCGGATCCGGATACAGCACGCCCCATACGAAAGCCACTACGGAAGCAATGCTGGCGCAGAGAAGCGTAAGCCGCAGAAGGTAACGGTGCACCGCCGTTTCTTCTTTTCCGTGATAGTAGCTGACCAGAGGCTGCATACCCTGATTCAGCCCCATCATCGTCATCAGGATCAGCTGGAACACATAGGAGATAACGGTGTAGATCACAACACCCTCGTCTCCTGATACTCTAACCAGTGTATTGTTGAACAGGAACGTGACCACGCCGACGGAAAACTCCGTCACGCAGTCGGAAATACCCAATTTGGCTGCAGAGAGATTCTCTCTGAGCGTCCATCTGATCCTGACGAAGCGATAGGTCGCTTTACGCGATAGGAAATGGCTGATAAAAATCACCAGAGTCAGCAGCTGTGACGCACCGGTAGCGATGGCCGCACCGCTGATGCCCCAATGAAAGACCATGACGAAGAAATAGTCCAGCACGATATTGGTCGCCGCGCCGGCCAACGCTACCAGGATCGCTTTCTGCGGGTAGCCGTCGGCTTTCATCAGAACCTCCAGATGATATCCGGTCATGTAGCATGGGATGAACAGGATCAGAATCCCCAGGTAGTCCTTTACATACTCCAGTGTCGCGTCCGTAGCGCCAAGCATCAGGGCTACCCGCTCCAGATTCAGAAGACCGGCCGCCGCAATGATCAGCGACAGTCCGAAAACCGTAATGGTACTGGAGGTGAAGATCCGATTGGCTTTGTCGTTGTTTCCCTGTCCCCGATATACCGACGCCTTTGTACTGGCGCCGATGGCGAAGAGAATGCCCAGAGCAAAAGCCACATTGACAAACGGCATGGAAATGTTGACCGCTGCCAGTGCTGTTGGTCCCACCCCTCGGGCAACGAACATGCCGTCCACCATCGTATAAATGGTGAAAACCCACATCGCCGCCACCGAGGAAAGTATATATCGAAAATATGTTTTTTGAATATTTTTCTTCATGGTTAAATCTGTCATTTTAAACAACTCCTTTTTTACTTCTCTTTCATTGTAAACCCTGGTATAATACCAATGTAAAGGAGTTTTTTATGAAAGAATACTATAAAATCGGAGAAATTTCCGATCTGTACGGAATCGGAACAGATTCTCTGCGCTATTACGAGGAAATCGGCATACTCAAGCCAAAAAGAGATGACAACGGCTATCGCATGTACAGTATCAGCGATATCCGCACGCTGAATATTCTCCGGGATCTGCGCTCTATCGGTTTTTCCATGAAAGAGATCAAAGCGCATCTGGCTCATTTCAATCTGGCCGGAACCCTTTCCCTTTTCGAGCAGGAGCTTGAACATATCGACAAAAAAATGGATGAACTGAAGCGGATGAGAGAACAGCTCAGCGGCAGGATCGAGGAGATCCGCTATCACATGACTCCCGCCTCCCGTGAGGATGCGGTCTGCGTGCGTCATTTCCCTGAAAGAAAAATCCTGCAGCTGGCAGAGCGTGTCTACCGGGATGAAGACCTGGATTTCGTCATAAAAAAACTGCAGAAAGAAAATGAAGAACAGCTGTATCTGATCGGCAACGGAAACATGGGCGCAACCATACCGCTGGACTATATCCGCAGCGGCAGCTACGGCCATTTCAACTCTGTCTTTTTTATCCTGGAAAACGCCGGCGAATATGACGGCGTGCTCCCTGCAGGCGATTATCTCTGTCTGACCGTCAGCGGCAGCTATTCACTGGTGCCCGGCCGTTGGCAGGACTTCTTTGCCGAGGCCGAAAAACAAAAGCTGACGCCTCTTAGCGATCCCATGGAGATCTACATCATTGATAATCACGATACCAGCGATGAAACAGAATACGTCACGCAGCTGCAAATGCAGGTGAAACGCCAGTAAGCAGCCTGCCCGGCAAACGTTGACAAATCTTATTGAAAACGCCGGTTCAGGCAACATTCTTCTCCAGAATGTTGTCTGAACCGGCGTTTTTTCAAAAT
>CALXJA010000108.1 GCA_944388465.1 uncultured Emergencia sp.
GCGCCAGGGGCAGTTCTGTGGCTTTCCTCTGTAACATCTTTATCCCTCCTGTACCTCTTTTCGTATACAGGATAACACGGTTTCCCGGGAAATGGAGAACAAAAAAACAGCAAAAAAGCCCATATTCCATCAAAATATAGGCTCTTTCGCAGGTGTTCCCGCTTTTCTGGGAAATTTCGCGGGCGTGCTTTTTATTTTTTCCATTACGACAATATTGTGATTAAAATCTTGGACCGGAACCTCTTCGATCCGCAGACAGCGCCCGCCTAAAAGGGAAATCGCTTTTTCCGCCTGCCGCACCTCCTCTCCGCTGTCCGGCCCCTTATAGGCAAGGAAATAGCCTCCCCGCTTCAGAAAAGGAAGACAGTACTCGGCAAGCACCGACATATTGGCAACTGCGCGGGAAACGCAAAGATCAAAGGATTCGCGATATGCCTTGTTCCGTCCAAGCTCCTCTGCCCTGCCGTGGATGGTCGTGACGTTGGAAAGGTGCAGAGACCCGGCCAGCTCCGACACGACTTTTAATCTCTTATTCAGAGAATCAGCCAGAATAAATTCTTTATCCGGACTGACGATGGCCAGTGGAATTCCGGGAAATCCCGCGCCGGTTCCCACATCGATCACCCGCTTTGCCGAACGGTACTCGGCAAAGTTACAGCACAAAAGGGAGTCCACAAAATGCTTGACCACAAACTCCTCTCTGTCTGTAATGGCCGTCAGATTGATTTTCTCATTCCACTCCAGGATGCCCTCCATATATTGCTGAAATTTTTCCAGCATCTTATCATCAGAGGGCAGTTCCAGTCTCTCCAGGGTTTCTTTCAGTAAGTTCATACTCATTTCTTTCTTCTCTGCTTTTCCAAATACACTAATAATACGTTGATATCTGCCGGGGAGACGCCGGAAATCCGAGAGGCCTGTCCCACGGAAGAAGGTCTGATCCGATTCAGCTTCTGCATGGCTTCTATGCGCAGTCCTTCTATGCTTTCATAGTCCAGATCCTCCGGCAGAGGCTTATTTTCCAGTTTTTTAAAGCGTTCGATCTGGTTCAGCTGTTTCTGGATATAGCCCTCGTATTTGATCTGTACCTCCAGCTGATTGATCTCATGTGACGAAAGAGCCGGACGGTCGGGATCGATGGTCTGCAGATTCTCATACGTTACCTCCGGACGCTTCAGCAGCTCTGCCAAAGTAGCGCGGTTCTGCAGCGGGGAGCTGCCAAGTTCCTCCAGATACTCCCGGCTTTCCTCCGGATAAACATACGTCTGCTCCAATCTTTGCCGCTCTTCTTCTACATGAAGTTTTTTCTGTAAAAAGCGCTGATAACGCTCCTCATCGGCAAGTCCGATGCGGTAAGATTTCTCTGTCAAACGCAGATCTGCGTTGTCTTGCCTCAGAAGCAGCCTATATTCCGCTCTGCTGGTCATAATTCTGTAAGGTTCATTAGTACCTTTAGTCACGAGATCGTCGATGAGAACGCCAATATAAGCCTCGCTTCGATCTAATACAAAGGCGGGTTTTCCATTTATTTCCAGATTTGCATTTATTCCTGCCATTAACCCCTGTGCCGCCGCTTCCTCATATCCGGAACTTCCATTAAACTGTCCGGCACAAAATAAATTCTTTATATATTTATATTCTAAATTAGGTTTTAGATCAGTAGGGTCTATGCAATCATATTCTATTGCATACGCAGGTCTTGTTATAACTATGTTTTCTAATCCATGTATAGTATGATAGAACTGTTCTTGTACATCTTCTGGTAAGCTTGACGACATACCTTGGATATACATTTCTTCTGTATCAAGTCCTTCTGGTTCTACAAATAATTGATGTCGCTTTTTGTCGGAAAACCTATTTATTTTATCTTCTATAGAAGGACAATACCGAGGTCCTATTCCTTCTATTTGTCCTCCAAACAATGCTGAACGATGAAAATTATTTCTGATTACAGTATGTGTTTCTTCATTTGTATAAGTTAACCAACAAGATATTTGATCTTTATCTAAGTGATCATTCATAAAGGAAAACGGTACTATTTTTTCATCACCCTTTTGTTCAATCATTTTACTGTAGTCAAAGGATGAAGCCAGCGCCCGAGCTGGTGTCCCGGTTTTGAACCGTCTCAGATTTATCCCATGCTTTTTCAGATTTTCCGCCAGTTCAATGGATGGAGCAAGTCCGTTAGGTCCGCTGGAAAAGGCACTGTCACCGATAAAAATTTTCCCCCGCAGAAATGTACCGGTGGCTAAAATTACCGCCTTTGCCTTATACCAGGTATGGGTTCTGGTCACGACGCCGCATACGCGCCCGTCTTCAACAACCAGATCGGTCACCTCGGCCTGCTTCATGTCCAGGTTTTCCTGCTTTTCAATGGTCTTTTTCATTTCCGTGTGATAACGATGCTTGTCGGCCTGGGCGCGAAGAGAATGCACGGCCGGTCCTTTCGCCGTATTCAGCATGCGGCTCTGGATAAAGGTCTTATCTATATTTTTCCCCATTTCTCCGCCCAGGGCATCGATTTCCCGCACCAGATGTCCTTTGCCCGTTCCACCGATAGACGGGTTGCAGGGCATCATCGCGATCGCTTCTAAATTGATTGAAAATAAAAGCGTCCGGCTTCCCATGCGGGCAGCGGAAAGAGCTGCTTCGCAGCCTGCGTGTCCGGCGCCGACTACGATCACATCATATTCACCCATCAAAATATGTTCCATGTTTTACCGCTCCTTACTTTCCTAAACAAAAGCGTGAAAAAACTTCGTTAATAATATCGCCCTGTACGGCTTCTCCGATTATTTCCCCTAAAGACTGGTAACAGCTGTTGACGTCAATTTCAATCAGTTCCAGTGCTTCGCCGTGTTCTGTCATCTGCAGGGCGTCCCTCACCGAAGTCTGTGCCTGTTCCAGAAGGTGCTGATGTCTTGCGCTGGTTACCAGCACACTGTCTCTCTGACTGACCTGACCCTGACAGACCATTTCCGCAATTTTCTCTTCCAGTTTTTCCAGACCATCTCCTGTCTTCATGGACGTTTCGATAATTGCCGCCTCCGGCAGATGCTTCTGCAGCTCGGCAGCAGACAGCACAGCGCCCAGATCGGTTTTATTCAATAGGACAACCGCTTTCTTTTCCTTCAGCAGTTCCATGATCTCCCGGTCTTCCGCACTGAGCTTCTGGCTGCTGTCCAGAATAAAAATGACCAGATCCGCCGCATTAAATGATCGTTTCGATTTTTCAATACCGATTTTTTCGATTTGATCTTCTGTTTCCCGTATTCCTGCAGTGTCTGTCAGTTTTACCGGTATTCCCTGAATGCTGAGATTTTCTTCTATGGTATCCCTCGTTGTTCCCGGGATCTCGGTAACAATGGCTCTGGCCTCACGAAGCAGACAGTTCATCAGGGAAGATTTTCCTACATTGGGTTTGCCGATTATCGCCACATTGAGCCCGTCCCGAAGGATTCGTCCGGTCGATGCGCCGCGCAGCAAAGCAGCGATCTGCTCGTCTATTTCCTGCAAATCGTTTTTTAAATTCTCATAGGTCATTTCTTCGATGTCTTCATCGGGATAATCGATGTTTACCGTCATATTGACCAGTATATCCATCAGCATTGCGCGGATCTCCCGGATCTTCTCCGAAAAAACGCCTTCCAGCTGCTTCATCGCCACATCGAAGGTCCGATCCGTCTTTGCTCTGATCACATCGATAACCGCCTCAGCCTGTGAAAGATCCAGTCTGCCGTTTAGAAACGCCCTCTTTGTAAACTCTCCGGGCTCAGCCAGCCTCGCTCCGCTGCGAAGTACCAGCTCGAGAGTTTTCCGCAGGGGGATCATCCCGCCGTGGCAGTTGATTTCTGCCGTATCCTCTGCCGTATACGTCAGAGGTCCCTTCATAAAAACGCAAAGAACCTCGTCGATCACTGCCCCGGTATTCGGATCCAGGATATGACCGTAGGACATTTTGCGATTTTCCATTTTTTCGGGATGAGCCGGTTTAAATACGGTTCGCAGAACTTTTCCGGCCGCTTCTCCGCTGATTCTGATAATGCCTATGCCGCTTTCTCCGGGCGCGGTAGCTACAGCAGCAATCGTATCTTCCATCATATTCTTTTCTCCCCGCAGAACCATTCTCTGCATTTTGATGAACATCTATAGGATCATTGAAAAAAAGCCCGCAAATACTGCGGGCCATACGTTATTTAAGCTCTATAATAACCCTTCTGTAAGGATCTTGTCCCTCGCTTCTGGTAGTGACGCGCGGGTTGCTCTGAAGCGTTGCATGAATCACTTTGCGTTCATAAGGATTCATTGGCTCAAGTCTGACGCTTCTCTTCGTTTTTACGACTTTATCGGCAAGCCGGTTCGCCAGCTTTTCCAGAGTCTTTTCTCTCTTTGCCCGATAATTCTCAGCATCGACGACAACACGGATATAATCACTGTTGTCTTTATTTACGACCAGACTGGTCAGATACTGGATGGCATCCAGAGTCTGTCCTCTTTTTCCGATGACCGTACCGGAATCCTTACCCTGGATATTGATAAAGACATCTTTTTCATCTGCTTTTGCTGAAATTTCAATATCCAGACCCATCTGCTCTGTGACTTCCTTCAGGAAATCCAAAGCCGGATGATCAGATACAGGCGGAAGATCGCCGATTTCCTTCTCAATAGAAGATTTTAACGGCTCATCTTTCTTCTCTGCTTTTTTCTCTGGTTTTTTCCCGGATTTCTGAGATTTGTGCGGTTTTCTCTGCTCAGGTCTACCCTCTTTTTTCTCTTTCTCCGGTTTGTCGGAAACCGTTTTCGCGGCAGCAGCCTTATGGACAGCCGGCTTTTCCGGTTCCGGTTTTTCTTCCGGCTCCGGTTTTTTACGCTCTACTCTGACTAAAGCCAGCTTGGCGCCGATACCGAAAAAACCTCTGGAAGGCTGTTCCAAAACCGTTATCTCTACTTCGTCTCTGGTCGCTTTAAGTTCAGCAAGGGCAAGATCTACAGCAGTATCTATATCGTTTCCCCATTTTTCAGAAACATCCATTTAATTTGTTCCTCCAACGACTTTTTTCTTCTTTTTCTTTTTAACCGATTTATTTTTTTCTTTTAAATCTTTTCTCAGCTTATTGAAACGCAAATTGAAGAAAATCTGGATAAACTGACCCACGAACCAGTAAACAGCAAGACCAGCCGGATAAGCTCTGGCAAGCCATACGATCATGATCGGGAAGAAGTACATCATCATCTTCATCATCACGTTGCTGTTCTGCGGAGTCGGATTTGCCAGCCTGGTAAGCCAGCTGGAGAAGAACGTCGCTACGCCGGCCAGAATCGGCAGAACCCACAGATCCGGCTGACTCAGGTCTCTGATCCACAGAAAGCTCTCATGTATGGCGAAATACATCTGTTCCGAATGAATATAGATCATCGGATTACGCAGAAGAGCAAACAGACCCATGATGACCACCATCTGTACGATCATCGGCAGGCATCCGCCCATTGGGTTAAAGCCTTCTTCTTTGTATAACTCCTGCATCTTTTCATTCAGAGTTTCTCTGTCGTTTGCGTATTTTTTCTGAAGTTCCTGCATTTTCGGCTGCAGATCCGTCATACCGGCAGTCGCCATGATCTGTTTCTTGTAGAGCGGATAGAGCGCCATTTTCACGATAAGCGTTACAATCGCCAGCGCAACCCCGTAACTTCCTACTATATTGTATAACTGGGTCAGCAGCCATCCTAAAGGTTGAGCAATTAATCCCATCAGTTTTCCTCCATTATTTTAAAGGATCATAGCCGCCAGGATTCCACGGATGACACTTTAAAATTCGTTTTATTCCTAAGTAACTACCCTTTATCACACCATATTTTTGAAGAGCTTGTATAAAATAGGTGGAGCAGGTAGGATAAAACCTGCAGGTAGGCGGAAACAAGGGCGAAATACAGCGTTGGTATACCTTAATAAGGAAAATCATGATTCCCTTAATAAACTTACTGATATATTTCATTATTTCTTGATTACCCCGGTTCTCTTTATGGCAGATTCTAAAGATCTCTTCACATCTGCGCATTTTGCATCGGTAATTGTATTTCGGGCAATGAAAATATAATCATAGCCTTCGGGCAAGATCAGATCCGTAAGTCTGAAGCTTTCCTTCATCAGTCTTCTGGCTCTGTTGCGCTTTACGCTGTTACCGACCTTTTTACTGGCTAAAAAAGCCATCCTCTTGTAAGGGAGTCCATTTTTACGAAAGAAGACGACAACGTATCTGTCGCCAACAGATTTCCCTTTTTTGTAAATGTTAGTAAAATCGCTTTTTCTTCGCAGTACGTTTTTTTTAAGCATTGCAAATTATGCAGAGAGTTTTTTTCTGCCCTTTGCTCTTCTTCTCTTCAGAACGTTCTGACCGTTCTTTGTCTTCATTCTCTTTCTTTATCCGTGCTCCTTTTTTCTCTGCCTTTTCTTTGGCTGATAAGTCTGTTTCATGTCTTTGACCTCCTTAAATTTTTCTCAAAATAAAAAATCAATGCATAATCTGAATTTCAATCTATGCACACATGTCTTATAATTGTACTTTATTCGATGCTTATTGTCAATATTTTTGTTGGCGGTAAGCCGTTTGTAGAGGGGGCAAATGGGCTTTATGGACGGAAAGAGCAAAAAAGTCCGTGCCGAGAAGAATAAAATAGGATTGGCATTTGTCTCGCCTTCCTTTTTCCAACCGGCGCGGACTTTTTCTTTACTTTATTACATTTTAGGCCGTTTTGCCGTCAGCAGAAGCAGCTTCTACGGCGGTTTTAACGTGCATGAATATCTACAGGAGTGAACCGGTAATCCAGATCATCCCCATACACACCATGATCCTCATACTCAATTTCACCAGACTGGTTGTCGTATGGATCAATCCGGGAAAACTTTTTCGGCGGATTAAACTCCTTCTGGAATTCATCGTTGATCGGAATGCGGTACGGATCTAAATTGCCAAAGAAATAATTCCAGCGGCGAGTACGTCCTTTCCGGTATGCTGACCCGCCATAGGAAGGATCGGCATATACCCAGCCTACAGACGGCAGATAGAACATCGCCCAGTCATGCTGTCCCACATAATTCGGATTGGCAACAAGCCCGGACTGCCATTTAGCCGGAATACCGGATATCCGGCAGAGAACGATGAAGAGCAGTGCCTGCACACCGCAGTCTCCCCGCAAAGAAGCGGCACAATACTGAGAAATATTATCGACACCTGCATAGTCCCGCATATACCGATAAACGACCTTTGTCGTTACAAAGTCATAGATTTTCCTGGCTATGCGCAGCGGATTTTTCTCGTCTCCTTTTATCTCCTGTGCAAGATACCTGAGATAAGGCGTAAACTGCAGATGAGGAAGCTCCTCCTGCAGGTAGACTTTTTCTTCATCCGGAATAGCCGAAAAATCTATAGACGAAGGGTCTATTTCTGACAGATCTCTGTAAACCGGTTTACTTTCAAAGCAATATTCTACAGAATAAACCTTTCCTTTTTCTGCCGTGTCTTCAAAATATGCCGTCGGCTGATGATCTGCAGCAGAAGGAAGGTGATCCGGAGCAGGATCTACACGCAAAATCTGCAGATCTGTGATATAATCCCTCTCTACCGGAAGCGGTACATGTACTCTTATCTTTTTTCCTTCTTCTACAGCATCATCCACAATAAAAAGCTCCTGACGGATATGGATATGCGCGCCGGAAGCCGTCCCCGCATCCACAGAGGCAATGTAGTCATCTACCTCATCTGCCTTTTCTTCACAGGCAGTTCCGTTCAGAAGCTCTGGATAAACCTTATTCAATGTACCGAAAAAACTGTTGCTGAACATTCTTTTTCCATGAACATAGATCCAGTCCATTTTTTCCTGTCTGCGCCAACAATCAAACTCCTCCTTTGTTACGGCAGCATTTGCTTCGCAGACCATGCGATATGCCTCTTCTTCTGGAATGGTATAATTTCTAAGCAGAATCTCAATATTCTCTTTTTCTCTTTCCAGCCGGCAGCGCATAGCATAGGAAAGATCTGTCTGGGAAAGAAACATGTCGATAAGTTTTCTTTCCTCATCAAAATTGCCGCTCCATTTTTCCTTTGTCACGTCTTCAGGAAGTTCAACGGATAAATAAGGAATCTCTTCGTATTTGATCATTCTGCACCTCCATTTTTATATGCTACCTGTATTCTAACACGGTTTTCTCTTCTTTGCAGAAAAAAATGTGGAAGATATGCACAAAGTTTTCCACAGCATATGGATAACTTTGTGGAAATATTAAATTCAGCCATTTTAAAATAACGCTTGTATATGGATAACTTATTTTGTACAATGAAATCATACTCGCAATGAAGGTGTAAAATGAAGAACAGTAAAGAAATATGGAATCAAGTCTTAACTATAATTGAAGAAAACACGACATCCATCAGTTACGACACCTGGTTTAAACCCTTAGGCGTAAAAAGCATCGATGAAAATGTAAAAATCGTCTATCTGGAATCTGAAGAAGACTTTACCATTAAAGTGTTGAAAGACAGATACCTGCAGCTGATCGAATCCGCTTTTAAGACCGTTACCGGTGAAGACTACCGGGTCGTCATCAAAAACAGTACAGATTATCAGCAGCCGGAAAAGAAGGAAAACGCTCCATTTATCATGGATCCTAAGCTGCGTAAGCAAAAAATCTTCAATCCAAGATATACTTTCGACAATTTTGTCGTCGGAAACAGCAATAAATACGCACATGCCGCATCTTTAGCCGTAGCTGAATCTCCATCCGAGGCCTATAATCCTCTCTTCATCTATGGCGGATCAGGCCTGGGCAAAACGCACTTAATGAACGCCATAGGTATCTACCTCCTTGAGCACAACGAAAATCTCAATGTGCTGTACGTTTCTTCGGAAATGTTTACTAACGAATTTATTAAAGCTCTGGGAGAGAACAAAACCAGAGAATTTAAGAACAAATACCGGAAGGTAGATGTGCTTCTCATCGACGACATCCAGTTCCTCGAGGGAAAAGATACCATGCAGGAGGAATTTTTCCATACGTTTAATTCGCTTTACGATCTAAACAAACAGATCGTCATTTCCAGCGACAGAGCGCCTAACAAGCTGGTAAAACTGGAAGAAAGACTCCGCTCCCGGTTCATGTGGAATCTGATCGCCGACTTACAGCCTGCCGACTACGAGACCCGAGTAGCCATATTGATGAAAAAAGCAGAAAACGCCAACATCGAAGTTGACGACAATCTCTATGAGGTCATCTGTCTCATTGCAGAAAAAATAAAAGACAATATCCGGGAACTGGAAGGAGCTTTTAATCGGATCGTCAGCTTTTCCTCGCTGATGAACGAAAAGATAGACAAAGTCTTTGCTAAACGGATCCTGAAAGACATCCTGCAAAACAACGGTACAAGTCCAACGCCGGAAAAAATCAAAACCATTGTCAGCCGCTATTTTAAGATCAAGGTGTCCGACATGGAAAGCGCAAAAAGAACCAACAGCATCGCATTTCCGCGGCAGATCGCCATGTTTCTCTGCAGAGAGATGACGGACTATTCTCTGCCAAAAATCGGAAATCTGTTCGGCGGCAGACACTATACCACCGTCATGCACGCATGTGAAAAAATACAAGCAGAGATACATGATAATGAATCCGTCAAAGACATCATCGATAATCTGAAGAAGGAAATCTCTGAATAACTTTTACCAGTTATCCACAAAAACGAAACAACAATTTATTCTGTTTTTTCAACAGAGATAAAGGTTATCCACAGTATCCACATCCCCTACTACTAATACTACTAACAAAATATAAGAATAAGATGGCATTTTCTCCATCTTCAACCATAAATAAAGACAAAAGAAAATCTGTAAAAAATAAACCGGAGGGAAAAAGGTAAATCATGAAATTCAAATGTAATCAAACCGTGCTGACAAAAGCGCTGAACATCGTTTCCAAAGCCGTAACCTCAAGAACAACGATCCCTATTCTAAAAGGTATCCTTTTAGAAGTATCCGCAGACAGCAAGCTGAAAATGTCTGCATCCGACCTGGATATAACGATTGAAGAAACCATAGATATCGAAGAAGGCGAAGTCGGATGCATTGTCGTTCAGTCTAAACTCTTTGGCGATATTATCCGCAAACTGCCAAATGCTGAGATAGCTGTCGAACAGGAAGGAGAAAATGTCGTCATCCGGTGTATGAACTCAGAATTTACCATTATCGGCCTTTCTCCCGATGAGTTTCCGAATGTAAAGAACATAGCAGAAGAACAAGAGACGATCACATTAGATAAGCAGGTTCTCAGAGAAATGATCCGCAAAACATCTTTTGCTGCCAGTGCAGATGAATCTAAAGGAGTCATTACCGGTATACTGATCGAGCTGAAACAAGACGGCATCAACATGATCGCCATAGACGGCTACCGCATGGCCATTACCAGAGAAGCCATGATCAATCAGGAAGAAAAGAACGTTATCATCTCCGCCAAGATCATGAATGAGATCAACAAGATCCTCAGCGAGGTTTCCGAAGAAGAAACAGAAGTAAAACTTGTGCTCAGCAACAAAAAAGCTTTTTTCCTTATCGGAAATGTCAAGGTCGTTCTGCGTCTTCTGGATGGAGAATTTATTAAATACAAAGACGTACTGCCAAAGAGCAGCAGTATAAAAATACGGGTGCGCAAAAATGATTTGATGGACAGCATTGAAAGAGCTTCCCTGCTCTCTAAAGAAGGAAAGAATAATCTGATCCGTCTTTCTTTGCTGGATGGAATCATGATGATCACATCAAAATCCGAAGAAGGAAACGTTAAGGAAGAGGTGCTCATTTCCCGGGAAGGGGAAGATCTGGAGATCGGTTTCAATGCAAAATATGTTCTGGATGTGCTGAAATCTATCGATGATGAAGAGATTTACATGATGTTCAATACGGCGATCACACCTTGTCTCGTAGAGCCAATAGAAGGAGAAGCTTTTGAATATCTGATCCTGCCAGTCAGAATCACAGGCAATTAATTATGTTTATTACAGATATAGAGCTGATCAATTTCCGCAATTATAAACATCTGAAAACAGAGTTTGATCAAAAGGTAAACATTATTTTAGGGCAGAATGCGCAGGGAAAAACAAATCTCTTAGAAGGGATCTATCTCACATCCATAGGAAGATCCTTTCGTACGAACCATGACAGTGAAATGGTAAAGTTCGGCGAAGAGCAGGCAAAAATAAAGCTGCAGGCCAAAAAGGAGATTCTCGATACGTCGATAGAGATCATTCTCAGACGCGACGCAAAAAAGTCCATAAAAAAAGATGGCGTCAATGTGAGAAAAAGTTCTGAGCTTCTGGAAAATATCCTGATCGTCATCTTTTCGCCGGAGGATTTAAAAATCGTAAAGGATGAGCCGGAAAAAAGAAGGAAATTTATCGATCGGGAGCTGTGCCAGATACAGCCTCTGTACTACGACAGCCTTTACCATTATAAAAAAACGCTTATACAGCGGAATACTTATCTGAAAGAGGAAAATCCGGACAACAGTCTTCTGGATTTGTGGGATACGCAGCTGGCAAAGTATGGCGCGAAGATTATCCATATGCGGGAGAAATTTATTCGTAAGATCAGCAATTTCAGCGGTAAGATACATGGCAGCATTACCAACAGAAAAGAAAGCCTGTTTTTAGAATATAATCCGAATATCCTATATAAAGAAGACAAAGACGAACAGGAAGGCTATTTTTACGATGAGATCAAAAAAGCCTTTCGGAATGATCTTCGTCTGAGGACGACGACCAGAGGGCCGCATAAAGATGACATTTCTTTTTTTGTAAATGGTATTAATATGCGCAGTTTCGGCTCTCAGGGGCAGCAGCGGACCTGTGCTCTTTCTCTGAAACTGGCGGAGCTGAATCTGATCCGCGAGGAGACCGGAGAGGAAGCCATCCTGCTTCTTGATGATGTAATGAGTGAGCTGGATGTGGAAAGACAGGAATACCTGATAAAAACACTGAAAGAGAATCAGATTTTTATCACTACGGCGGATATCGACAGACAGCTGCTCTCCTCTTTTCCCGAAGCAAAGCTCATACAGATAGAGAACGGAACGATTGCAGAAGTATAAGAAAAATGATCCGGTTTCAGACGGCAGACATGCCGTCTTTTTCTATGGACATAAGTCGACAATTTACAACCTGTTTTTTTACCTTAAATTTTCGATTTTACGGACTTTTTCGCACACATAAGAGAAAAAAGATAAAATGAGGTTATTTCCTTGTAAAAACGACAATTTTAATGTATAATGTTTCCATTGCGGGTCTTGCGCAAAAGAACCGCAGCAATATTCAAAATTCGTTTTTCATGCAGTTTGAAGAGTACAGAACAGATACAGAAAGCAGCTGTATCTGTCTGCCCTGCAGACTGCGAGGTGAAACAGAATATATACAGCAAACGAAAACAAAGAATTTTAAAACGAAGGTGGGTATAAGATGAGCGCTGAAAAGAAACAGAATCAGTATGATGCTGCCCAGATACAGGTTCTGGAAGGTCTTGAAGCTGTACGCAAGAGACCGGGTATGTATATAGGCAGTACCGGTCCGCGGGGTCTTCATCATCTGGTTTACGAAATTGTAGATAACAGTGTGGATGAGGCACTGGCAGGCTTCTGCAAAAAAATCGACGTCACCATACAGAAGGATAATTCCATTATGGTGGAAGACGACGGAAGAGGTATGCCGGTAGATAACCATCCGAAACTGGGTATACCGGCTGTAGAGGTCATCCATACCGTGCTGCATGCCGGAGGTAAGTTCGGCGGCGGAGGATATAAAGTTTCCGGAGGACTTCACGGCGTGGGCGCTTCTGTAGTTAACGCCCTGTCTACCAAAATGGAAGTCGAAATCAAGAGAAACGGAAATATTTACCGTCAGGATTACGAAAAAGGGAAAACCGTAACGCCTCTGACTATCGTCGGTGAAGCGAAAAAAACTGGTTCAAAGACTGTATTCTGGCCGGATCCGGAAATCTTTACAGAAACTACGGAATTTGATTACGATACACTGCAGCACCGGCTCAGAGAAATGGCTTTTCTCAATAAGGGAATAAAGATCACCCTTACAGACGAAAGAGAAGGACAGAAGAAAAAAGAAACCTTCCATTACGAAGGCGGACTGAAAGAATTTGTAAAATTTCTTAATAGCAATAAAGACGCCCTGCACGAGGAGATCGTCTATTTTGAAGTGCAGAAAAAGGATATGGAAGTGGAAGTCGCCATGCAGTATACGGATCGCTACAATGAGCTGATCCTTTCCTATGCCAACAATATCAGCACGACCGAGGGCGGTACGCATATGGCTGGCTTCAAGTCTGCACTGACCAGAGTATTCAACGATTATGCCAGAAAGAATAAAATTCTCAAGGATAACGATGATTCTCTGACAGGCGAAGACGTGAGAGAAGGACTGACTGCGATCGTTTCCGTCAAGCTGACCGCGCCGCAGTTTGAAGGACAGACAAAAACCAAGCTGGGAAATACAGAAATGAGAGGATTTGTAGAAACCTCCACCAGTGAAAATCTCACGGCTTTTCTGGAAGAGAATCCGACACAGGCCAAGATCATCCTGGATAAATGTCTGCGGGCTTCAAGAGCCAGAGAGGCTGCCAGAAAAGCCAGAGAACTGACCAGGAGAAAGAGTGTTTTAGACAGTATCTCTCTTCCGGGCAAGCTGGCTGACTGTTCCGAAAAAGATCCGGCTAAATCAGAGATCTTCCTGGTTGAGGGTGATTCCGCCGGCGGCAGCGCGAAACAGGGACGGGACAGGATCCGTCAGGCTGTACTGCCTCTTCGCGGTAAGATCCTTAATGTAGAAAAGGCCAGATTAGATAAAATCCTTAATTCCGATGAAATCAAAAACATGATCACCGCTTTCGGCTGCGGTATCGGCAACGAATTTGACGAAAAGAAACTGCGTTATCACAAAATCATCATCATGACGGATGCCGATGTGGATGGCGCACATATCCGTACGCTGCTTCTGACGTTCTTTTTCCGCTATATGACGCCGCTCATTGAAGGAGGCTACGTCTATGCGGCAAAACCGCCGCTTTTTATGACAAAGCGAAATAAAGAGGTTTATTATACCTACAGCGAGCTGGAGCAGGATCGGCTGCTGGAAAAACTGGGAAGCGACGGAAAAGCCGGGAAAATCGATATCCAGCGGTATAAAGGTCTGGGAGAAATGGATTTCCATCAGCTCTGGGAAACTACCATGGATTACAACAATCGAACCTTAATTCAGATCACCATAGATGATGCGGCTGCAGCGGACGAGATTTTTACCATACTTATGGGTGACAAAGTGCCGCCGAGAAAGAAGTTTATCGAAGAAAACGCGCAGCTGGCAGAACTGGACATTTAAGAAGGGAGGGTGAATTTTGAGCACACTGATCGAAGATACAAAGCTGGAACAGCATGAAATATCCAAAGAAATGAAAAAGTCCTATATCGACTATTCCATGAGCGTCATCGTAGGACGAGCCCTTCCTGATGTAAGAGACGGAATGAAGCCGGTTCACCGCAGGATCCTCTACGGTATGAACCAGCTGGGCGTTACACCGGACAAGCCGCACAAAAAATCTGCGCGTATCGTCGGTGAAGTAATGGGTAAATATCACCCTCACGGAGACAGTTCTATCTACGATGCCATGGTAAGACTGGCGCAGGACTTTTCCACCCGTTATTTACTGGTAGACGGTCACGGAAATTTCGGTTCTGTAGATGGAGACGGCGCAGCCGCCATGCGTTATACCGAGGCGAGGATGACGCCGTTTGCGCTCCAGATGATTCGGGATATCGACAAAGATACCGTAGATTTCGTGCCGAATTTTGACGGCGAAGAAAAAGAACCGGTGGTTCTTCCGAGCCGCTATCCGAATTTGCTGGTCAACGGATCCAACGGTATTGCTGTCGGTATGGCCACATCCATACCGCCTCACAATCTGGGCGAGGTGATCGACGCTACTGTAAAGATGATCGATGATGAAAACACTACGGTAGAAGATCTGATCAAAATCGTCAAAGGCCCGGATTTTCCTACCGGAGCGACCATCTTAGGAAAAAACGGCGTAAGAGAAGCTTACCGTACCGGTATCGGCAAGGTAAAGGTGAGATCCTGCTGCGAAATCGAAGAATCAGACCGAGGCCGTTCGCAGATCATCGTCACAGAAATACCGTTCCAGGTCAATAAAGCCAGACTCATAGAAAAAATGGCCGAGCTGGTAAAGGATAAGCGGATCGATGGAATTTCCGCCATCAGAGACGAATCCAACCGCAACGGTATGCGTATCGTCATCGAATTGAAGAGAGACGCAAATCCGCAGATCACGCTGAACCGCCTGTATAAGCATACACAGCTGCAGGACAGCTACAGCATGATCATGATCGCGCTGGTAGATAATAAGCCGAAGGTTCTGAACCTCTATGAAATATTAGATGAATATCTGAAGTTCCAAAAAGAGGTCGTTACCAGAAGGACACGCTTCGATCTGAAAAAAGCAGAAGCCAGAGCACATATACTGGAAGGCCTGCGTATCGCTCTGGATAACATTGATGAAGTTATCCGTATTATCCGCAGCGCGTATGACAACGCCAGAGATAAACTGATGGAACGCTTCGGTCTTTCAGAAATACAGGCACAGGCGATCCTGGATATGCGTCTTGCCAGACTGCAGGGACTGGAACGGGAAAAGATCGATAAAGAATATGCCGAACTGATGGAAAAGATCGCCTACTATAATGCGCTTCTTGCTGATGAGAAGCTGCTGATGGGCGTCATCAAGGATGAACTTTTAGAGATCAAAAAGAAATACGGAGACAAGAGAAGAACCAAGATCGTCGCCGATGTAGACGAATTTGATGATGAAGATCTGGTCGAAGAAGAAAATGTCGCTGTAACTCTGACGCATCTGGGCTACATCAAGAGAGTTCCGGCAGATACCTATAAAGCACAGAAACGGGGAGGAAAGGGGATCACCGGTATTACGACCCGGGAAAATGACTTCGTCAAAGATCTGATCATTACCTCGACTCACGACTATCTCATGTTCTTTACTAATACAGGAAAAGCACATAAGATCAAAGCTTACGAGATTCCGGAAGCGACAAGGACCGCTAAGGGAACGCCGGCAGTCAACTTCCTGAACCTGATGCAGAAAGAACGGATTACCGCCGTTATTCCTGTACAGGAATTTTCTGATGAGAAGTATCTCATTGCGGTTACAAAGAACGGAACCATCAAAAAGACGCCGCTTTCGCAATTTGATACCCAGAGAAAAACCGGCCTGATCGCCATTAATCTGAAAGATGACGATCAACTGATCGGAATCAAGGAGACTAACGGACACAACAATGTGATCATCGTCACCAAAAACGGCAAGTGTATCTGCTTCTCCGAAGAAGACGTCCGCAGCATGGGCAGGATCGCCGGCGGCGTGAGAGCAATCAAGCTGGAAAAAGATGATGAAGTTGTGGCTATGGAGCTGGTAGAACCGGATCAGGAGCTTTTAGTGGTTACGGAAAACGGTTACGGAAAACGGACACCGGTCAGCGACTACAAGATCCAGGTAAGAGGAGGAAAAGGCATCCTCACTTACGACAAAGCCAAGTTCAAGAAGACCGGCGCGCTGATCGGCGCTATGGTAGTGGATGATGACGATGAGATCCTGATGATCAATTCAGAAGGAATCATTATCCGTATCCACGCCGATGAGGTCTCCAAGCTGGGACGAGCCACACAGGGAGTGAAGATCATGAAGGTTGACGACGATACCAAGATCGTCGCCATGGCCAAGGTCATCCGTGAAGACGAAGAGGACGCCTCCCAGGAAAAAGAAAAAACAGCAAAAAAAGAAGAAAAGGATGAGCAGTTGACCCTTTAAAATAGGCGAAGGCTGTTATATACTGAAGGTGTTGCCGGAAATTTTCCGGCGGCGCCTTTTTCTATGCGGCAGGAAATAAAACAGAGAAAAATTTTTCCAAAGTCGTGTGCACAGCACAGGCATGGGTATAAATACAGATACAGAATTTATGTTAAAGGAGCGATTTTTTATGGATAAATTGCAGTTTATCATCCCGGGAAAACCGGAATATCTGACTATGGTGAGACTGGCCATCAGTTCTGTCGCCGTTACTGCCGGATTCGATCTGGACGCGGCGGAAGATCTGAAAACCGCTGTATCAGAAGCCTGTAAAAATGTATCGTGTCATGGATTTGACGGATTTTCCGACAAATACGAGGTGATCTGTAACGTAGAAAAGGGAAAAATAGAGATTATCGTCAAGGACGACTGTGATATTCATACTCTGCAGAAAATCGCCAAACCTTGTCAGGATTGTCCGAAGGAAGGCGATCTGGGAATCTACGTGATCCGGACTTTGATGAATGAAGTTGAATTTGGCAGAGCAGAGGATGGACATAAGTCCATCAGAATGGTGAAAAATTTATGATGGAACAAGATTTGTTTGTCAAATATAAAAATAATCCAAGCATAGAACTCAGAAACAAAATCGTGGAAAATTATCTCTATATGGTGGATATTCTGATCCGCAAATATCTGGGAAAGGGCGTAGATTATGACGATCTTTACCAGGTAGGCGCATTGGCTCTGGTGTCCGCTGTGGAACGGTTCGATCCGGATAAAGGATATGAATTCAGTTCCTTTGCCACGCCTACGATTCTGGGCGAGATAAAGAAATATTTCCGTGACAAACAGTGGAGTCTGAAGGTACCGAGAAGACTCAAGGAAATTGCCGCAAAGGTGCAGGAAGCCAAGGAAGAGCTGTACACCCGGTACCAGAGAAAGCCTACGGTAGAGGAAATCGCCAGGGAAACAGGCTACAGTCAGGAGCAGATCATCGAAGCCCTGGAAGGGGCGCAGGCTTACGGTACGTTTTCTCTGGACAAAACCTTTGACGATATCGGAGAAGACGGTGAAAGTGCGTTTTTAGAAAAATATACAGGCTTTGACGAAAAAGGTTATGAGCGGATAGAGACGTCGGAGATCATTGAAAAGGTGCTTTCTGAGATGAACGATCAGTACCGCTATATTTTTAAAGAACGCTTTTTTTACAACCGCTCTCAGGCGGATATCGCTAAAACGCTGGGCGTATCGCAGATGACCGTTTCCCGGGCCGAAAGAAATATCGTTAAAAAATTCCAGGAAGAGTTGAGAAAGTAGACAGAGAGCAGAAAGGATAAGCGATTCGCATGGAAAAAGGGGAAAAAGCGGAAAATCTGTTTCGAGAAGGATATAACTGTGCACAGTCGGTGAGTCTGGCTTTTGAAGAGGAATTGGGAATGGACAGGGAAACCCTGGCCAGACTGAGCTCTGCTTTTGGCGGCGGGATGGGCAGACTGCGGGAAGTCTGCGGAGCAGTCAGCGGCATGTTTTTCGCAGCCGGCATGCTGCAGGGTTATTCTTCCCCGGACGATCAGAAGGAGAAGACACGGCTTTATGCGCTGGTGCAGCAGATGGCCGGAGAATTTGAGAAAAGAAACGGTTCTCTGATCTGCAGGGAGCTTCTGGGGCTTTCCCATGGAAAAGACGATCCGCATCCGGAAAAAAGAACGGAAAGCTACTATGCTTCCCGTCCTTGTGCAAAACTGGTCAGAGATGCCGCAGAGATCGCGGAGGAACTGCTGCTCAGGGGAGAGTCACGGTAAAGGTGCTTCCCTTTCCGAGTTCACTTTCGACTTCTACTTTTCCGTCATGCGCTTCGGCGATCCACTTTACCATGGCAAGACCAAGTCCGAAGCTGTTTTCTTCGGCTGTTCGGGATTTGTCCACCTTGTAGAAGCGGTTAAAGATGTTTGGCTGATCTTCTTGGCTGATACCGATACCATTGTCCTCTACCACGATGTAAACGTGGTCTTTTTTTTGGAGAGAGATCCGTATTCTCGGCGCATCTACGCTTCGGCTGTACTTTATTGCATTGGTCATCAGATTCATGATCATGCGCAGAATCAGGGTCTCGTCTGCATAGATGCAGATACCTTTTTCGATATCGCTTTCCAGGGAAACGCCCTCCTCCTTTGCGATCAGAGAAAGCTCGCTGACAAGGCTTTCGCAAAGCATAGAGAGGTCGATCTCTTCTTTTTCCAAAGCTTTTGCTTTATCAATAGTGCGGGATATCTGCAGCAGCTGCTGGATCATGGACATTGTCCGCATACACTGCTTCTGTATATTTTCCAGAGACTCCTTGTATTCGTCTATACTGCGGTTTTCTTCCAGCATATATTCACATTCTGCCAGCACTACCGAAACCGGCGTCTTCAGCTCATGAGATACGTCCGAAGAAAATTCTTTTTCCGCCTTAAAGGCGTTTTCCAGCCGTTCAATCATCTGATTCAGCGTTTCGGTCAGGTAATAGAGTTCGTCTTTGTTTTCACCCTGAGGCAGCCGGCAGGAAAGATCGTGGCCGCTGTTGATGGAATTAGCGGCTTTAGTAATTTCCGCTACGGGAGCGAAGGCTCTCTTGGTGATCCGCCTTCCGGCGATAATGGCAAAGAGTAGAATTACGGGAAGAATGATGGCCATGATCAGCATGATAGAGCGCAGAGTGGCCGCGGCTGTATCCATGGCATAGATTCCTCTGACCCAGAGCCCTTCTCCGTTTTCGTAGGTATTGTACAGATCGTAATAGATCCAGGTATCGTCTGTCCCTTCAATTTCGTTATATACGCCGGAGGTCAGCGGCATGTAGGCCGGGAATCCGCCGGGGATCGATCCTTTGATCAGCTGACCGTCAGAACTGTAGACGAGAAGCGTCACGCCTTTGCTGTAGGAATCGAAATCGTTGTCGATTTCAATGACATTGTTGTCGTAATCCACATCCTCAAAAGAATCCTGTACGGCAGACATGACCGTATTCTGGGATACCATGGTGATCTGCCGGCTGGCGGTAAAGAGAAAAACGCCGAAAACAAACAGCGTGATCAGGATCAGCGCCAGCGAGTAGTAGAGCGTAACCCGTCTTCTTATGGAACTGTTTTTCATGATCATGATTCTTCTTCCTTTATGACATAACCAATGCCGCGGACGGTACGGATCAGCTTTTGGTCAGAGCCGGCGTCGATTTTGTTGCGCAGGGTACGGATATAGACGTCGATGATATTGCTGCTGCCTTCGTAATCGTAGTTCCAGATATGATGCTGGATCTTTTCCCGGGAAAGAACAATGCCCTTGTTGTGCATCAGATATTCTAAGATAGAATATTCTTTAGCGGTCAGCTGGATCTCCTTTCCGTCGCGCAAGGCCGTCTTGCGGTCGGTATCCAGAGTCAGCGGGCCGACAGTGATGGAATTGTCCATTCTCTCTACGCCGCTTCTGCGAATCAGTACGCGGATACGGGCAGAAAGTTCTTCCAGAGAAAAAGGTTTGGTCAGATAGTCGTCGGCTCCGCTGTCGAGACCGGTCACCTTGTCTTCCACGGAATTTTTCGCGGTTAAAAGCAGTACCGGTGTTTTCAGTTTCCGGCTGCGGATGGTTTTCAGAACGGCGATTCCGTCGATTCCCGGAAGCATGATGTCTAAGATGATGGCATCATACTCCGTACCGTTTATATAATCGATAGCGTCGTTGCCGTCGTAGCAGGCGTCGATGGTGTAGCCCTCGGCCTTCAGATGTTTGGCGACAGTCTGGCACAGTCTTTTTTCATCTTCTACGATCAGTAGCTTCATGTTGCGAATACCTCCTGTAAGCTGCAGCAAGCGCTGCGTTCTCTTCAGCGGCGGGCATTTTGCGCTGCGGTTCGCTGAAGGTAATTTTAATGATAAAGCAAAAAAATTAAATTTCAATGAATTTTTTCATTTTGTTTTCATTTACGGCGGTTATGCTATGGCTACAATAAAGATTAACTGAGGAGAAAACAGGAGGAAGAATCATGAAGAAGTTAATAAATAAAAGAAACGGCATAATCGCCGGCGCCGCGGCGCTGATCGTCATCGCGGCCATCGTTTTATCCACGACGTTTTCCCAGGCGCTGACCCTGGACGAGGCAAAAGAAATTGCCAAGAAGTACGTGCCGTCGACAGCCGTCTTCGTCACCAGTGAGGAAGAGGAAAACAAATTTGAAGTCATGTTCCACGACGATACCAATGGAGAGGGGTTCGAGGTGGAGATCAACAAAGAGAGAAAGCAGGTCAAAAAAGTGGAGTCCCAGATGGACAATGACCTGGGAAGCAAAAACGTCTCTTTGACTGAGGAAGATGTCAAGGCCATTGTCGAAAGAGAGTTCCAGGGCGTGACCAGCGTATCGGTAAAGCTGACCCAGGACAACGGTCTCTATGAATACGAAGCAGACTTTGAATCCAGCGAATTTTATGGGAATGCGGATATTCATCCGGAAAGCGGCGTGATTCTGGACAGTACCGTAAAATACGGAACGGTCGTTACGATCCCGGTTGACGGCACAGGCAGCGGAAATACCGCAAATAACGGCGGAAGCAGCGGAAACAGCAGCAACGGCGGAATGCTCAGCTACGAGCAGGCACAGGACAAGGCTCTGGAGGAAGCCGGAGGCGGGTTTATCAAAGACATCGATCTGGATTATGAGAGAGGTACGTACTACTACGAGATCGAGCTGATCAAGGACAATATTGAATACGACTACATGGTGAACGCGCAGACCGGCGAGATCATGCTTACCGGACGGCACGAGAGCTACTTCCATTACGATGATGACCGTTACACTAACGGAACAAACGGCAATGCTTCTTCCGGAAGCAGCAATAACAGCGGAAACAATGGGAACAACGGGAACAATGGAAATAACAGCAGCGCTTCTTCCGGAAACAGCGGAAATAGCGGTAATTCCGGAAACAGTAATTCCGGAAGCAGCAGTTCCGGAGCCGGCAATATCATTTCTGTGGAAAAGGTACGGAGTATCGTTTTAGCCAAGATACCGGGAGCCACGATCATGGAGATCGAGCTGGACAGAGAAAACGGAATTTACGTCTATGAAGGGGAAGCGAGAAAAGGCAACTACGAGTACGACTTCGAGATCAACGCCTCTTCCGGCGTGATCATCGGCTGGGAACAGGATTATGAGGACGACTGGGATTAATCCGCAAAAGATCGTTTAAGGCAAAAGGATAGGGGAAATACAGCGAGAGGCGCCGCCTGCCTGCGGCCGCTTCTCGTTTTTGTATGCGCCGGGCAGGGGCGGATCCTAACGGGTGGAAACTGCAAACGTGCAGGCAGGCGGCGAAGCATATACCGGATAAAAAAGCTTCCGGTTTTCCTTATCGGAAGCCGGAAGCTTTTTTCTATACGGATTACAGCTGCAGCTGGCTGACCAGAGCAGCCTTTGGCAGCGCGCCCAGCACCTTGGTCTGTACCTGGCCGTTTACAAATTTGGCACAGGTCGGGATGCTCATCACACCGTACTGCATGGCGATTTCCTGTTCGTCGTCGATGTTGAGCTTGCAGACCTTCAGTTTGCCGGCGTATTCTTCTGCGATTTCATCGATAGTCGGAGCCAGATGGATGCAGTGTCCGCACCATGGCGCCCAGAAATCCACTAAAACCGGTACATCGGATTCCAGAACCTCTTTCTGGAAGGTATCTTTTGTTACATTGATGATCATTTCTCCGCTCCTTTTCCTTCATCCCCGGATTCTCTCCCGATCAGCTGATCGAGAGTTCCTCTGATAGTATTCTCGACTTCGTGCGTAATATTCGCGATCTGGTGCCTGTCCAGGGAAGCCGTATCGATCGGCGGATGGATAACCACATCGACATGCGCGCCGCCGGTGATCACGTCCCGATCCTCGAACATGTGGTAAGTACCGTTGATGGTGATGGGAACGATCGGCACCTTCGATTTGGTCGCCAGTTTGAAGCTGCCGGCTTTGAAGCTGCCCATCCTTGGACCGTGACTGCGGGTGCCTTCCGGGAAAATGACCAGGGAAAATCCCTGTTTCAGGAGGTTTACGCCATCCTGTATGGATTTAAGCGCATCCCGTGTATTTCCCCGTTTGATAAATACGCCGCGAATGGCGCGGATCCATTTGCCGAAATACGGAACCTTTTCCAGACTGTCCTTTGCGATAAAGCCGATCTGACGGCCTTCCAGCGCTTTAAAAAGCACTACAATATCTGCATACCCCTCATGGTTGGAAATAAACACGCAAGGGCCGTCTTTCGGGAGATTTTCCCTACCTTCCACGTTGATATGCAGATCAAAAATGTCGATGACCTTGTTGACCCACAGTGCCGTGGCATAGGCGATGATCTCCCGCTCTTTTTCCACATCGCCGGCAGATCTCGCCGCCTCGATGTCCTTGAGATAATAGTTAAAGACGCCGACAGAACGGAAAAGACGGATTCCGTTTGGTATATTTCTGAATAGTTTCAATGCTGTGCCTCCGATATGCTATTGATCTCGATTCCTGTCAGCCCGCATAGAGACAAAGTCAGCAGGAGACGGTGAATCTGCTATTACTATAGCACAAAATCCGCCGGACTGCACGTTTATCCGAAAGGATTCTTTTCCGGAAAGATAAGCGGCGGTGCACCGGGAAAAGGCGGCAGCGGTACACAGAGTAAAACAAGTGGAAATACCTGCTGTAAAAGTGTATAATAGATCTGTGGAGGAAAGAATTATGGATAAACGGTATATCGCACCGGTTCTGATCACGATCGCAGCGGTGATCTATCTTGGCGCTATGGTTTTCGCCTTTGTCGCTGCGTTGTTGGACGGGCTGCCTTTTATTCTTTTTCTCCTTCTTGCGATCATTCCTGCAGGTATAGCAGGCGGGATCGTTTATATGCTGATACAAAGGATAAGAGAAATTCAGGGAGGCGAAGAAGATGAAGCTGGTAAATATTGATTATATCCCGGGACAGGAGTTTGAAGTTCTCGGCATGGTCAAAGGAAATGTCGTGCAGTCGAAGAATATCGGCAAGGATATCGGCGCCGGATTCAAGACGATCGTAGGAGGCGAACTCAAGGGTTATACGGAAATGCTCCAGGAAGCCAGACAGATTGCCACCAAGCGCATGGTTGACGAAGCGGAGTCGCTGGGAGCGGATGCCGTTATCTGTGTACGTTTTGCTTCTTCTGCGATCATGCAGGGAGCCGCAGAGGTTATTGCATACGGAACGGCAGTTAAATTTAAATAGAAGAACAAAGGGGTAATTGGACGAGTGAGGCAACAGCAAAAGAAGAAAAACAGCTGGCGGTGGATGATCATAGGCGGAGCATTACTATGCTTCGCCTGTATTGCATACTGGGTATCGTCAGCGGAAACACTATATTTTGATACGGCGATCAGAGAATGGGTATATAGCTGCCGAAACGGGCTGCTCAATGCGATCTTTATTCCTGTAACCTATATGGGGAACTGGCAGACGATCACGCTTCTGGCTCTGATCCTGCTGGCAGTTCCGGCCGTCCGATACAGGATCGGTCTCCCCTTTGCCGTTATTTCGCTGGCTTCTACAGGCATATATAAGCTGGTTAAAGAGCTGTTTCAGCGGCCGAGACCGGAGCTGACGGTGCGTCTGATCGAGCAGGGGGGCTATTCTTTTCCCAGCGGTCATTCCATGAACTGCATTGTCTGCTACGGGATCCTGATCTATCTGCTGCGGCGTTACTGCCCGAACAAGCAGACCGCCAATGTCCTGACGGTGCTGCTGAGCCTGTTGATCCTGCTCATCGGCTTTAGCAGAGTCTACGTGGGAGTGCATTTTCCTACGGACATTCTCGGCGGATGGAGCCTGGGATCAGCCTTTCTGTTTCTCTGTATCATGATTTTGGAAAGAATTCGAGGTGATCGAGATGATCTATCAGTCTATTACCGAGACCATCGGTAATACTCCGCTTCTGCGGCTTTCAAAGATAGAAAAGGCCAAAGACGCCGGAGCATGTATCTACGGAAAACTGGAGGCCTTTAATCCGGCGGGGAGCATCAAAGACAGAGCTGCGCTCCGAATGATCCTGGATGCAGAGGAAAAAGGCCGTTTGAGACCGGGCGGAACCATCATTGAACCGACCAGCGGAAACACGGGGATCGGACTGGCATCTATTGCCGCTGCCAGAGGCTACAAGGCAATTTTTGTCCTGCCGGAAACCATGAGTCAGGAACGCCGGAAGCTGCTTGCTGCCTATGGAGCGCAGCTGGTACTGACCGAGGGAGCCAGAGGTATGCAGGGCGCGGTGGATAAAGCGGAGGAGCTGCAGCAGGAGATTCCCGGCAGCATCGTCGCCGGTCAGTTTGTGAACCCGGCTAACGTGCAGGCGCATATGGATTCCACCGGGCCGGAGATTTTTTCCGATCTTGAAGGAAAGATCGATATTCTTGTCGCCGGCGTGGGAACCGGAGGCACTATTACCGGAGCCGGACGTTATCTCAAAGAAAAAATTCCTTCGATCAGCATTGTCGCCGTTGAACCGAAGAATTCGCCGCTGTTGTCGGAGGGAAGAAGCGGTGCGCACAATCTTCAGGGGATCGGCGCCAATTTCGTTCCGGAAATTCTCGACAGGGAAGTGATCGATGAGATTATCCCGGTAGAGGAAGAGGATG
>CALXJA010000109.1 GCA_944388465.1 uncultured Emergencia sp.
AAAATAATATTTACTTCTTATTTTGTAGTAGCATCGTAAAGCTCTTCAGCGTTGTCCCACTCCGCAATGATTTCCGGAATTACCTTGTACAGGTCGCCAACGATAGCATAATCCGCTACTTCCATGATCGGTGCATCCGGATCCTTATTGATGGCAACGATGCAGTTAGAAGTCTGCATACCAGCCAGATGCTGAATAGCACCGGAGATACCGCAGGCAAAATAGATTTCCGGTTTTACGGTAGTACCAGTCTGTCCTACCTGGTGAGAGTGATCGATCCAGCCGGCGTCAACAGCCGCACGGGAAGAACCGACGACGCCGCCGACTTTATCAGCAAATTTCTGGATCAGTTCAAATCCGGAAGCATCGCCCAGACCACGTCCGCCGGAGCAGATGATCTTAGCGTCGGTCAAAGATACCATTTCCTTCATGGATTTTACGATATCCTTGATCTCGATACGAATATCTTCCTTGCTGATTTCCGGTTTTACGTTAACGATTTCACCAGTAGCGCCAACCTGTCTTTCCTGTTTCTGCATTACGCCAGGACGAACGGTAGACATCTGCGGTCTGGTCTTCGGGCAGATGATGGTAGCCATCAGGTTTCCGCCGAAAGCCGGACGAGTCTGCTTGATACCGGTGGAAGGATCGTTAGGATCCAGAGTGGAGGTATCCAGAGTCGTGTTGGCCTTTGCGAACTCGATATACTTGGAAACCTTTACATCCAGGTGTGTACAGTCAGCAGTCAGACCGGTGTTGCATCTTGCCGCAATACGCGGAGCAAAGTCACGGCCGATATGTGTAGCGCCGTAGAGAACGATCTCCGGCTTGTACTCATCGATGAGCTGTTTCATTACCTTAGTGTAGGCATCCGTTGTGTAGTTCTCCAGCAGCGGATCCTGAACCATGTATACTTTTTCTGCACCATATTCGAAGCATTCCTGAGCCAGATGATCGATATTGTTACCGATCAGAACGGCACAGATCTGGGTGTCGTCGCTGATGTCCTTAGCCAGCTTCTTACCTTCGCCCAGGAGTTCCAGAGCAACGTTCTGGATCTTTCCCTGTCTCTGCTCTGCAAATACCCAGATATGCTTGTAAGCGGAGAGGTCGACCTTTTCTGCTTCCGGAGCAGCTTCGATAGCGCCGAATTTACATTTTGCAACGCAGGCGTTACAGTTGGTGCACTTGCCCTCGTCAACAACGGCTTTTCTGTCAACCATCTTCAGAGCGTCAAACGGACAAGCCTTTACGCAAAGGGTGCAGCCTTTACATTTATCACTTATAATCTTAATTGCCATTTTTATTCCTCCCTCTCATTAGATGATGTGCTTACCTTTGAGCTGAATCAAAAGGTTCTTAGCCTGCTCGTTCTCCGTGTCGCCGGCGATTACCTGACCAGGAGCCTTAGGGGCAGGAGTGAATGATCTGAATACGTTTGTCGGGGAAGCCTCCAGACCTACCTTGTTCAGGTCAACTTCGATGTCCTTGGCGTTCCATACCTTGATGTCCTTTTCTCCGAAGATTCCGGACATGCTCATGTATCTTGGCTCGTTCAGCTCTTTGATCGCCGTGAGCAGACAAGGTGTCTTGATCGCGATCAGTTCATATCCGTCTTCCAGCTGTCTCTTAACGGTGATGTTCTTCAGATCATCATCGATCTGGAATTCTTCAACATAGGAAACCTGAGGGAGATCCAGTTTCTCTGCGATCTGCGGTCCTACCTGAGCGGTATCTCCGTCGATAGCCTGACGTCCGGCGAAAATCAGATCCGCAGGTCCGTTCTCTTTTTCCCATTTTCTGATTGCTGCTTCCAGTGTATTGGAGGTAGCCCATGTATCGGAACCGCCTACAGCTCTGTCGGAGATCAGGATACCTTCGTCAGCTCCCATGGCAATACACTCAAACAGCAGATCCTGTGCCTGCGGAGGTCCCATGGAGATAACCGTAACCGTTACATCGTCATATTTGTCTTTGATCTTTAAAGCTTCTTCAAGAGCGTTCGCATCGTCGTGATTGAGGATGCTCGGAACGCCGTCTCTGATCAGCGTACCAGTCTTAGGATTGATCTTGATTACGTTCGTATCTGGTACCTGCTTTGCACATACGATAATCTTAAATGCCATTTCTGTGTCCTCCTATATCTTATTTTTTGAACGTTTTGCCCGCGATAACCATTCTCTGATCTTCGGAAGTTCCTTCGTAGATCTCGGTAATCTTGGCGTCTCTCATCATTCTTTCAACCGGATAATCCTTGGTGTAGCCGTATCCGCCGTGGTACTGTACACACTTGGTGGTTACTTCCATGGCAGTTTCTGCAGCAAACAGCTTCGCCATAGCGGCAGCTTCACTGTAGTTCATGTGCTTGTCCTTCATGTCGGCAGCTCTGTAAACCAGAAGTCTTGCCGCTTCGATCTTGGTCTTCAGGTCAGCCATGGAGAACTGCAGTGCCTGCATCTGAGACAGCTTCTTTCCGAACTGTTTTCTCTGCTGCATATATTCAACGGTGACGTCAAAAGCGCCCTGTGCAATACCCAGTGCCTGGGAAGCGATACCGATACGGCCGCCGTCCAGAGTGGACATAGCAACTTTGAAACCTTCTCCTACCTGTCCCAGCAGTCTGTCCTGCGGGATCTCGCAGTTCTGGAAGATCAGCTCTGTAGTGGAGGAAGCGCAGATACCCATCTTATCTTCCGTCTTACCGATGGAGAATCCCGGATCGCCTTTTTCTACGATAAATGCACTGATTCCGTGATTACCTTTTTTCTTGTCTGTCATCGCCATAACGACGAAAACGTCAGCATAACCGCCGTTGGTGATAAATACCTTGGCTCCGTTGAGAATCCATTTGTCGCCTACCAGCTCTGCTCTTGTCTGCTGTCCGGAAGCGTCAGTACCGGCATTTGGTTCAGTCAGACCGAAAGCGCCCAGCTTTTTGCCGGATAACAGATCCGGAAGATACTTTTTCTTCTGGTCTTCATTTCCCCAGTTGAAAATCGGCCAGCAGCAAAGGGAAGTGTGTGCGGAACAGATAACACCTGTAGATGCACAGACTCTTGACAGTTCTTCTACTGTGATCGCATAGGAGATGTGGTCTCCGCCGGCTCCGCCGTACTCTGCCGGGAACGGAACGCCCATCATTCCATACTTAGCCATTTTTTCTACAGTCTCAGTCGGAAATCTGTGTTCCTGATCGATGTCCGCAGCCAATGGTTCAACTTCGTTCGTGGCGAATTCTCTTACCATTTTTCTTACGAATTCCTGTTCCTTCGTCAGTTGAAAGTTCATGTATATGCCTCCTTAAATTATAATAACGGTCCTCCCGCAGAAGGATGAGTTTTAACCGCGTTAAAGCATGCACTGTTTGTTATAAAAATAACAGCATACATATATAGTAAACCACTTTTAAAAGGCTTTTGCAAGCCTATTTTTGCATTTCTCTGTTAGAAAATGTCGAAGAAAATAAGTGAGTTGAAATCAACTCACTATTCGGCAATCCGTTTTTTTATCGCCGCAAGCGCCCGCTTCTCGATCCGGGAAACCTGTACCTGCGAGATCCCCATGATCCTGGCGATTTCCTGCTGCGTCATGTCCCGGTAATAACGCAGCACGATCACCTGGCGCTCTTTATCCCCCAGACCTTTGATCTCCTCTCGGATCATCAGAATGTCCAGGTCGTTTTCCGGCGAACCCTGCACTGCCCGGGCGCCGTATTCCTCCTCTACCGGCCGGCTGTCCAGGCTGGCGATGCCGGAAAGCGCAGACTCGGCTTCCATGATCTCATTGACCCGCTCAACGGATATTCCCATCGCCTCAGCAACTTCACTGATCCGCGGCCGGCTGCCGTTTTCCTTCTCCAGCTGATCCTGCGCCTTTTTCAACGCGCTGATCTCCGATTTCAGACTGCGGCTGGCTTTGATCCTGCCGCTGTCGCGGAAAAATCTCCGGATCTCTCCCATGATCATAGGCACGGCATAGGTGGAAAACATCACGTTGTACTGCGGATCAAACTTGTCTGCCGCTTTCAAAAGACCGATATATCCCAGCTGGATCAGATCATCCGTCTCATACTCTGCGGCCGCAAATTTCAGAGCCAGTTTTTTCACTAATCCCGTATTCTGTTCTACCAGCAGCGCCCTTGCCTCTTCATCGCCGGCCTGGGCGCGCCGAATCAGCTCGTAGGTCTCCTCCTTCGATACGGGAATATACTTATACGTCATAATATGTATCCAGGTACTTGATCAGAGTTACCGCTGTCCCCTTCTCCGGCGCAGACTCTACAAAGATCTTATCCGTAAAGCTTTCCATAACGGTAAAGCCCATTCCCGACATTTCTCCGCTCTCTTCGGTAGAAAACAACGGTTCCATGGCTTTTTTCACATCGGCGATCCCTTTTCCCCAGTCGGTGATTTTTACCGAAAGTTTATCACGGTCTATCATGGAAAGCTCCATGCGGATCTTTCCTCTGCCCTTTTTCTCGTAGCCATGAATGACCGAATTGCTTACCGCCTCAGAAACAGCTGTTTTGATCTCGGTAAGTTCCTCCACCGTGGGATCAAAAGCGGCGCAATATGCGCCGGCCACAGCTCTGGCAAAGCCCTGATTCTGCGGCAGCGCCTCAAATTCCACAATTACCGGATTTTTTTCCATCGTCTTCCTCCGTCTCTTCGTAATGCATCAGGGAAAAAACCCCTGAAAGATCCAGGATCTGTTTCACCAGTCTGCCGGCGTTGCGTATAGTCACCGTTCCTCCGCACTCTTTCAGCTTCCTGTACCGCCCCAGCACGACGCCGACGCCGGAGCTGTCCATAAACGTTACCGCCGAAAAATCCAGGATCAGATCCTTCGTTCCGTACAGGCTAATCTCATCATCTATATCCTTTCTGATCCGATCCGCCACATGATGATCGATCTCACCGGACAGACAGACGATCAGCGTATTTCCCTGCAGATAAAATGCTGTATCCATAGAAAAACCCCCTTTCCTCTTTATTATAGTCCGCTCTGCCGGGCTTGTCTTTAAGAGAAAAAGGGGGATCCCTTCTATTTTTGTCGAATATAAACGATTTCTTCTGCTTCTGCCGCTGCAGAAACCAATCCCTCCACATCGAGACGGCTTTCGGAATGCTCTATGCGGGAAAGCTTTGGCTTTGTCGTCGGATGCTTGGGCAGAAATACCGTACAGCAGTCTTCATAGGGCAGGATAGACGTTTCGAACGTGCCGATTTCCTCGGCCTTTTCCATGATGTCTACCTTGTCCATGGCAATCAGCGGCCGCATGACCGGCATATGGACACAAGCGTCGGTAACCACCAGAGCCTCAGCCGTCTGGCTGGCGACCTGTCCCAGATTTTCGCCGGTAATCAGCATCATCGCCTTGTTTTTCTCCGCGATCTTCTCCGCGATCCGCATCATAAACCTTCTGACCAGTATGGTCGTCTCTTCCTCGGGACAGTTCTGCACGATCTGTTCCTGTATCGGCAGAAGATTGATGACATGAAGTTTAAAATCTCCGCAGTACGAAGCCACGATCCGTGCCAGGTCCTCGACCTTTTCCTGTGCCCGCTGACTGGTATACGGATACGAATGGAAGTGTACCGCCTCGATCAGCATACCGCGCTTAGCCATCATCCACGCCGCTACCGGACTGTCAATACCGCCGGAAAGCAGCACCATGCCTTTTCCGTTGGTGCCAAGAGGAAGCCCGCCAAAACCGGCGATCTTCTGCTGATAGATATAAGAACGGTCATGGCGCAGATCGACAAAAAGATGCACGTCCGGATGATGTACATCGACCTTGAGCACCTTGCAGCCGATCAGTACTTTAGCGCCTATGATCCTGGCGATATCCGGCGATTTGACGGGAAAATTCTTATCCGCCCGCTTGGCCTCTACCTTGAAGGTCCTGATTCCTTTTGTCTCGATCAGCTCCTTCATATACTTCACCGCTTCCTCGCCGATAGCATCCAGATTGCTCTCGGCTTCTACGGCCGGACTGATGGAGGCGACCCCGAATACCCGGGAAATCTGCCGGATCAGTTTGTCTCTGTCAAGGGACTTATCCGCTCTGACAAAGATCAGCCCTTCGTGACGCTGTACGTCGACCCCGGAAAACTCCTGCAGGTTTTTCCGGATCCTTTCGGTCAGCATGCGTTCAAAATAGGGCTTGTTCATCCCTTTCAGCGCGACCTCTCCGCATCTGACGATAAAAATATTCTGTTCATTCATAATTTCACCATCCTGTGTCTGTATCAACGGAAGGATCCCAGTCTGCGGAATCGCTCCACTGCATTCTTTGTTTTCTCCAGGACATAGTCCATCTCTTCTGTCGTGTTGAACTCACTGAAGCTGAACCGTATTGCCCCCTCTATCTCTCTGTCGGTAAGCCCCATGGCCGCCAAAACATGGCTCTGCCCCTTTTTGTGGGAAGAGCAGGCAGAACCCGTGGAAACAAAGATGCCATCCTGCTCCAGCGTGTGCAGCAGCACCTCTCCCCGGGTACCCAGGAAAGAGATATTCAGCACCGACGGCGCGCCATCCTCAGGACTGTTGACACGGATATCAGCGATCTGATCCCGTATACCGGCCAGCAGATAATTCCTTGCCTCCGCCATACGGCTGCATCGCTGCTGCAGATTTTCACAGGCGATTTCTGCCGCCAGACCAAAGCCCAGGATACCCGGTACATTTTCCGTTCCCGAGCGCATATGCCGCTCCTGACCGCCGCCGACGATAAAAGCCGGAAGCTTCACACCTCTGCGGACATACAGCGCTCCCATGCCTTTCGGCCCATGTATTTTATGCGCGCTTAGGGAGATCATATCGGCTTCGTCGGCAGACAGCGGAATCTTTCCATAGGCCTGCACCGCGTCGGTATGGAAAACCGCGTTTTTTTTCAGCGCATTGATCTGTGCCGACGGCATGATGGTTCCTGTCTCGTTGTTTACTGCCATGATGGAAATCAGCACCGTTTCGTCATCCACCGCGGCCTTCAGCTGTTCCATATCCAATCGGCACAGAGGATCCACACCGATATACTCCACCGTGAAGCCCTCCTGTTCTAAAACCCTGCAGCTCTCCAGAACCGCCGGATGCTCTACCCTGGAGGTGATGATCTTTTTCCCTTCGCGCTTCCTGCTGTGAGCGGTGCCAAAAATGGCCATATTATCGCTCTCCGTCCCGCCGGAGGTGAAGATCACCTCTTCACTGCGACAGCCCAGCGATGCAGCAACGGTTTCCCTCGCTTTGCGAATCTGCTTTTCGGATACCAGGCCAAAGGAATGGAGTGCGGACGGATTTCCGTAGTCTTCCTCCACCGCTTTCTTCATACATTCCGTAACACGGTCGTACTGACGCGTTGTTGCGCTGTTGTCCAGATATACAAACTTTTTTTCCATGTTTCCCCTATTCTTATATTACGATATTGATCCATTTTTTGCTCAGGTAGCGCCGGTACTCCACGATTGCCTTGATCAGATTTCCGATAGCCGCCACCGCAATGCACAAGTGCAGAGGCAGCTGGAATACCAGTACGCTGACGTAGGCCAGGATGACTTCGATCCCCAGGTTGCAGGAAAGCTCCACGATCATACAGAACAGCGTATCTCCTCCGGCGCGAAGAATACCGCACTGGACAGCATAGGCCACCATACGCGGAATCAACGTAAAGGCGAATACCCCCAGAGAAAGCATCAGCATCTCCGTTGTCTCTGCATCAAAATCGTAAATCATGGCGATCGGTCTGCGGAGAACGAGAATCATCACCGTCATGATGCCGTTGAGCAGCCACTGGATCTTCATATATTTCTTTGTATTCTCATACGCCAGCTCCGGCTCTCTCTGTCCCAGTGTTTCGCCGGTCAGCGCTGCAGAAGCATTACCCAGGGCGAAGGAAGCGCACTGGCACAGGGAGCAGAGCACGTTGCTGACCTGCATGACAGCAAGAGCTTCCGCACTGATCTTCCCATAAGCGGCAAAGACAAGAGAAACGCCCAGAGACCATCCGCCTTCACTGATGACCACCGGCATAGCCGTATGCATCACCTTTTTGAACAGATCTCCGGTAAAACCGGTAAACTCTCTGAATTTTCCATGGAACGGATGCTCCTTATCTACGACCAGATACAGCACCAGAGCGGCAAGCTCAAGCAATCTGGCGATCAGCGTTGCCAGAGCCGCTCCCCGGACGCCCATAGCCGGCATGCCGAAGTTTCCATAGATCAGCATATAGTTCAGCAGCGTATTGGTCAGGATACTGCAGACATTGACGATAGTCGGCACCTTCAAAATCTGCACGGAACGGGAGTTATAGGTTATGGCAAAGCTTACGCCGGTAAAAATATAGGTGAAGGCAACGATCCGTATGTACTGCACACCGTATTCAATGACCTGCTCCTCCTCAGCAAACAGACCGATGATCTGCGGCGCAAAAATCTGCACTAAAGCGAAGGTAAACATTGCCAGCGTCAGGCCGACCGTGATATCCATACCGATAATTTTTTTGATGCTCTTGAAATCCCTGGCTCCGTAATACTGCGCCAGAGGCACCGCCGCACCGCTGAACAGTCCGAACAAAATCATCGAGTAGATCGAAAACACCTGATTAGCCGAACCTACTGCCGCCAGTTCCAGCGCACCCAGGCGTCCTACCATGATATTGTCCACCAGATTCAGTCCTACGGAAATAAGCTGCTGTACAATGATCGGTCCAGCCAGCGTAAGTAATCTCCTGTAAAACGATACATTTTGTCCGATTCTTTCCATCTGACCTCCTTTTCCGTTCCCAGAACCAGCGCAGTCGCGCGCAGCAATTACGATTTCCCGTCCCCTCTTGCTTTCCTCAATCATAAAGGGGACTGCCGCATCACTGCAGCAGTCCCGCCGTATTATTTCGCATAGTCGATCGCTCTGGTCTCTCTGACCACATTGACCTTGATCTGTCCCGGATATTCCAGTTCAGATTCGATTTTTTTAGAAACCTCCCGAGCCAGCAAAACGATATCGTCATCGCTCATCTCTTCCGGTTTCGCAATGATCCGGATTTCCCGGCCGGCCTGAATAGCGAAAGACTTGTCGACACCCGGCGTAGTATTCGCGATTTCCTCCAGATTCTCCAGTCTCTTGATGTAAGCGTCGAGGGTCTCGCGTCTTGCTCCGGGTCTCGCTGCCGAAAGCGCGTCTGCGGCCGCGATCAGCACAGCCTCCAGGCTCTTTGGTTCGTAATCGCCGTGATGCGCCGCCATTCCATTGATGACCGCTTCAGACTCCTTGTACTTTTTCAGTACCTGGATGCCGATATCCACATGCGTTCCCTCATATTCGTGATCCAGCGCCTTGCCTATGTCATGGAGAAGACCGGCTCGCTTGGCCAGCTTTGCGTCAAGCCCCAGTTCTCCTGCCATAAGGCCTGCAAGATGCGCTACCTCTACCGAATGCTTCAACACATTCTGGCCGTATGACGTTCTGTATTTCAGTCTGCCCAAAAGCCTGATCAGCTCCGGATGCAGATTGTGGATGCCCACTTCAAAGGTCGCCTGCTCACCCTCTTCTTTGATGACCGCATTGACTTCTTTCTCCGCCTTCTCGACCATCTCCTCGATTCTGGCCGGATGGATTCTGCCGTCTACGATGAGCTTTTCCAGTGCGATCCTTGCGATCTCGCGTCTTACCGGATCAAATCCGGAAACAATGACCGCTTCCGGTGTATCATCGATGATCAGATCTAAACCGGTAAGCGTTTCGATCGCCCGGATATTTCTGCCTTCGCGGCCGATGATCCTGCCCTTCATCTCGTCGTTTGGCAAAGCGACTACCGATACGGTGCTTTCCGCAACATGATCAGCCGCACAGCGCTGAATAGCGCCGGTAATGATCTCTTTGGCTTTCTTGTCCGCTTCCTCTTTGGCTTTGGACTCGATATCCTTGATCATCAATGACGCGTCGTGCCTTACATCTTTTTCGATCTCCTCCAGCAGCAGAGCCTTTGCTTCCTCTGCAGTCAGGCCGGAAATCTTCTCCAGTTCTTCAATTTGTTTTGCCATGAAATTATCCAGTTCTTTCTTCTTTTCCTGGATCTGGTTTTCATGCTTTGTAATGCTTTCTTCCCGTTTTTCGATATTCTCCAGCTTTCTGTCAACCGACTCTTCCTTCTGGATCAATCTCCTTTCAGAGCGCTGTATTTCCGCTCTTCTCTCTCTTACCTCGCGCTCCACATCGGTTCGCATGCGGTGCGCTTCTTCCTTTGCTTCTAATGTGATCTCTTTCTTAATCGTCTCGGATTTCTTTTCGGCGTCCAGAATCAGATTCTTGGCCTTCTGTTCCGCGCTTCCGATGGCCTTTTCGCCGATATTCTTTCGCAGTATATATCCGATCAACAGTCCGAGGACCAGTACAACTATACAGATAAGAATCCATATGATTGGAGACATTAAAGCACCTCCTTTTCTTATTAAGTTGTCATAAACATGCACAGAAATCCTGACCCGTTCCGGCACAGAGGAATCAGAGGTCAGGCGGCTTCTGCTCTGTTATATTTTCAAGGCAATTTTTAAAAAAACTGGCATTACATAATTAAAACTTGATATATTCGCGCATAGTATATTATAATGTTGGTGTCGACACAATGTCAAGAACAAGAGGGGAAAACGAATGAACTATTTTTTTAATCTGATCAAAAATATCGATAAAGTCATCGTCGCCGTCATCATTCTGCTTGCGGTTCTAAGCGTGCTGATGATCGGCAGCACACAGATCGATTCCGGTTTTTTCGGACGAGATGTCATCGTCCAGATCGCGGCGTACATATTGGGAATCGCGGCGGTCTTTATTATTTTATCCTTCAATTACACGCTTTTTTCCGGGCTGGAGAAATACCTGTACATCCTGTCGCTGGCACTGCTGCTGCTGGTCTACATCCCGGGACTGGGCATCGAACAGTTCGGCGCCCGCTCCTGGATCAGTCTCGGCGGCGTAATTACCGTGCAGCCCTCCGAGATCGTCAAAATCCTGTTCATTCTGATCATGGCCGGCTATCTCAATGAGCACCGGGACAACCTTTACAATTTCAAAGGTCTGATCAAGGCCGGTATCGTCGCCGCACCGATTATCATCATTGTTCTGAAGGAAGACTTCGGCAGCGCACTGGTCTTCTGCGCGATCTGGGTCGTCATGATTTTTTTCGCCGGCATCAATCTGAAGGTTTTCGCTAAATTCTTTGCTCTGGTGGTCGCTGCTGTTCCGGTAGCCTACGTCTTCATGGCCAATTATCAAAAGGAACGTATCGAAGCCTTTCTCCATCCCGAGAACCTGGATCTTTCCGGCAATTATCAGGTATGGCAGTCCAAGGTCGCCATCGGCTCCGGGGGAATTTTCGGAAAAGGGCTCTTCAACGGCACCCAGAAGGAACTGGATTTCATACCCGTTCAAACCTCCGATTTTATCTTTTCCGTCATCGGCGAAGAATTGGGTATGATCGGCGGTCTGTCTGTAATCGGACTGTTTACGATCCTCCTGGTCCGCATGGCCGGTATCGTAAAAAACGCGCTGGACTTTTACGGCGCGTTAATCGTCGCCGGAATCATCGGTATGTTTACCTTCCAGATTTTTGAAAACATCGCCATGACCATGGGGCTGATGCCGGTTACCGGTATCACCCTTCCGTTCCTCAGCTATGGCGGCTCATCTATCCTTTCCAATATGATCGCCCTGGGCTTTGCGCTGGACGTAGGTATCCGCAGCAAATCCATCAATTTCTGATCTGCCGCCGCAAACCGTCCGCAAAAAAAAATGCTGACTGAATTTGCATAAACAGCAAAACAGTCAACATCGTCATCCCTTACCGGCCGGAAGCAATTAAGCGGCCTTTCTCAGCCGATGATCCGACCTGCGATCCGTTCAAAATTTTCCTGGATATAGGTACCGTCTTTGAGAACGATCGGTACGCCCAGATTCGTGGAGATCTGAATGTTCTCGTCATACTGGATCACACCTGCCAGCGGCGGGCGCAGCATCGAGGTGATCTCCCGAAGCCGCGGCGCATATCCTGCCGACATCATCTCGGCAATCACCTTATTGAGTACGACAAAACGTTCCTCGATACCCAGACGCAGCAATTCGCGATCCAGCGTATCTGCATCGCGCAGCGCAGAATACTCCGGCGTCGTCACCAGGATACAGCTGTCTGCTCCGGCAGAGGCCAGTACCAGTCCGTCATCGATTCCCGAAGGAGAATCCACAATGACATAATCATAAATATTTTTCAGCTTCTCACAGAGCACCTGCATGTGCAGCGGCGTCAGACTGCCGTCATCCCGGACAGGAGGAGCCGCCATCAGAAACAGATTTTCAAAACGTTTGTCTCGGATCAGCGCCTGTTTGATTCTGCAGATTCCGGTCAGAACATCGTAAATATCGTAGACTACATTGTTCTCCAGGCCAAAGTACAGATCCAGATTGCGCAGACCGAGATCCATATCCAGAATAACCGTACTGCGTCCCTGTTTCGCCAGTGTCGCGCCAAAATTTGCTGCAAACATCGATTTTCCCGTTCCGCCTTTTCCTGATGCGACTAAATATACCTTGCCCATCGTCTACCCTCCTTAAAACTGCAGCGTTGTGCTGAATTGCGCTGAAATTCACTACTGTATCTTATTCGTGCCGTCCATATCGGTTTTGCTTACCGAAGTTTCTTCCTCTTCGTAAACGTCCAGATAATCAGCGATAATATCCTTAGCTACCGGCGCGGCATTGGATGAAAATCCGCCTTCCACCAGCAGCACCGCCACCGCGATCTGCGGATCATCAGCCGGCGCCAGCGTGATCGTCCAGGAATAGTAATCATAGCCGTCCTTGTAGCTGTTGATCATACTCTGCGTGATCTTGTAGTTGCTGGCTTTCATCAGCGCTTCATCTACGGTCTCATCCTCCGAAGAATACCGCTCCGGCTCTTCGTCCATCATCTGTTCCATCGTCCGTTTTACCTTGGACCAGGAAACGGAAGTTCCCGCCGCAGAATTGAACGCGCTCAAATGCGAGCGCACATAAGATACTTCGCTCTTCGGCTGCTTGATCCCCTGGTTTTCCGCTGTTCCCGTCTTTCCGGCCACTTCCACAGGGAAACTGCCGAAGACGCCGGCCAGTGTACCGCTGGTGCAGACCCGTCTCATTCCCTTGATGACTTCTTCCATGGTGCCTTCCTTCAGGTTGAGATCCTCTGCTTCATCTTTCACGGTCATTCCCTTGCCCTCAACGCCGGCAACCAGACTGACCTGATTTTTGACGCCGTTATTTCCAAGGGTAGCCACATAGCTGGCCATCTGCAGCGGCGTATACGCGTTGTCGCCCTGGCCGATGGAAATATTGAACTGGTCGGCAGTCGTCCATTGCGCCTGGATGAAATAGTCGAACTTTACTCTTGACGCTACATTTTCAAGCTGACTCTCCTTGACGTCTGTATTTTTTCGGAGCAGTTCGATCAGCTCGTCATAATCCGGATTATCCGCTGTCCAGCCGGAAATCGTATACATATTTTCTTTTAATCTATCGAAATCCTCCGCGACCTCTTCCGGGAAAAAGTCGTGCGCGTTGCTGTAGATATAATTACGCACCGAAGCCTCGTAGGACTGCAGCTTGTATTCGGCAGAAGGACGGTTGCCTGTAGATTCACCGATCTCTATGCCGGTCTCCTCCCCAAGGCCGAAATTTTCCGCCGTATCCAGCAGATCGTTTACATTGATGCTGTATCCCAAAGACGCGCCGGTTCCCCAGTCTTTACCGGTAGCGATACAGTAAAAGTAGTAATTGCAGGAGTTACCGATACCCCACTCCAGATTCTCGCTGCCATGCGTACCTCTGTAGCTGTTCCATGCCGAGCAGGCGAACTGCCGGTCGCCATACTCGATAACGCCGCGGTCACGGATATACAGATTCGGATCAAGTCCGCTCTGCAGTGCGGCCAGCGCTGTGATCGGCTTAAAGGTCGAACCCGGCGCTACCGCCATACGCGTCGCATTGTTGTACAGCGGCGCAGGGGAAAGCGGGTCTCTCGGATTTTCAGCCTGTACGGATTCCCAGGCTTTTGTGGAAATGCCGTTGGCAAAAATATTCGGATCGTACGTCGGATAGCTGGCCAGAGCCAGTACATCTCCTGTCTCCACATCCAAAGCGACGACCGCGCCGCTGCGGCTGTGCGCCGAATCACTGATAGCCTCTTCAAGAGCCTTTTCCGCAGTCTTCTGCAGATCGAGATCGATGGTCAGATAGACATCGGAACCTTTCTTTGCTTCCGTCTCACTGATGGTTTCCACATATTCGCCGGAGCTGTTCACCCGGATCTCCCTGGTTCCCGGCGTACCGTGCAGTTCCTCCTCCAGAGCAGCTTCAATACCGTCTTTTCCCACCAGGTCGCTGGAGGTGTAGCCCTTTTCTCCAACATAATACTCTGCCTCGCTCTCAGAAATAGCGCCCATATAACCCAAAATGTGGCAGGCCGTATCCTTGTTCGGATAATAACGCTCCGTTTCTGAAGATACCTCGACTCCCGGTATATTCGCTTCCTCCAGATAAGCGATCGTCTGATCGCAGATATCCGTTCCGATCTTGATGGAAATATAGCGGGTAAAACCATTGGTCGCGATCTCGTTTCGGACGATGAAAATCTTCCGTGCTTCTTTGTCGCTCAGCTTCTTGTCGATTTTATAATTTTTTCTGAGCGTCTCGAAACATTCCCTGGCGGAAATGCCCTCTTCGATCTGTGTGGCGGAAAAGCCAAACTTGGTCAGAAAGCTTTCCAGCTCCTGATCATAGGTATAAACCATGGTTTTTACGGAAATCGGCGGATCCAGGTTGTACTTGGTCTGCAGGATCTCCATTGCCTCGTAGCGATCGAGACTCTCGTCGATATCATAACGGTTACGCAGTCTCGTAAAAGCTTCCTCCGCCGTCAGACCGGCGGCAAATCCCTGATCCGAAAGCCATTCCCGGATCTTCCTCTTGTAGGTATAGTAAAATTCCCCGGAAGCAGTGATCTTTATCGGAAAATTATCGGTGTATTCATCATCGTTTTTTTCCAGCGTATTGATCAGCTCCAGCGCGGAATCGTTGATCTCTTCCGTCGAAAGCGAACTGGCATTAAAATTAGCCGTAAAGACCTGACGGTTTACCGCCAGTTCCTCCCCGTTGCGGTCATAGATATTCCCCCTGGGTGCAGAAGTCGTAATGGTCTTTGTATTCTGATCCGAGGCTTCAGCCGTCCACCGGTCGTTTTGCAGAACGGTAACGACGAACAGACGAATACCGAGAATCACCATGAGTACAATGACAACAGCAACGATCTGCTGATATCTTGAATCGAACAGTTTTGTTCTTCTATTCATCTAAAGTACCTGTCTCTCCTGTGTTTAATAACCCTTTTTAACAATATAAAATAGAGCGCCGCGCCGGCGATCCCGTTGAAAAGCAGCTGCAGCGGCAGTGATTCCATGGCGTAAAGATAGCTGTAGGGACTGTCCAGAAAATAGTAGATCACCCAGTAGCAGGATGCATAGAACCAGGTGAGCAGCGGAGTTCCTACTATACCATTCAGCAGATTCTCCCTGTTGACAAAATTTTTCAGAAGCAGTACGACGATCCCGGAAAACACCAGGGAAAGAAGTCCCGGCCCCACATATAATCCGTAATACAGATCCCAGGCAAGCCCGAAAATAAATGCGTAGACGATCCCGATCACGGTATCGTCATACAGAAACGTGATAACTGCCGTCAGGCAGAGAAGAAGATTGAGATTTCCTCCCAGCACCGGGATCAGATTGTACAGCAGCGGCTGCAGCAAAAAAGCCGCCAGATACAGTAAAAAACCCTGCCAATACTTCATAGGATCACCGAAACCTTCTGCAGCGACATAAAGTCCACCGAGGATTTGATATCTACCCTCTGCAGCTGTGCGTCGCTGTCGTATTTGACCTTTGTGATTCTGCCTACGGCAATTCCTGCCGGATAGGTTCCCATCCCGGAAGTGATGATACGGTCGCCCTCTGATACCTTGGCGCGGTCATCCAGCATGAAACCGGAAAGCACACCGTCCGAAGAGCTCTCCACGATACCGATCAGCTTCAGGTTTCCGGAAACCTTAAAGCTGATTTTGCTGGACTCGTCGATTATGGATACGACCTTGGCCCAGCCCTTTCCGACGTCGCTGATCCGGCCGACCAGACCGTCGCCGCAGATCACGACACAGCCTTCTTCAATGCCGCTTTCACGGCCGGCATCGATGGTGAAGATGTTCATCCAGTTTGTTCCGTCCATGGAAATCACATCGGCCGAAACGATATCATCCGTGCCGCTGATGCCTCTGTAATTCAGAACCTCGGACAATTCCTGCAGTTCCTGGAGCTCGTTGGCAGTCAGCGTCAGGCTGGTGACCTGCTGGCGCAGTTCCTGATTCTCTTCCTGCAGGCGCTCGTTTTCTTTCTGTATTTCCTTATAGGAAAAAATACCGGAAATATTGTCTGAAATGCCTCCGGAAAGCTTACTCAGCGGTTTTTCCACCGCCGAATATACGCTGCCGAAGAAATTGCTTACCGGATTTCCCCCGCCTCCCGTACCGACCGAAACCACGAGCACCACAAGGCTCACGAGGATAACGGCCAGCAGAAAGCTGATCAACTTATGCTTCTTAATCCATCTCATACCCTGATTTCCTTATCTATCTGCGCTTAACGCTCGTCGCGTAAACTTTCAGTTTCTCGATATTATTCAGGCTCATGCCTGTTCCCAAAGCTACAGCCTCAAAAGCGTTTTCTGCAATGACCGCCTTCATACCGGTGCGCTTTTCGATCATCTGATCCAGGTTGTGGATCATGCCGCCGCCTCCGGAAAGCACCATGCCGTTGGACGCAATATCTGCGGCAATTTCCGGCGGTGCTTTTTCGATGGTCGCTTTTACCCCGTCAATGATAATGTCTACAGATTCCTGCAGAGCGATCATGATATCGCGGTTGGTCACCTCCAGCGTCTTCGGCAGTCCGGATATGATGTCTCTGCCGCTGGCCTGAACGGAACGGATAATCTCATCGCCGTTTTCATCAATATCCAGGCATGCCGCGCCGACCTGGATCTTCAGATATTCTGCCGTCTTTTCCCCGATAAGCAGCGCATGTCTTTTCCGCATATACTGAATGATCGCATCGTTGAACTTATCCCCGGCATGGCGGATGGACGAGCTGGCAACGATTCCGCCTAAAGCGATAATGGCGATGTCTGTAGTTCCGCCGCCGATATCGGCGATCATGCAGGCCGTAGAACTGTCCACATCAAGACCTGCGCCTATGGCCGCCGCCATAGGTTCCTCCAGAATATAAACTTCAGAAGCGCCCATCTGCCGCACAACTTCTTCAACGGCTCTCTTCTCTACTTCCGTTACACCGCTGGGAACACCGACGACTACCCGGAAATTCTTCACCTTATTGCTGGACACCACTTTCTCGATAAAGGCTCTGAGCATGTCCGCCGTCCGGTCAAAGTCGGAAATGACGCCATCCTGGAGCGGTCTGACTACCGTGATCGTCGAAGGCGCTTTACCGATCATATCCTTGGCTTCTGCTCCGACTGCAAGGGTCGTCCCTCTCCTATTGTCCATGGCAATGACCGAAGGCTCGTTGAGAACGATGCCGCTGTCCTTAATATATATCAACGTATTTGCGGTTCCTAAATCAATACCCATGTCCTTTGCCGAAAAGAATTTAAACATTATACTACCTCCAAAATTACTTAAACCTCAGTCGATCAGACCCATTTCCCGCATGCTTGAAAACCTTCCGTCTCCGATGATGATGTGATCCAGAACACGGATCCCCAAAAGCTCACCGCACGCAGCCAGCCTTTCGGTCGTAGAAATATCCTCTTTGCTGGGAGCCGGATCTCCGCTCGGATGGTTGTGGACAAAGATTACGGCAGCAGCACTCTTTCTTACTGCCATGTGAAAAGCTTCTCTCGGGTGAACCACCGTGCTGGAAAGCTCGCCGACAGAAACATCGTCAATAGAAATAATTTCCCCTTTTGCGTTAACCAATACACATTTAAAATGCTCTTTTTTTACGTATCTCAGCCGCTCCATGAACATTGCGGCGATATCTTCAGGCGTCTCTACCGCGATCCGCTCCGTCTGCGGCAGCGCGGCGATCCGTTTCCCCAATTCAACAGACGCCAAGATGGAACAGGCTTTGACCCTGCCTATTCCTTCTATTTGCAGAAGATCTTCCGCCATACAGCTGCCAAATGCGCCGATTCCCTCGGGAAAAGCGCCCAGTATCTCCTCTGACAGCCTTATCGCTGATTTTTCTTTCGTTCCGGTATGAATAAGCAGAGCGATTAATTCTGCATTGGAAAGGCTGCTGATACCCCTGTGAAGAGCTTTCTCAACAGGCCGTTCGTTCTCCGGCAGTGATTTTATCCGCATGCTGCACCTCCAGTGCGCCCGTGATCTGCCATACGGGCCGTCGACCCGTACTTCGCGAAAAAAAACTGCCAGACACTCAATTTCTTTACAAATCGCAAAATATCACGTTAAATTATATCATTATTTGGCGGTTCTTACAAGCAAAAGGCTTTAATATTTTTCGTCCCGATGGGCAGAATATTTACCGTATCAAATCACAGGAGGTATGTATCATGATGAACAAAAAATGCAACCCGAATATCAACTGTACTGTCGTTCAGTGCCAGCACATCGCCGGCGACGGTACCCACTGCTCTCTGGATTCCATTACTGTCGGAACCCACGAGGCCAACCCTACGCAGTGCCAGTGCACCGACTGCATGTCCTTCAAGCTGAAATAAAAGGCCAGGCGTATTTTTAGTGAGCCAGGCACTTTGCCCCCTCTTTTCGCATATAGTTTTATTCGAAGAGGGGGTTACATATATGAGCAGTACCTTTCCACTGCCACTGTCCGAAAACGAAGAACGAATGTACGTAGAGCTGATGGAAGCTGGCGACCCCTGTGCGAAAGACGTTTTGATCGAAAGAAACCTTCGTCTGGTAGCCCATATAGCCAGAAAATATACAGGACCCAACACTTCCCCGGAGGATCTGATCTCCATCGGAACGATAGGACTGATAAAAGCCATAAACACCTACACCAGCAAAAAAGCGGCACGGCTTGCTACCTACGCCGCCCGCTGTATTGAAAACGAAATCCTGATGAGCATACGGACCTCCAGAAAAAACAGGCAGGAGGTCTCGATCAGCCTTCCCATCGGTACCGACAAAGACGGAAACGAAATCAGCCTCAACGATATCCTGGGTACAGAGCCTGACGAAATCATCGATAACCTCCATCTGAAATTTCAGGTCAAAGCGCTATATCAGGCCATCGAACAGGTGCTCACGCCGCGGGAAAAACAAATCGTCATCCTCCGCTACGGTCTTTCCGGCCAGGCGCCGCAAACCCAGCGCGAAATTGCTGAAGTCTTTGGTATCAGCCGGTCATACGTTTCGAGAATCGAAAAAAAAGCATTGGGAAAACTGCGGGACGTGCTGCGTCAGTAGAGCGAATTGACAATTTCTTCAAAGACGGGGAGAGCGGAGCTGCTTCCCGTCTTTCCGTTTTCACAGATGACGGCGACCGTATACTCCGGATCATCCGCCGGAAAATAGCCGCAGAACCAGCCGTGAACCGTATCACTGCCTTTGTCTGTAGCTTCCGCAGAACCCGTCTTGCCTGCTGCGGAAATATGAAGACTGCTGCCGGATGCCGTTCCTTCCGTCACCACCTTTTCCATCATCGCGCCAACCTGTTCGGCCGTCTGCGCCGTCACTACCCGCTGCCCCTGATCCTGACGGCTCTCCTGACTCATCGCTACGCTAATCTGGTGATCTATACCCCGATCTGCAATGATATTGGTCACTTTCGCCATTTGTACAGGTGTGACCAGGAGGCTTCCCTGGCCGACGGACAGATTTGCCAGGCCGCTGAATACTCTTTCGCTCTTTTGCGGAAAATTACCCGCAGCCTCATCAGGAAATCCGGAAATCACGGCCGAACCCAGACCCATCCTTTCGGCCATCTCCACAATAGTTTCCGATCCCAGTTGTGCCGCCAGCTGGGCGAAATAACAGTTGCAGGACTGTGCGAATGCCGACTCCATATCCAGCATCCCATGCCCCTCGGGCTTCTCTTCGCAGACCATCTCTACGCCGTTGACCGTCGTACGGCCCGTGCAGGAAAAAGTCGTTTCCGTATCGGCAAGACCGCTTTCCAATGCGGCGCAGGCGACAACGATCTTGAAGACCGAACCGGGAGGATACTGTCCCTGTACCGCTTTATTGATCAGTTCTCCCTCCTCCGACAGCAGATAGCTGCTGACATCGTTTGGATCGAAAGACGGTGTGCTGGCCATGGCCAGCACCTGACCGGTTTCCGCCTGCAGCACCACCACGGCTCCCGATACCTGCCGCTGTTCCATAATCTCTTCCACTTTTTTCTGCAGCCCGCTGTCGATGGTCGTCACCAGTGCCGACGGCGACAACCTGTCCTCGCTGCTGTTTTCCGTAATGCCGATCCCGCCAAACGGATCGCCCTGACCGTTCCCCACCATCGAAAGCACAGCGCTTTCTGCGGAAAGCCTGGACTCGAACATCTTTTCCAGCCCCGCTACGCCTTTGCCATCGGCGTCGTTCAGATAACCGATAAGATGTGCTGCCGTCTGCTCCTGCGCATACCGGCTTCCCACACAAAATGCGTAAGCGCCGTACTCGCTGACCAGCGTGTCATTGACCCGCCTGTCAAATTTCTCTGCCTTGTATACCGTATATGCGGTTCCCTTCGTCCCCGCAGGCTCGCCGCCGATCCGCGCCATCAGATGCTCCAGCTCCGCCGTACAGTTTTCGTTTTTTAAAAGATAGTAATAACCTGAGCAGGAATCGGTCAGCCTTACCATATTCCGGTCGTATATAGTTCCTCTTTCGCTCTGTTTCCGAATGGGGATCGTCTGCTGCCCCCGCGCGCCCTGCAGCAGCTCGCTGCCGCAGACCGCCTGGATATAATAGAGTCTGCACAGCAGCGCAAGAAGCAATACGGTAAGCACTGCCGCCGTCGCCCTGATTCTCTTTTTCATTTTTCCCTCCAATAAAAAAACTCCGGAAAAACTGCCTTTCGTGTATAAAGGTAGTTTTCCCGGAAGCTCTTTGTCTATACGGCACCTGCCCAAATCGATCCGCAGCGCATAATTAAATTCTGTGTAAAAACAGACCGCTTCCCAGCTTTGGTTCGAACCAGGTCGATTTCGGCGGCATGATTCTCCCCTGATCGGCTATATCCATCAGCTGCTCAACCGTCACCGGATAGACGGCAAAAGCCGCCTTCATATCGCTCTCTGCCCGCCTCTGCAGTTCGTTGAGTCCCCGTATACCGCCGATAAAATCGATTCGCTGATCCGTCCGCGGATCTTCGATTCCCAGCACCGGCTGCAGAATATTGTCCTGCAGTACAGAAACATCCAGCGATCCGACCACATCATCGGGAATGATACGTGAATCTGCCGTCAGCCGATACCAGTTTCCTTCCAGATAAAGAGAAAACTGATGCGGTTTTTCCGGCTTTTCTGCCTCTTT
>CALXJA010000110.1 GCA_944388465.1 uncultured Emergencia sp.
AAGGCGTTCATATTCTCCTCAAAATGAGTGATATCCACCTGCTGCCGGCGGATCTCCTGCAGCTGCCGCTGATATTGCAGACTGTTCAGCGCCGCATTGCGCAGCAGCGTAATCATCGGGATAAAAAACTGCGGCCGGATGACATACATCTTCTCATATTTATAGGACACGTCGACAATACCATTGTTGTACAGCTCGTTATCGATCTCCAGCAGAGACACCAGCACGGCATATTCGCATCCCTTTTCCCGGCGGTCCTTGTCCAGCTCCTTGAAAAAATCTTCATTTTTGTGTTTGGTGGCTGTGGTATCCATCTCGTTTTTCATCTCGAACATGATCGAAATGAACTCGGTTCCGTTTTCGTCCGCTTCCCGGAAGATAAAATCGCCTTTGCTGCCGCTTCGGGCGTCGTTGTCTTTTTCAAAATATGCAGTCGGAAAAGCCGTCATACGAATGGAATTGAACTGGGTAAGACAGTGCTGCTCCAGACTCTCTCCCACCATCTTTGTCGACTGGCGAGCCTTAAAATCCCGATAATACTCGATCTGCTCATCCTTCATCCTGAGCTTTTCTTCATACTGCTCTTTCAGCGTTTTTTCCTTCAGCAGACTCTCTGCCTCCTGTCCGGAAAGCTTTCCCCGGAGCGCCGTGATCTCTGTAGCTTTTTCGGTAAGTTCCTTTTCCTTTTGCTGTACCGCTTCGGAAACCGCCAGTTTTTTCTCCGCCTCGCCGGTAGAAAGCTGCGCCTTTAGCTGCTCGATCTGTGCGGCCTGCGCAGAAAGCTCCGCATCCTTCTGCCTGGCCACCTCGGAAACGGCCAGCTTCTTTTCGTTTTCGCCGGCGGAAAGCTGCGTTTTTAGCTGCTCGATCTGTGCGGCCTGTGCAGAAAGCTCCGCATCCTTTTTTGCCAGCGCTTCCGCACTGACTTTCTCCTGCTCCATACGGACAAGTTTCAGATCGTCTTCCCGCTTCTGCTCCAGCTCCTGTTCTCTGCGCGCAAGCTCGCGGGAAAATTCCTGATCGCGGATCTGCTGGGCGATCTGCGCGTAACCGGATTCATCGACCTGAAAAACCTTTCCACAGTTAGGACATTTTATCTCTTTCATTCTGGTTTACCTTTCTCTATTCTTTCGCTCCCCCAAAACAGCGGCTCTGCATTCATTATAGAAGCAAACGCCGCAGTCTGCAAGCGCAGACTGCCTCCATTTTCCCGCAGCAGAAAAGCGATCTCACCGCGTATCTCCGGAATTTCCCATATAGCGTGGAAAGCCGGCATCCATGCCATTTCTGGTGAATGCCGGCGATGGATCGACCGCCGTCTGATGATCGCAGATGCCGGTCAATCCTTTCCGAAAGAAGATAACGCAAACAAATGTCTGAATTTCTTTTTTATAGGTCGCTTTTTCTTTTTTGTCATATCCTCTGATGTCTTATGTAGCGACCGGACCGCCCGTCGATGAGCTCGTTTCCTTTGACTGCGATCCGGCCATTTACGACTACATAATCTATACCCTCAGGAGGCAACGAGGGGGTCAGAAAATCAGCACGGTCGGATATCGTTTCCGGATCAAAGATAACGAGATCCGCATCCATGCCTTCTCTTATTGCTCCTTTGTACTGAAGACCCAGTCGTTCCGCCGGCTGTATCGTCATTTTGCGCAGAGCGTCTATCAATGAGATGACTTTTTTCTCACGAACCAGTTTCCCAAGCACTCTCGGGAACGTTCCCGCACCGCGCGGATGACCTCCGCCGTTGGTATAGCCGCAGTCACTTCCCACCATGACAAAAGGCTGACGATAAGCTTCCTCGATCTCATCATCATTCATAACGAAAGCGACTACGCGTACGTCTTCATCGCCTTTTCTCAGCTCATGGAAAAGCTCTTCCGTACACCGCTGGTTTTTGTATTTTCCATCGGTGATCAACAGGTCTTCGTAGCTTTTATTCCATTTCTCAAAGCAGCCGTCGTCAAACACCGCTGTTTTAATGCCGGTACAAAACGCGTTGTATGGATAACAGTCGGCCATAATATCGACGCCCTCTTCTCTGTAGCCGCGCAGCACAGAAAGCGCCTCATTCATATAACCGGTAGCACTGCAGCTGCCGATATGCGACATCTGCATGGCCAGTCCTGTCTCACGCTGAATATAAGCCAGCTCGTCTATGGATTCTTTGCTTCCTTCTCCGTCTCTGCGAAAATGCACGGATATTACATGGTTGTCTCCGCCAAAGACTTCTGCAAGGCGAATGGTCTCCTCCGCAGTAACTCCCGGCTCATATTCAAAGCCGCAGGAAAGTCCTACCGGCGCAAACTCCAGGCACTCTTCCAGCATTTTTTTCATCCGGTCCAGCTGTGCCGGTTCGGTAGCCTTGTACCAGTCGAGTGCCCCCGCCTTGTGGCGCAGAGAATTCTGTCCGACGAACATGACGTAGTTGACCGGGCTTCCATTCCTTTGGATATACTGGCAGAAATCGCCCAGATCATCTGCGCTTTCCCCGCAGTTTCCCGCAGCCTGCGTAGTTACACCCATACGCAATGCGCATTCTGCTGTAAAGAAAGGGAACTCTTTGTTGTTGATCGAATCCTCATGTGCATGAATATCGATGAAACCCGGCGAAACGATCTTGCCTTCGGCATCAATAGTCACCTGTGCGGATTCCGTCACTGTACCCAGTTTGACAATTTTTCCTTCGTCAACTAAAATGTCGCTTACTTTCCAGGTATTGTCTTCAAAGCAGGGTATCTGTGCGTTAACGATTTTTAAAGCTTTCATTAGAATTTACCTTCCTCCCCAGCTTTCAGGCTGTCTTTTAAATGGCACGCGATAAAGTGATCTTCTCCGCATTCTTCCAGTACCGGTCTTTGTTTCTTGCAGATCTCCTGACACAATTTACATCTGTCCTGGAATATACAGCCGCTGGATATCGAAGAAAGATCCGGCGCATTATCGCCAAAAGCCGCGCTCTTTTCCGTAAGCAGGTTCTTTTTCTTCCTTTCTTTCGGGTGTGTCGGCGGCACGGAAGCCAAAAGGCTCTTTGTATACGGGTGCAGACCGTTCTCATAAACGTCTTTTGTCTTACCGATCTCCATCACCTGTCCGCCGTACATTACGCAGATTCTGTCACTGACATAGCGCACTACCGACAGATTGTGCGTGATGAAAAGATAAGTCAGTTCATCAGCCTCCTGAAGAGACAGCAGCTCGTTCAGTGTCTGCGCCTGTACGGATACATCCAGGGCGCTCGTCGGTTCGTCAAGAACCAGAAGTTTCGGTTTCAGCAAAATCGCTCTGGCAATAGAAACCCTCTGCTGCTGCCCTCCGGACAGCTCATGCGGAAAGCGGGTCAGCATCTCTCTTCCCAGCTTCACACGATCAATGGTCTCATATATCCTCTGCCGTGCTTCTTCTTTTCCGATTCCGTTGATACGCAAAGGTCTTTCCAGCGTCTTATATATGGTGAATCTTGGATTGAGCGAAGATGCCGGATCCTGGAAAACCGCTCCGGCGAGATGGGAAACTTCTCTGCGGTTTTTCTTGTCACACACATTCACTCCGCCGGCTACGATCTTGCCCTCTGTCGGCGGCAAAAGACCCAGCAGCATTTTGGCCAGAGTCGTCTTTCCGCTTCCGCTTTCGCCGACAACGCCCAGTACCTCTCCCCGCTTAATGCTGAGATTGATATCGTCTACAGCTTTCGTATAGACGCGTTTCCGCCGGCTTCCGCCCTTAAGCGGAAAATATTTTTTCAGTCCTTCTATTTCTATGAATGTTTCTTTCATTTTCCCTGTCTCCCTGTCTTTATACATGCACAGAAATGTCCCGGCTCGATTTCCTGCATTTCCGGCGTCTTTTCCCGACATTCCGGCGAAGCCAGCGGGCATCTGTCCGCAAAGTGACAGCCTGCTCCTAAATCGGCAAGATTCGGTACATTGCCCGGTATGCTGACCAGTTTTCCCTCATCCTTGGTGATGGTCGGCAACGCCTGCATCAGGAGACGTGTATAAGGGTGCGCAGGCCGGTCAAAAATGGTAAAGACATCTGCCGTTTCGATCAGCCTTCCGGCATACATTACGCCTACTCGATCTGCCATGTCGGCAACAACACCAAAATCATGGGTTATGAGCAAAAGTGATGTGTTGAATTTTTCTTTAAGCTCCCGCATCAGCTCCAGAATTTCTGCCTGTATGGTTACGTCGAGAGCGGTTGTCGGCTCGTCAGCGATAAGAAGCTCAGGATTTCTGACCAGCATCATCGCGATCATTACGCGCTGACGCATTCCTCCGCTTATCTCATGCGGATAGGATTTCATACGTCTCTTTGCGTCACTTATTTTTACTTCGCTGAGGATTCTCACGGCTTCACGCTCGGCCGTTTCTTTGTCCGTTCCGTCGATCATCAGACCTTCTGTGATCTGGCTGCCTATCGTATATACCGGATTCAGCGAGTCCAGCGGGTTCTGAAAGATCATGCCGATCCGCTTCCCTCTGATCTTCGCCATCTGGTTTTTCTTCAGCTTTGACAGATCCATCCCGTCGAAAAAGATTCCGTCTCCGGAGACCTCGCCGGGAGAACTGATCAGTCCCATGATGCTGCGAGCCGTCGTCGACTTTCCGCATCCGGACTCTCCAACCAGAGCGAATGTTTCTCCCTGATTGATATAAAAGCTTACATTATCAGCAGCTGCGACATTACCCTGTGACGTCCGAAACGTTACACTGAGATTTTTTACCTCCAGTATGTGTTTCTCTTCCATGTCAACCTCCTCTATACCTTCAGTCTCGGATCCAGCAGCTCCTTGGCTCCCTCTGCCGTGAGATTAAAGCCAAGTACTGTCCAGACAATCGCAAGACCCGGCCAGATGCAAATCCATGGCGCATTTCTCAGGAACTGAATACCATTTGAAAGCATCATGCCCCAGTCAGCAAGCGGTTCCTGTGCACCAAGACCCAGGAATCCCATGGACGTGGTCGAAAGAATTGCCGAAGGAAGTGCCAGCGATGCCAGAATGATAATCGTAGAAAGCAGATTCGGCAGCAGATAGCGGATGATGATCTGAAAGTCGTTTTCACCGTACAGTTTTGCCGCTTCGATATAGGAAAGACCCTTTATGGTCTGTACCTTCGCTCTGACGATTTTGGTAAACTGCGCCCAGGTCACCACGGCCACCGCAAATCCCACTGCCTCCGCGCTCGGTGAGAGCACCATGACGATGGCCATGGCAAACACGATCGGCGGAATGGACCATACGATATCGGTAACGAACATGATCAGTTTATCGATCTTTCCTCCGTAAAGGCCGGAGATGATTCCCAGACTTACGCCGATAAGTGTTTCAATCACGACGGCAAGCAGGCCTACCTTCAGCGCGATACGGCTTCCGAAGATGATACGGCTCAAAATACACCGGCCGAACTGATCTGTTCCCAGCGGGTATTCGTCACACGGACCTACTCTTATCATGGAAAGATTCTGCGCGTCATAAGCATGCGGCGCGATCCACGGCGCAAACACAGCGATGATGACAACTGCAGCCAAAAGTATAAACCCTGTGATAAAAAGAGGCCTTTTTAAAATCTTTTTTCCTGTATTCATGCCGCGCCTCCTATTCTAACCGTATTCTCGGATCCAGTATACCCGATATGATATCGCCGATCAGATTGCAGATTACGGTCAATACGGCGATAACAAACACGATTCCCTGTACCACCGGAAAATCCTGTTTGGAGATACCGTTCCAAAGCAGCTGTCCCATTCCCGGCCATGCGAATACGCTTTCGACAACGACCGATCCGCCGATCAGCCACGGCAGGGACAGGAAAAAGGTAACGGTAACCGGAATCAGGGCGTTTCGCAGAACGTGTTTGATCAGTACCCTTTTGCTGGTCAGACCTTTTGCCACGGCAGTTTCTACATGTTTTTCCTCCATGGCATCGAGAACCTCCGATCTCGTCAATCGGAAAATCTGCGCCATGGAAGGAAGTGCCAGGGTGAATGCCGGCAGAATCAGGGACGCTGCTCCGCTGTATCCGGAGATCGGCAGGACGCCCATGTTAATACTGAATATGATCATCAGCAGGATGCCCAGCCAGAATCCCGGCATAGACCAGAGAACTACCATAATAATATTCGATGACTTATCAAAAATTCCGTTTTTATAGACTGATGCAACCAGTCCCAGCGGGATAGCCAGCAGATATTCGATCAGAATACCCACACCGGTAAGCATTAATGTATAAGGCAGTCTCTGCAAGATCAGAAAGGATACGGTCTGTCCTGTTGTGATCGAGGTTCCGAAGTCTCCGGTGAGAATGTTTCCGAGCCAGTAGAAATACTGTACTACAGGAGGCTTATCCAGTCCCCAGTCGGCTTTGATCTCTTCTACCTTGGATTGCGGTACACGGGGATCTACCATGAGTTCAACGGCATCTCCCGGCATAGCCTGCATGATGGAGAAAATCAACACCGTTACGACAATGACAACGAGAACACCTATGCAGAGTTTTTTTACTGTGTATCTCAGTATATCGTTCAATGTTCTTCCTCCCCTCCTGAAGCCTCGCCAAAGATTTCGTCAAGCACGGCAAAGAAGATCTCCTGTTGGTTCAATCCCTCATAATTGGTCAGCAGATTCACCGTGATCTCATCATCCGGGAAATAGGAGCACCGGGAGATGAATCCGCTGGTTCCTCCTGTATGCCATATTTCTCTGTGGTTCGGATAATGCTTGGAAAGCGAGTCTGCCCGCTCATCGAGGAAGAGCCCCAGACCGTATCCGGTCAGAGTGCCGTCTGCCAGTGCATGGCTTTTGAACATCTCCTGCCGAGCAGTATACGACAGCAGCTCATCACTCTTTCCGTGCAGGTAGTTTTTCCATTTCAGCATGTCCTCGGTATTGGAGGAAACGTTTCCGTCAGCATAGCCGACCATAAACATATCATAAGGCGGATGATCGAACCTGATCCCGTCCTCTGAGTGGTAGCCTTTTACCTGGTACCGGTCAGGACAGCGGTCATCATCCGGTGCATAGCTCCTCGTCATCTTCAACGGTCTGAAAATCTCCGTTTCTACAAACTCTCCGAACAGCTTCCCGGAAAGCTGTCTGACGATATCGCCCAGCATAACATAACCGGAGTTGCAGTAAGAGAATTTCTCATCCGGCGCAAATTCCAAATCGCCGAAATCCCGGATCAGACGTGTCATCTCCTGTGTGTGCACAGTCTTGAATTTTTCTCTCAGCTGCTCGTCTTTCATGTCGAAATACTCTTTGATACCTGAAGTGTGGCACATCAGGTGGCGAACAGTTACTTTTTTCCGGTAATCCGGAAAATCCGGGAAAAATCGCTCTATCGTTTCGTCCAGATCCAGAAGGCCGCGTTCTCTGAGCATGAGTATCGCCAGACAGGTTATCTGTTTGGTATTGGAAGCGATGATAAAATTATCGTCACATCTGATCATGTCTCCCGTTTCCAGATCTGCGCATCCATATGCCGCTTTGAAAAACGGCACGCCCTCTTTCGCGGCAATGATGGAAAAACCGGGGGTATGAGCCCCGATTTTTCCCTTTATTACGTTTTCCAGCTTCGTCTTAATGTCCATTTTCAGCCTCTTTTACTCTTTTACCGTGTCATTCAGATAGCTTCTTCCGTCCATCGTTACGATAAAGCCTTTTACATTGCTCTTCGTCGCAATATATTGATTATCACTGAACAGAGGGAAGGCTTTTTTCTCGTCGATTACCTTCTGCTGCGCCTGTACGTAAAGATCGGTACGTTTTTCCGTATCCGGCTCCATACGCGCTTCTTCTAACAGCGCTGTAACCTCGTCATTGCTCCATGGATATCCGGATGACGGCGTAAACAGAGAAAGTAACATATCCGGATCCGTCCATTCATAGTTACTGAAGGTAACGTCATAGTCGTCATCTCTGTGCATCTGTTTGATGTAGGAAGATTCGTATTCTCTGATCTGCGCGTCGATACCCACGTTCATCAGCTGCTTCTGGATGATCGGCGCACTGTTTTTCGTTGTCGAACGGTTAGCGGAAGTCAGCAGTTCTATGGTCAGCTTCTTTCCGTCTTTCTCCAGAATGCCGTCTCCATCGGAATCTTTATATCCGGCATCTTTCAGGATCTGCTTCGATTTGTCAGGATCAAAGGCATATTTTTCCTCTGCTTCTTTGGCAAAATCTTCACTGTAGCAGATCTGCGCCTCGTTGACAAAGCTGTAAACCGGCGTAATCATGTCATCCAGCGCTTTAACTATTTCGTCACGGTTGATCGCATAGATCATGGCCTCTCTGACTGCCGGATCGGCGAGAGCCCCTTTTCCGGTCTGCATATTGAGGAACGTAACGCCGGCCTGTTCATAATTATAGAGCGTAACGTCCTCGTTGCTGCTGAGATCCGCAACACTGGCCGCCGGCACGTTGTAAATGATGTCTACACCGCCGGACTCCAGTTCGCTGACCCGTGTAAATTCATCCGGGATAAAGCGGATCGTGATCTTGTCAAACGCTAAAACGCCCTTGTTCTCAACGTCAGCAAAATTCGTCTTGTAATACTCGTTCTTGATCAGGGTGATATGGGAACCCTGTACCCACTCTTCTACAGCATACGGACCGTTACCGATCGCTTTGCGGTTGAAGGCATCTTTTTCCATCTCTGATGCTGCCGCCGCATCGACCAGGCCGCCGTAAGTCGAAGTGAGGTTTGCCATCATGAACGGCGCCGGTGCACTGAGCTTGAATACAACGGTTCTTTCGTCCGGCGTCTCGATGCTCTCGATCGGTGCAAAGTCTGTGGAGTATTCGCTGATCTCTATGTAACGTTCAAAGGAAGCTTTAACGGCTTCAGCATCACATGCCGCGCCATTGCAGAACTTAGCGTCCTCCGGAAGCGTAAAGGTCAGTGTCATTCCATCCTCGGACTGTTCAAACTTTTCAGCAAAAGCCGGAACCACCTCTTCCATTGTCGTATTGTAACGAATAAGCGGCTCATACAGCAGCGCCTGTACGATGTTCTCCCAGCCGATCTGCTGAATATCTGTGCCTTCGATTTCATCCTGAATCGCAATCACCAGTTCGTTACTGCCGGCGGATTCTGTCGTTCCTTCATTTCCTCCGCCTCCGCACGACGATAATGTGAAAATCATCGCCATCGTCAGCACTGCTGCCAGCATTTTTTTCCATTTTTTCATCTTTTCCTCTCCTTTTCCTCCCTTTAATAAGTAAATGAATAAAGGTATTATCTCATCTGCGTATTTTCGCAGAATTGGACACTGTTAGCGGTTTTCGCCCGCTTTCTTCCGGTCTTCCGCTCTTCTCTCCTATGACGGTGAAAAGAGCAAGACCACGGAGGCGAGCAGGAGGCTATCCTTACCGGCTTGCAGCTGCTTTTCGGAAAGCTCTTCCGGCGTCAGCACTGTCTGGAAGCTGCAGGCTCCGCCTATCTTCGACATATACCTGTCCAGCGCAGCTGCAGCGGCTCCGGCCTCGGCAAGGGCGGTAAGGATATCGCTCTGGCCTCCCTTCACCATATATAGCTCAAATTTGCATTCGTTTTTTTCACTCTTTCTGAAGGCGACATATTCAGCCGCACTGCCAATTTTGCGAACAGCCGTATCGATATAGTGATCTGCCCATTTCTCGGCCGCTTTGCCGCTTCTGTCTGTGGTATAGCGCAAGTGCTCTTCCCGGAAAATGTGCAGATTCTCTTCCGGCGGCTTCCGGAAGCTCATATCCTGTATATCGGTATTTTCGTCTATACCGAACAGTTCGCTCCGGATGCGTTCGGATTCTACCGACAGCTCGATCTCCACCTTTGGCGTTTTTCTCAGCTTCTGACGGAATGCCAAAGGCGTACTGTCCATGTATTCCTTCATGTACTTGTTTAAATACCGCAGCGCAGAAAACCCGCACTGATCTGCAATCTCGGTAACCGGAAGATCCGTATTGATCAGCATCTCCACCGCATGGATCACCCGGAAATAGGCCAGCGTGCCATGAAACGTTCTCTGCAGTTTGTTCCTGAAACCTCTTGACAGATACGGCACACTGACGTATTCCTGTTCGGCAAGCTGCTTCAGACTGATCTTTTCTGTGGAGTGCGTATACACATACGTATAGATCCGGAAAAACCGTTCCAGAAAGATGTTCTGTTCATTGATTTCTGAAAACATATTGCGCATATCGTGACACTTTTCGCCAATCAACTTCACGATACCCACTACAGGCATGTACAGATTCTCGGCATCCTTTTCCAGATAAAAGGTATAGATCTCTCTAAGCAGTTCCTTTAACTCCGACTGCGTCTTCGCATCCGCTCTGGAGTTATAAAAAAGCACCGTATTGCAGTTGAAAATTCCCTTGTCGATCATATAGCAGTTTTCTTTTGCCAGATCGCCGTTGATGTTAAAGAACAGCACCGCGTTCTCGCCCCGCCCGGTGATCTGCACCGGCTCATTGAGGTTGATGATCTCCACCTGACCTTCTCCCAGGTTGTATCTGCCGGCGACAAATTCTAAGATTATGGAGCCGTGCAGAACGTAAATCAGTCTGAGGTCACTGGATGTATGATAAGGTATGGTTCTGATATTCTCCGCCGTAATGCGGCAAATTTGATTAAGCTGATCCACAAGTCTGTCCTTTCAAATTTATTAACTATATTTTATTTTCTGA
>CALXJA010000111.1 GCA_944388465.1 uncultured Emergencia sp.
GAACTGGATGAGAAGTACGCTTCCGTTATTCTGCGACGGTATGTGGAAGATACCGGGGATAAAGAGAATGTATATGTGATCCGTGGGGATGAGCAGATCCCCTACTCCGCACTGGTGAAGGAAGTGGAGGTGTGATGGATACTATATATATCCATAGTAGGAAGTCCGGCATCTCCCACAGAGATACACCGTAATTTAGGTATTGTGTACTACTTACAATTTCCAGATGATATGTTGTGACATATTTTGTGTTGAATTTGCTTGCTATTTCTGACGTTCAGAGTGATTAATGTAGTACCGAAACAAAAGGAGGTACATGGACATGAAAATTGAATTTCACAGAACCGGAGCAGAAAGAAAAGCATTGGTAACGGCTCTGGCTGAGATTTTAGAGACCAGGCCAAAGTACAAAGGAATGCCGAGCGCAGCCTATGAGGTTGGAAATTTTACAGTGACGAAAGATGGCACTTTGGAATTTGACGACATTCTTGATGATGCAATACTGGAAAATCTTCTGGAGCGGCTGGCCAATTACGGAATTGCTGCAGCAGCGCCAGAAATGGCGCAGACTTGGCTTGACGCAAGGGCGGCGGAATTATCCGAAGAAAGCGGAACTGAGCCGCAGGAGGAAAACGTGGGGCTTACCGTGGAAATTCCGCTCGACAAAGTGGCAGTGGGAAACCTCACCAAGCTGCTGGATGCCAAAGGGAAACTGATACGGAAGGCCCTGGGTATCACCGACCTTCGCATCGAGGTGCTGGACGACCGGGTGGTATTCCCCTGGTTTTCTCAGGTGGATGCAGACTCCGCAGCCGCCTACACCCACTTCATTTCTGCTCTCTGCGAGATGAGCAAGAATGCAAAGCGAGTAACAGCAACCGAGAAGCCAGTGGATAATGAGAAATACGCTTTCCGGTGTTTTCTTCTGCGGCTTGGATTTATTGGGGCTGAGTACAAGATGGAGCGAAAAATCCTTTTGAAGAACCTTTCTGGGAATTCGGCATTTAAAACCAAGGTAGACGTTCTTCAGCCAGAACCGGTACCATCCGCTATGTATGTGGCTGCCGATGAGAACCCCGATCTGACGGAGGCTTTACTGGACGAGATATTAATCCAACAGGTCAATCGTGAGATGGGGGATGATAGAAATGAAATTTCCGAGTAGAGAAATTGTGGAGCGTGTCCGTAGAGAATACCCCACAGGAACACGGGTGGAATTGATACGGATGGATGATCCACAAGCGCCACCCACCGGAACAAGAGGGACAGTGACAGGGGTGGACGATACGGCCTCCATTATGGTCCGATGGGATAACGGTAACGGCCTCCATGTAGTTTACGGGGAGGATGAATGCCGAAAACTGTAACTTTGAGCGTATGTCCGATGGGGAAATTTTTGTGGATTTATAAGGACAGGGCGGCATAAATTACACAATTTCTACCCCAGATCCTTGTGTAATATATGCCTTCAAATTGACTTGCTATTATCCTCTTTTAGAGCGAATATGTGTACACCGAAAGGGAAAACACACAAAACGAAAACGGAGGATTACACCATGAATGAGAAAATCGCAAGGCAGATTGAGGAAATGAAAAAACAGACCATCGGGGTTGAGGTAGAGATGAACAACATTACAAGGGAAAAAGCGGCAAAGATAGCAGCTAGGTTCTTTGGAACCGGCAGGTATGAAAACACAGCACGGCGCAACGGGTACTGCACCTGGTCGGCCTGGGACGCACAGAACCGCGAATGGAAGTTCCAGAAGGACGTCAGCATTGCAGGGCCGGAAAGCGAGGAGTGTGAACTGGTTACCCCGATCCTGACTTATGCGGATATGGCAACCCTTCAGGAACTGATCCGGCAGCTTCGGCACGCAGGCGCAAAGAGCGATGCATCAAGGGGCTGCGGAGTCCACATCCACATCGGAGCAAAAGGCCATACGCCGCAGACCCTCCGCAACCTTGCGAATATTATGGCAAGCCACGAGAGCCTGATTGCAGACGCGCTGAACCTCGACCGGGGACGGATGAGACGATACTGCCGGACGGTTGATCCCCGATTTTTGGAAACCCTGAACCGGAAGAAGCCGAAGACCATGTCAGCACTGGCAGACATCTGGTACACTTCCCATGGGGAGGATTACGGGAGAAACCACCATTATAACGGCAGCCGCTACCATATGCTCAACTATCATGCGACATTCACAAAAGGGACCATTGAATTCCGGCTTTTCCAATTTGACGAGCCTACTGCAGAACGTCGGGGCGGACTTCATGCCGGACAGCTTAAGAGTTACATCCAGCTTTGCCTAGCTCTCAGCCAGATGGCGAAGACGGTAAAAACCGCAAGCCCCAAACCTCAGCAGAATGAGAATCCAAAATATGCCATGAGGACTTGGCTCCTCCGGCTTGGATTTATCGGGGACGAGTTCAAAACTGCAAGGGAGATCCTGACCAAGAGACTGGCTGGCGATACCGCTTTTAGAAATGGTAGAGCCGCCGCTTGAAGGAACCGCAGGAGTTAGCCTCCTGCCACCTTTCCCCTGGCCGCTTCGGCGGTCTTAAGGTGGTAGAAGGGTGACCCCTTCGGAAAGGATGGATACCAGAATGAAAAAAAGATACTACATCGCTTATGGCAGCAACTTAAACATCCGACAGATGCGGATGCGCTGCCCTTCTGCAAGGATCATCGGGACTTCTGAGATCCCAGATTATGAGCTGCTTTTTAAAGGCAGCCGCACCGGCTCCTATCTGACCATTGAGCCGAAAAAAGGCAGCCGGGTTCCGGTGGCAGCCTGGGAAGTGACTGCGGAGGATGAGCAGGCCCTCGACCGATATGAGGGTTTCCCTACATTTTATTACAAGGCAGAAATGAAGCTGCCCATTAAAGGAATCCGGAGCGGTAGAATACGGCTGAGAGACACCTTTGTGTACATCATGCATGAGAACCGGCCCTATGGTGTGCCGAGCCGATTTTATATGGCCACCTGCCTGGAAGGTTACCGGAGTTTTGGATTTGATGAAACGTATTTACTTGATGCTATAAAAACCAGCAGGAGGATGAGCCATGAAAGAAAATAATATCACCAGGATTAAGATATGCCCGCGGTGCGGAAAGCCATACCATGATGTTCCAGCACTTTCCAGAATGGATAACGAAACGTTGATTTGTCCGGACTGCGGCACCAGGGAGGCACTGGAAAGTATCGATGTTGATCAAGCAGAACAGGACGAAATCCTCGCCATTATTCATCGAACCAGGAGGGGATTATGAAACGAGAGATGTTAAAAGGCATCTGGGAAGATGCGGCTGAAAAATTCGAAAATAGTTTTGCTCCAGATATCCTTGGATATTGGTATTCTCGTTATTGTGGTGGTGAAATGATTGATTTGAAGGAAGTTCTGGAAGATGTGCAACAGGAATGCCCATCTATTCTAAGAATATAACTTAATCCATATGCGGCGATTCTGAAAACAGAAGAAGGAAATCTGAGAATTGGATATTGGAAGAAAGGAAGATTAATCGGGCACTCATATTTTCCGGAGAAAATATAGGATAAAATACACAGTTTCTTAGAAAATGATTGTGTAGATTATGCTCCGAAATAACTTGATAATATCCGCATTCAGAGCGAATATGTGTACTACCAAAAGGAAAACGAAGAAAACGGAGGTACACAGATGAAAGGATATTTTGCAAGAAAGCCGGAAACGATGGAGGATCTGGAAAGAGCAAGGGGATGGGGCGAGGCCCAGGAGATTCGGGTAGTCGCAGAGGTTACATTATCTAAAAAAGAATACGATAGATTCCGGGAAGACCTTATGGAGGATTACGGATTTATCAGCCAGCATACGCAGAAAACCGGAGTGAAGGATGGGCAGTTTTTATGCATCCTTGTTAGGAAAGCCGGAACGAAGCATACGGCAATCGCCGTGGAGAGCGATGGCTACGATTATGCCAGATACGCAGCGTTGGTACGGATTTAAAAGAACTGGTACTTTAAGCGCAGATGGGTGGATAAACAAAGGAGGCATCAGTTTATGAAACTTAGATTATTTAAGGTGACTTACAGGGAATGGAACCATACTTTTTCCGGTAAGAGTTGGAGAGAAATGCTTGCAGTCGGCAGGGATGCGGAGGATGCGATTTCCAGGGCAAGAAAAGAAGCAGATAAGGATGTGACAGACTTTGAGGCTTGGGTGATCACAAACATTATGGGATATAAAATTGCAGTCGGGGAAAAGGTTCTCCAAAAGAAAGCAAATAAAAAATAGAATTCTTTCATAATTGAATATTCCAGAGTACGGAAGCCGTCAGGCTTCTGTATCTCTTTGCAATCGATTGACGGCTTGCCACAGGGCAGGCCATTTTTTATGCCTGGTAGGAGGTGTGGTAAATGGCAAAATTCTTGATTGACCGGACGCAGCTCCCCTATGATGCCATGGTGGCAGATCCGTCCTGGCTGGGAGTGGTTGAAGAAGAAAAGAAAGGGGATGCCGCCGATGGCGATACGGAAACTGAAGAAATACAAACCAACGAAGTTTAAGGCAAAGGACTCCGTATACAGCCAGGAGATGGCAGACTATGCGGTGGCTTTTATTGAGTGCCTCTGCCATACCAAAGGTACCTGGGCGGGAAAGCCCTTCGAACTGATCGACTGGCAGGAACAGATTATCCGGGATCTTTTTGGAACGCTGAAACCCAATGGGTACCGTCAATTCAATACGGCCTACATTGAGATCCCGAAGAAACAGGGAAAATCGGAACTGGCGGCGGCTGTGGCTCTGCTGTTGTGCTGTGGGGACGG
>CALXJA010000112.1 GCA_944388465.1 uncultured Emergencia sp.
TATACGAGAAACTGAAAATTGCCATAGAAAACCCCGGACGAATCGCTCTTGTCGTCTGGGGTTTGTCTACGGTCTGAGCGGACTATTCAATGGATAGTCCGCTGACTTGCATTTTCTGGTCAAAAAGAATGGTGAAGACAGCCAGTTCTTTTTCATATTGGCATTTAACGATGCAGGTAGCATAGAGATTGCTGCCGCTTTTTTTTACGGAAACGGAAATTCCCCTGAAGCGGATAAAGCTGCCCAGGCTGGCGATGATGGGCCGGAATGTGGCCTCCAGTCTGTCCTCGTTCATCGAGGCCTTCATCACGGGGCTGAGCTGGCGGAAGCATGCGCCGAAGCGGCCGGAATTGAGTTTGCTGATAAAGTCCTTTGCGGTGGAGAATACCCGGCTTTTTTCGAATCCGCCCGGAAGTTCGCTGCTGTCTGCGCAGATCGCCCACAGGAATGCCGCGGCAGCAGGAACGATGATATATCTCTTTTTCATGTTCACCTCCAATGATCCTCCCGGTGCAGTCACGCGGCGGGAGTAATCCCCTTTTGTCTGTAAGTTTCAAGCCTTGCGTTCATTATACCTTTAAACTATAATATTAGCAAGACATCTTCGGCAGGTGAAAGGAATTTGAAAAAGAAAAGAGGAGACATGGGGAAAATCATCATTGTGTTTCTCATTCTGCTGGCGCTGGCGCTTTTCCTGAACTGGAGCAACAAGGCGCTGGTGGTTACCCAGTATCTATACCGCGGCAGTCAGGTGCCAGCAGAGCTGGACGGCTATCGCATCGTGCAGGTCTCCGATCTGCAGAGCGAGTATTTTGGAGAAGACCAGCAAAAGCTTCTGCAGGCTGTTGCCGGAGCCGATCCGGATCTGATCGTATTTACCGGAGATCTGACAGACAGAAATCATACGGATTATGAAGCCTCGCTTAAAGCCATGGAGGGTCTTGCGGCGCTGGCGCCGGTCTACTATGTCAACGGCAATCACGAGCTGGCTCTGCCGGAAGAAGACATATCGCAGATGTACGATGCAATGGAAACGGCGGGTATCTGTATTCTGTCCGGGAAAGGGGAAACGGCGCGCGGAAGTAAAGGAAAGCTGTATGTGGCCGGTCTGCCTGAGGAAGTGATCCTGGAAAGTAAGGAAAGAGGAGAAGCGGCCGGAACGGAATTTGACGCCGGGTTTATCCGTGATGCGGTGAAGCAGCTTTGCGGAGAAGCCGAAAACGGACAGCTGACCGTTTTGCTGGCGCACGAGCCGCAGCTTATAGACGCCTATGCCGGAGAAGAAATCGATCTGGTCTTTGCCGGACATGCCCATGGCGGGCAGATCCGTCTTCCTTTTACCCAGGGTCTTTTTGCACCGGGGCAGGGCGTTTTGCCGAAACTGACCAGCGGTATGCACCGGCGTGGGACGACGACGCTGATCATCAGCCGGGGGCTGGGCAACAGCGTGTTTCCGTTCCGTGTTTTTAACCGGCCGGAAATCGTTGTAGCGGAGCTGAAGGCGGAAGCTCAGGATGAAAGGGACGGAATTTCCGTGAGATAATGTAAAATATTGACATAAATATAAAAATATAGTAACATAAAGGCAGGGCTGACTGGCAGGGAAGGAGAAGATATCCATGCCGGACAATACGTTTACGTTTGAGATCAAAGAACACCTGGGGGTGATCACCCGCTACGAATCGGGATGGCGCAAGGAACTGAATCTGGTCAGCTGGAACGGCGGCGCACCAAAGTACGATATTCGGGACTGGGATCCGTATCACGAGAGGATGAGCCGCGGTCTTACGTTTCATGCTGCAGAGATGAGGAAACTGGCAGATCTGTACATCAGCAGCAACAACCGCAAGGCGGTACAGGAGGGCGAACAGCTGGAGGCGCAGCGCAGGGAGCGCCGCAGCGCTTACCGCAGGAAACGCGCAGAGGAAAGACAGGATCCTGCTCTGGCAGCGGCAGAGCAGGATGCATACGAAGGCGCCGTGCCGCCTGCACCCGAACAGCCGGAGGGGTGCGATCTGTCAGAAGCAGAAGGCGGCGCCGACCGGACGATCGGGGCAGAGGATCGTGCTCCGGCTTCCGGCGAAAGCGCCGGGATAACCGGATCCGGCGGAAATGCCGGAGAAGAAAGCGCCTTATCGGAACCGGAGGACAGAAACGTTCCTTTTTAGTGCTGCGCGCCGGCAGGCCGCGGCAGATTCAGGTATAGTGCCGAAGAAAAGGAAGCCGGTAAAGCGCAAGTATGGTGAACCAAACGGAAGGAATGTTCATAGTATATAGCAAACCATTGAATTTAGGAGGTATGTACCATGTCGTGCTATGACAGAGGAGGCATAGACGAAAGTCTGTTATTCTTCTTTTTGCTGTTGGTTCTGCTGTTTTGTAAACCGGGTTCCTTCGGCTGCGGAAACGGCTGTAATGATCCGTGCGAACCTACATGCTGCTGATCAACAAAAGATCTGTATAAATCACGAGAGAGGGAAGTCTATCCCTCTCTCGTGCTGCTTCTGAAAAGAAATGAAATTCCCCAGATCGCGGCCAGGCCGACCAGGGCGTAGATGATTCTGGATATGATGAAGAGGTCTGGCCCGAATATGCTGTCGACCAGATTGTACTTGAAAAATCCGATAAGTCCCCAGTTCAATCCTCCGATGATCATCAGAACTAAAACTAATTTTCTCATCCTGCTCACTCCTTTCACTTGTATTTTAACCAATGCTGTTTATAATATCCTGCAGCTATGCTATAATGACAAATAACTTGTTTATTTTTGTTTTTTCAGCATCGGCAAACTGCAAAAAACGGTTTTAAGGGGGAATCGTTTCATGAAAATTTATTTACGCCTGACGTTACGCGGCTCCTGGGAGGAGATCGAAGTCAAGGCCGGAACTGCGATCGAAGAAATTTACGCGAAGTACAGAGACAAGACGCCGTATACCGTTCTGGCGGCCAAAGTCGATAATAAATATGAGGATCTGACATACCGTCTTTACCGGCATTGCCGGGTGGAACTGCTGGATATCCGCACGCAGGCGGTAAATCTGATCTACCAGCACAGCCTGTCCCTGATCTATCTGAAGGCGGTGTACGATTGTCTGGGCGATGTGCGGGTGGAGATCCAGAATTCCCTGAACAAAGGGCTGTATACTGAGATCAAAACAGCCAGCCCGGTAACCGCAAAGGAAATTCATGCTGTAGAAAAACGTATGCGGGAGATCGTGCAGGCGGATATGCCGTTTACCAAGGAAATCGTTTCCCGGGAAGAGGCCATGGAGATCCTGGAAAAGGACGGACGGAAGGAAAAACAGCGGATCCTTCGCGAATCCCTTCATCTGCAAAAGGTAAAATTTTACTCTCTGCAGGGCTGCCGGGATTTTTTCTACGGGCTGATGGCGCCTTCCACCGGTTACATACCGTATTTTCAGCTGATGAAATACCGCCGGGGCGTTTTGCTGCGTTTTCCTCATCCGACGGCGCCGGATCGCATCCCGCCTTATGAGGATGAGAAAAGACTCTATCAGGCTTTCGGTGAACAGACGCGGTGGGATCAGCTTTTAGACGTCAACTATGTAGCCGATCTCAACGAGAAGATCGATAACGGCCAGTATCGTGAGCTGATCCAGATCTCGGAGGCGCTTCACGAAAAGAAGATTGCCGAAATTGCCGATAAAATCAAACGGCAGCACAAGCGCATCGTACTGATTGCAGGACCATCGTCCTCCGGCAAGACGACTTTTGCCCGCAGACTCTGTATTCAGCTCAAGGTAAACGGTCTGGATCCGCTCTACATGGGAACGGACGATTACTTCCTGGAAAGAGAGGATACGCCTCTTGATGAAAACGGGGAAAAGGATTTTGAAAATCTGCGGGCGCTGGATATCCGCCTTTTCAACGACAATATGAACGATCTGCTAAACGGAAAGCAAGTTGATCTGCCGACCTTTGACTTCATGACCGGACATAAACAGTTCGGAAAACGGATCACCTCAATCAGGCAGGATCAGCCTATCGTCATCGAAGGCATACATGCGCTCAACGAGAAGCTGACGGCGTATATCCCCAAAGAAGAAAAATTCAAGATTTATATCAGTCCGCTGACGCAGCTGAACATTGATGCGCACAATCGGATTCCGACCACCGATGAACGTATGCTCCGGCGTATGGTTCGGGATAATCTCTATCGGGGACATAATGCCCAGAGCACCATCAGCAGCTGGCCGAAGGTCAGAGAGGGCGAGGATCGGAATATTTTTCCGTATAGTGGGGAAGCAGATGTACTGTTTAATTCCTATCATGTCTATGAGATCGCAGTACTGAAAAAATATGCGGAGCCGCTGCTGAGACAGATCACGCCGCAGGAGCCGGAGTACGCGGAAGCGATCCGCATGCTGAAATTTCTGCGGTTTTTCCGAACAATCGAGGATGACAGTATCATTGTCAATAATTCGATCATCCGCGAGTTTATCGGCGGAAGTATTTTCGTCGATTAAAACAGATAAAGAAAATAAAAAATCAGCCGGCGCGGTGAAGCTGCGCGGCTGATTTTTGCTTGTGTCTATTTGATATCGGCCTTCCAGAATCCGTGAAGATTACAGTATTCATACGCGGCGACGGCGGATTCGCCTTCGGCCAGGACAAATTCAGCCTTCGGCTCTCCCGTCGGGTTCAGATACTTTTTCTGAACACCCTTATCTGTCTCCAGGATAATGAAAGCGATATGATGCTCTTCCATCATCGGGTGCGGAACGCTGCCGACTTCTACGGTTACTTTGCGGCCATCTGCAGCAACGACCGGAACATGTTTTTCTGTAGCGGCATCCGTTGTATTCGGATCCAGCAGCGTCATCGGTTCGCCGCAGCATACCGGTTTTACTCCCTTGTCTTCTACCATTTCTACGATATTACCGCAGTGCGCGCATTTATAGAGCTTTACCATTCTGTTTACCTCCGTTTTTCCTTAAATGATTTTCTATAGTGACGATCTCGCTATGGGAAACGTACTTATAATAAGTATACCATTTTTTTAAAAAAGTAAACACGGTAAAGAAAGAAAATACGGCTTGACAATTTGGAAATAGAGAATTATAATAATGATAATCGATATCATTATTGCGAGAGGTGAGAGAAGATGAGATACTCAAAGCAGCGCAGCCTGATCTTGGATATCGTCCGCTCAAATCCTGTCCATCCTACTGCAGAGTGGGTATATGAGCAAGCTCGCAAAGAAATGCCTTCTATTGGTATCGCAACGGTTTACCGCAATCTCAACGCACTTTCTGACAAGGGTGAGATCGGGAAGATTGCCGGAGCGGGCGGTGCAGACCGGTTTGACGGCAACATTTCACAGCATTATCATCTGCAATGCAAGAAGTGCGGCAGACTGATCGATCTGTCGATGAAGACACCACAGACGGAAGAAAAGCTGCGGCAGATGATCAAGGACGCCTTTGCTCTGGAGGCCGAGGAAGTCACCGTCAGCACAACATTGCTCAGCGGCGTCTGCGAACACTGTGCGGCTGCCGGAAAAGCTGAGAAAACAATGCAAAAGTAAAACAGGAGGAGAAATCATGAAGGATTTAAAAGGAACGAAAACTCTGGAGAATTTAATGATCGCCTTTGCCGGAGAATCTCAGGCCAGAAACAAATACACTTACTATGCTTCCAAAGCAAAGAAAGACGGATATGTACAGATCCAGAAGATCTTTGAAGAAACGGCAGCTAACGAGAAGGAACATGCTGAGCTCTGGTTCAAGCTGGCTGTAGGCATCGGCACAACAGAGGAAAATCTGCTGGCTGCGGCAGAAGGCGAAAATTACGAATGGACAGAAATGTATGCGGAAATGGCTAAGACAGCCAGAGAAGAAGGCTTCCCGGAAATTGCCGCCCAGATGGAAGGCGTTGCGGCTATCGAAAAGGAGCATGAGGAAAGATACAAGAAGCTGGCGCAGAACATCAAAGAAGGCAAAGTCTTCGCAAGAGACGAAGAGGTGCTTTGGCAGTGCAGCAACTGCGGACATCAGGTAGTGGGAAAAGAAGCGCCGGAAATCTGCCCGGTATGTAAACACGCGCAGGCTTACTTCCAGATCAAGGCGGAGAATTATTAATCGAAAAGCGGCCTGAGCCGCATTCGTTAAGAAGACGTTGATCGAAAGGGAGGCCGCTGCAGCTCTGTTATGACAGAGAGCGCAGCGGCCTCTTTTTCACTTGCCTGTATTTGTGCTGAGAATACGCTGGTCTTTTCTCTGCCGGATGTGTTATAATCGGAGCAGAATGATTGCTGTAAAGAATCTTGAAGATGGGGTGAAAGAGTGAAAACGCGAAACGATGAGCAGTATCAGATGAAAAAAAAGGAAATACTCAAAGGCTTCAGCAAAATGATTGCAGAATACGGACTTGAGAATATTTCGATTGCGAAGCTGGCTAAGCATCTGCAGATCCCATCCAGTCTGGTCATTTACTATTTTCAGAACCGCGATACTCTGGTCAGAGAGATGATCAGTTATGTTTTAGACAGATGCCTGGAGTTCTCTTATCCCGGGATCGACAAAACTATCGGCGATCCGGCGCAGCAGCTGCAGAACTATCTCGATACGCTGTTTGGTCCATTGCCGCCGGCAGAAGAATTTGAGGCGGAGGCCAGGGTGTTTTTTACCTGCCGGAACCTGGCTCTGCGTGATGAAGAAGCCAGACGTCTGTTTCAGGATTACCAGAAACAGATTCTTTCCATGATCGAAGAGGATCTGCAGTATTTTCAGCAGCAGGGGCTCGTTGGAGAAATCGACACCGGTGAGGCTGCCGCTCTTTTGTACAGCCTGCTGAACGGACTGGACGATTTCAGCGATTTTTTGACGGAAAGGGAGACCTTTCAGAGCGTGGCGGAAAGCAGTAAAA
>CALXJA010000113.1 GCA_944388465.1 uncultured Emergencia sp.
GTCCTGCTGAAGGGACCGACCACCACGCCTAAGGGCGGCAGTCTGGAAAGCGCTAACGTTACATTGCGGCGGGAGCTGGATCTTTATGCCAATGTGCGGCCGGTACAGGTGCCGGAGGAGGGCATCGACTGGATTTTTTACCGGGAGAACACCGAAGGAGAATACGTGCTGGGCAGCCGCGGGATAGAGGTTCCCGGTGAACTTTCCATGGATTTCAAGGTGACAACGGAATGTGGAACCCGCAGAATTGCAAGAGCCGCTTTCGATTACGCCAGAGCTAACGGAAAAACCAGTGTCGCCATCGTGACGAAGGCGAACATCATGAAGAAGACCGACGGCAGTTTTACCCGGATCTGTCATGAGGTCGCAGAGGATTATCCGGGCATCGAGGCGGAGGACTGGTACATCGATATCATGACGGCAAATCTGGTCAACCGGGATATCCGCAATCGTTTTCAGGTCTTCGTTCTGCCGAATCTGTACGGCGATATTATCACGGATGAAGCCGCAGAGATCCAGGGCGGCGTAGGCACAGCAGGAAGCGCGAACATAGGCGATCAGTACGCTATGTTTGAAGCCATACATGGCAGCGCTCCGCGAATGATCGAGGAAGGTCTTGCCGACTATGCCAATCCATCCAGCATTTTCAAGGCGGCAGAGATGATGATCCGCCATATCGGTTTTACTGAAAAAGCAGATAAGCTGGCTGCTGTATTGAAGCTGTGCGGCGAGGAAGAAAAAGCCGTAGTTGTGACCGGCTTTGCTGACGGCGCGACCTGCAGAGAATACGCAGATTATGTGATGAGCAAGCTGTAAGGCTTCACTTATCGGGAAAAGAAGGACAAAAGCGCCGCAAGATCTTCATGAGCGATGATTTTGCGGCGCTTTTGCTGCAAAAAAAATGGGGAAACCGATGAAAATGTGATAGGATATAAGGGTAGAGACAAGCGAGGTGAACAAAGGATGAAACTATTTGTATACAGTATGAGAGAATTTGACGAAAAACCTTTTTTCGATCAGTTCTGTGAGAAATACGGCGTGGAATACGGCTATACCACGCAGACGCCTTCCCTTGAGAATGTCGATCTGGCTGCGGGCTATGACGCCGTGGACATCATCACGACGGTGATCGACCGGGAAATGATCCGCCGGTTTCACGAGATCGGCGTCCGCTGCATTTCCACAAGAACCATCGGCTATGACCATATCGATGCGGAATACGCTGCTTCTCTGGGCATAGGCGTGACCAACGTGACCTATTCGCCGGCCAGCGTAGCGGATTATACGATCATGATGATTCTGATGGGCCTGCGGAAGATCAAGCATATCATGCAGAGAGCAGACGTACAGGATTTCACCCTGCGGGGAAAGCTGGCCAGAGAGCTCTGCGACTGCACGGTCGGCGTCATCGGCACCGGTCGGATCGGAGAAACGGTTATCCGGAATCTGAGCGGGTTCGGCTGCCGGATCATCGCCAATGACCTGTACGAAAAAGAGGAAGTGAAGAAATACGCTGCTTATGTGGATCTGCAGACTATCTTTGAGGAAAGCGACATCATTACGCTGCACGCGCCGGCCACGGCAGAAAGCTATCACATGATCGATGATGCGGCTATTGAGAAGATGAAACCGGGCGCAGGCATCGTCAACTGTGCCAGAGGTTCGCTGATCGACAGCGACGCGTTGATTCGCGGCATAGAAAGTGAAAAGATCGGCTTCGCCTGTCTTGACGTGGTGGAGCATGAAAGCGGCCTGTACTATTTCGACCGCATGGGACAGCCGCTGAACAATCCGCGTCTTGCGATTCTCCGCTCCTATGCCAACGTCATCGTTACTTCTCATATGGCCTTCTATACCGATGAGGCCGTAGCCAATATGGCGGAAAACTCGATTATCGGCGCGAAGCGGTATATCGAAGGCGGAGAAAATCCGTTTCTGGTGGTTTCCGGTAAGGCTTAGCCGGAAGCGCAGAAGGTTGACCGCCGTCTGCGGCTTGCACCTCTTGCCGTATTTTCCCGGCAGGCGGAGGGCAGCCGCCGCGGCGGTTTTTGCTGATTTGCAGGAAGAACCGCCGCGCCGGGCAGAATGATTCCTGAATACTGCTCTATTATTCTATAATACTTATTATATCGTATAATCTCTCACTTCTATTTTTTGTCTTTTCATCCGAATATCCCAGTGCGGCAGCGCCGCAGATCATATGATTCTCCGGGATACCCAATTCGGCGAGAAATTCCCTTACCTCTTTATGATCCGTCAGCCACCGGAGCTGATTTATCCAGCAGGTTCCCAAACCAAAAGATTCCGCTGCTAAAAATATGTTTTCCAGAGCTACGGCACAGTCGGCCATGGCATTGGGATATTCCTGCTCGTTGGAAGCGATGATCAGAACCGGAGCCTCATAATAGAAGTTATATGCGGCATTTGCGGAATGTTTTTTTGCTGCCAGCTGAAAGGCGTTCAAACCCTCCTGCGGAAGTTCGCAGAATGCTTTCTTGACCAGCTGATTCAGCTGCTGCAGAATCTCGGGATTTTTGACTGCGGTAAATCTGCTCAGGCGATGATTGCTTCCGCTTGGCGCATAAAGGGCAGAAACGAGGATTTCCTTGAGAACGTCCTGTGGAACAGGCGTTTTTTTATATGCTCTGGTACTGTGGCGGTTCTTGATATCGGTTATCGTTTTATTGTCATTCATTTTTTTCTCCTTTTTGTCTGTCCAGTCTGAACAGCGAAGCTTCAATTTTAAGTGACTATACTATAGATGACGTAAATGCGTATTGTCAAGGACAGATTTTTGAATCGAAACGCATCATGACCATGGAAAATCTTCTATGCCCTGTTGAAATTATTAAAATATTTATGAAAACATTATAAACTGTCGACAGTGCGATTTTCGCGGAGAACGCAAAGGGTCTTCTTATGCGCAGATTTTTCGGGTTTTTCTGTCTTTTATTATATCGTAATATCGAAAGAAATACCACAATGCAGA
>CALXJA010000114.1 GCA_944388465.1 uncultured Emergencia sp.
GAGTCGGAGACGAAGTCTGAATCGTAGTCGGAAGGTCGTTCGATGAAGCGAAGCGAGATCGAACTTCCTTATAAAGCGAAGCGCAGTGGATGTTACAGTATATGCGGTTTTGAAGGTATATCCTTCAAAAGAAGAAGTAATCCTCCTTAGCTCAGTCGGTAGAGCATGCGGCTGTTAACCGCAGTGTCGTTGGTTCGAGTCCAACAGGGGGAGTTTACAAAGCTCGTAAATCTAAGGTTTACGGGCTTTTTTAATTTTAGTTTCTGAAAAATTCTAAGGATTATATTTGGTTCAGCATTTTTTGCTGGTGTCACATCGATCCTTGCGAAATCTGGGATTCGGAAAACGGATTCTACCGTGGCAACCGCTATTCGCACCATTATCGTACTTATCTTTTCCTGGATCATGGTATTTATAACGGGATCTCAGAATCAAATTGATGCGATTGGAGGAAAGACTCTTTTATTTTTGATTCTGTCGGGATAGCCACAGGAGTATCCTGGCTCTGCTACTTTAAGGCTCTCCAACTGGGCGATATCAACAAGGTTGTTCCTATCGACAAATCCAGTATCGTTCTCACGATTCTGCTGGCCTTTCTGCTTCTTGGGGAACCCATCGGATTGCTGCAGGGAATCGGTGTATTGCTGATTGGTGTCGGCACCTTCCTGATGATTGAGAAAAAAGCGGAGACGAATGGTGTGCCTGTTCAGGGAAAGAGCTGGATGCTCTATGCATTTGGCTCAGCGATATTTGCCAGTCTTACCTCTATCTTAGGTAAGATCGGGATCGAGGGAGTAGAGTCCAATCTGGGTACTGCTATTCGTACTGCTGTTGTGCTTGTGATGGCGTGGATCATGGTGTTGGTAACGGGCAAGGCCCAGGCAGTACGAGAAATTTCCGTGAAAGAGTTATCATTTATCTGTCTGTCTGGTTTTGCGACGGGAGCATCCTGGCTTTGTTATTACCGTGCTTTACAGGACGGTTTAGCCAGCGTGGTAGTGCCCATTGATAAGCTGAGTATTCTGGTAACGGTGGCATTCTCCTGGCTGGTCTTTCATGAGAAGCTTACTGCCCGTTCTGGTTGGGGTCTTGCTCTTATCGTGGCTGGAACATTAGCCATGATATTTTAGGGGATGATATTTTTAGGGCTTATCCTCTTTTTATAACTGTTAAATTGATAAATCAGATTTTGTCTTGCTGACTTTTTTGCAGTAATTGACTAACAGTTTCCAACAGCCGCGTCCGGCAAGAATGAGTAATGCTCCAATAATAAGTGTAATTGCAAATTCTGCAATAGGGTTTAAGGGTACTATACCGATGAAAACTCCCATATTCTCCATATATGGCAAGCCAAGGTTTAAAATATAATCTGCCATTTTTATTGCCATTAAAATCGGACTGACAATACCGCAGACAATAAACACGGGAGCCACAATCGCAAGGTAGGGAATAACAATCATTCCAGAAAGACCGACAATGCTGTAAAATGCGCAAACGGTTAAAAATCTGTTCCAGCTAAATCCGCTTTCTTTTGAAAGTAAATCGCCCAAATATGCTTTTGCAAGGTCTTTCGGCTTTCCTAATCTGTCTAAAATTTGTTCCGTGGTAAGATTGTCACTTTCCATTTCTAAAATGGAGCTTTTTATTTCTTTTACAATATCCACTCTTTCAGAAGCTGGAAGCGGTTTTAAACATTTATCAACAGTATTTAAATATTTTTCAAGTGCAGCGTTCATAACTTTTATTCTCCTTTCAAATCAGACATAGCTTTTAATAAATTTTCCCATTCATTGCTCATAGCGTCCAGGTATTCCTTACCCTCTGGCGTTAAGGAATAGTATTTCCGCGGCGGCAAACCCTCTGCGGATTCCTGCCAGGTAGATTGCAGATAATTTTCTTTTTGCAGCCGTCTTAGCAAAGGGTATACTGTGCTTTCTGTGGAAGCGATAATAGGGTACTTACTCAATTCCTGTAAAATCTCATATCCGTAATATATTTTCTTATTCAGCATGAGCAAAATGCAGTATTCCAAAGTACCACGGATTATTTGTGATCTCCATTTATTTAAGTTCATGCGGTCACCTCACTACTGTTTTATTGGTATATACATCGTACTACATAGTATATATATTGTCAATAGTATATAATGGCTAAATAGTATTATTTATAAAGCAGGTTTATGTTCTTTTTTCGGATATTTATGATATGATGGAGAAAAGGAAATAGGATGGGAATAGTCAGACGGGGAGGAAAAGACGGCAGATGAACGGTTTAAGAGAGGATGCAGATCAGATTATAAAAACCTCTATCGAAGCGGTGCTTCCGGATGAGGCGGTCAGAAAAGCGCTGCAGGAAAAATTTCTGCCGGGAAGAAAAGGGCGAGCAGGGGCACTTTATGTAATCGCTGTGGGGAAAGCGGCCTGGCAGATGGCAAACGCCGCTTACGGTTATCTTGGCGATAAGATCCGAAAGGGCATTGTGATTACAAAATACGGTCATGTACAGGGGAAAATTCCGAAAATGATCTGCTATGAGGCGGGACACCCTGTGCCGGATGAAAATTCTTTTGCAGCCACCAGAGCAGTCGTCAGTCTCGCAGAGGATCTTGGCATGGAAGATCAGGTGCTGTTTCTTCTTTCCGGAGGGGGATCTGCGCTTTTTGAAGAACCGCTGATTTCGCATGCAGAACTGCAGGATATCACACAACAGTTGTTATCCTGCGGGGCGGATATCGTGGAGATCAATACGATTCGTAAACGGTTGTCTGCGGTGAAAGGTGGAAAATTTGCAAAGATCTGCGCGCCGGCCAGGGTATACAGCATCGTGTTGAGCGATATTTTGGGGGATCCTCTGGATATGATCGCTTCCGGCCCGGTCTGTCCGGACAGCAGTACCTGCGCGCAGGCAGTGGGAATCACGGAAAAATATAGGCTGATCTTAAGCAAAAAAGCCGGGGAATATATACGGCAGGAAACGCCGAAAGTTCTGGACAATGTGGAAAGTCACATTATGGGGAGTGTTCGTGCGCTTTGCGCCGCTGCAGCCGGCGCCTGTGAAAAACTGGGCTATCGGCCGCTGATTCTGACAGATCAGCTCACTTGCGAAGCCCGTGAGGCAGGCTCTTTTTTGGCCGCCATTGCCAGGAGTCATTGTAATACCAGGGAAGATCTGGCGTTTATCGCCGGCGGAGAGACGGTGGTTCACCTTACCGGGCGTGGAAAGGGCGGAAGAAATCAGGAGCTGGCTCTTGGCGCGGCGGAGGGAATCGCCGGGTTGGATAACGTGGCGATATTCAGTGTGGGCAGTGACGGCACCGATGGACCGACAGATGCAGCCGGCGGATTCTGTGACGGAAAGACGAAGGAGAGACTGACAGGATACGGCATAGACATACACGATGTATTGAGACAAAACGATGCTTATCCCGCTTTAAAAAGGTGTGAGGGACTGGTGGTAACCGGGCCAACGGGCACAAACGTGAATGACGTGGCGGTATTATTGATTCGGGGAAAAAGAAGCGACAAGAAAGTTAATAAATCGTGAATAAATTTAAAAAAAACTCTTGCCAAATCCATCAGAGTATGGTATCATATCATTCGTTGACACGGTTATTTCCGTAGTCAGGGCTCCATGGTCAAGCGGTTAAGACACCGCCCTTTCACGGCGGTAACAGGGGTTCAAATCCCCTTGGAGTCATCAATATATTATTATAAAAATGTGCCGATGTGGCTCAATTGGCAGAGCAGCTGATTTGTAATCAGCAGGTTATCGGTTCGAGTCCGATCATCGGCTTTATGGACCTTTAGCTCAGTTGGTTAGAGCAACCGGCTCATAACCGGTCGGTCCTGGGTTCGAGTCCCCGAAGGTCCATTGGTAACAAAATATTGAGAATATGGCCCAGTGGCTCAGTTGGTTAGAGCGCCGCCCTGTCACGGCGGAGGTCGAGGGTTCGAGTCCCTTCTGGGTCGTTTATTTTTATGGGATCTTAGCTCAGCTGGGAGAGCATCTGCCTTACAAGCAGAGGGTCATAGGTTCGAGCCCTATAGGTCCCATTTTTTTATTTTTATAGCGAGCCGCAGTGGCGGAACTGGCAGACGCACAGGACTTAAAATCCTGCGAGGGTTAAACTTCGTACCGGTTCGATTCCGGTCTGCGGCATGAAAAAACCTCTTGAGAAATCAAGAGGTTTTTGGTTTATATAGAAGGAATATCCATCGGATATTGATTGTCAAAACAGGCGCTGCACAGGGGCAGATCATCGACCATGCTTTTCAGATCTTCTACCCGCAGATATCCCAGCGAATCGGCTCCGATCAGCTGCCGGATCTCTTCCATAGAGCGGGAGGAGGCGATCAGCTGCCGGTTTGATGGAACGTCTGTTCCGAAGTAGCAGGGATACAGAAAAGGCGGAGAACTGATCCGGACATGAACCTTTCCGGCGCCGGCCTGTTTCAGCATGCGGATCAGGTTTGCAATGGTGGTTCCCCGTACGATGG
>CALXJA010000115.1 GCA_944388465.1 uncultured Emergencia sp.
GAAATGAAGAGACTGACCGAGGATCTGTGGCTGGTCTCCTATCCGAATCCTATGCGTCCCGTGGCGGCGCCGGACGGAAAGTCCGTCATTGCCGGCTGTCTGGATATGCCGGAAAATGCAGATCTGAACGGAGAAGAGATGACGTATCCGGAGGTTTACCTTTACCGGATCGCCCTTGACGGCAGCGGTGCAAAGAGGATATTCACACCGTCAGACACCTGCTATCAGTGCGTGCAGTTCCCGTATAACGCCTTTTGCGGCTGGGGACTGGGAAAGCTGCAGTTGACCGAAGACGGCAAAACGGCGGTCTTTCATGGCGGCTGGCAGGGAAGAACGGTTCTGTATAAACTGGATATCACAGGTGAGGACGCAAAAACAGCAGAGACGGTTTTCAGCGAAAAGAAGACCATCAGATGATCTACTTCTGTACATATAACCTGGGCGATCCTAACGCCATGTCGATCTCTTCGACCATATCTACCTTTACCGGACTGATCCCGGTACTGCTGCTGGTTCCGCTGTACAAGAAATTCGGCAATGCCGGTACGGCCATGCTGGGCAGCATCATTGCCGGTGCCGGTTATCTGATCATGTTTATTACCGGCTGTCCGACTGTCACCAATTACATCGTCTGGAGCTGTATCATCGGTATCGGCGCTGCGGCGGTTACCTCGGCGCTTCCGCAGGTCACCATGGACTGTATCGACTACAACGAGTGGAAGACCGGCCACAAGAATACCAGCGTCATCATGAGCGCCTACGGTATCGGAACCAAGATCGGTCTGGCCTTTGGAACCTCCATTGCCGGTATTGTCATCGGTGCGGTGAAATTCGATCCTAATGCGGCAGTGCAGCCGCAGAATGTACTGGATGCATTCTTCCATCTGTCTATCACGATTCAGATGCTGGTCTTTGTGGCCGTATTCTTACTGATGCTGTATGTTAACCGCATTGAGAAAAAGCTTCCGGAGATGAGAGCGGAAGTCGAAGCGAGAAAGGCTGCGCAGCAGGCAAATGCGTAGACAGAGCGTTGAAAAAGGATGATGTAAAATATTAACGAAGTAAAGAAAAAGAACAGCCTGCACCGGAGAATGACAGATCGCCGGTGCAGGCTGTTCTTCGTTTTTTGTGATGGTTTTAGTTGTGGAACCATTCCTCCTCTCCCGGTGCGGCAGGGGATGCGATGGCACAACAGTATTTTTTGTTAAGAACGCTGTTCCACACAGGAATACAATTTCGAATATCTGCCGGGCTGACGGATTTCAGAGCATCCCAGAGCTGCTGCTGTTTTTCCGGTGTCATGCCGTTTATGTAATTCTTTACGGCAAGATCGCATTTGTTTTCGCCGCTGCGGCTATTTTGATCGCTGAAGATACCCGGAGAGTTCTTTTTGTAGAAGTCAGAAGCGGCGGCAATTATTGCGCTGCTCACTTCTTCTGCTGTAACGGAAGTCAGGTAATCGGGAATCTGTGCGAAGCTTTCCAGAGTAGCGCCAAGGTTCGGATCTCTGCCGGTGGACATGACCAGGTCGTTTTCCGGCGATAGAAGTACCGAAACCGTGTAAGCTCCGGCTATATCCCGGATACGGCGCGACGCGAAACCGCGGGCAAGACTTACAGAAACGAGCAGGGGAGCCGTTCTTTCCGCGACGGGTCCGCCATATGACATGAAATACATACTGTCGTCACAGGCGAATAGTTCATTGCCCTCGGGAAGCGTTTCGCTGAATCTGGTCTGCGGGAAATTTCCGGCTTTGAACAGGAGCTTATCCTTGATGCTCTGCAGATTGTCGATGCTGCACCACAGGGAGATCAACGAAGCGGGAGCATCGAACAGTTTCTGGGCTATTTTCTGTATATCCTCACGGAGCTTAGGCCAGCATTCGTCGAAGCGGGTGAGAATGTGATTCAGCGCATCTGCAAATTCAGGGCCGGAAAAGAACTGCATTAAATAAGCGGCGGAAGACCAGCGGGCTTTTACCCGATTGGAGGTATCCACTTTGGCCTGCGCCCGAGACTGTAGATAACGGTTCAGAATTTCGTATATCCTGTCCTTCTGGCTGTAATCTCCGTGACAAAGCATCTTTTGTACTAATTCCTGGGAATTTACAATATGTTTTGGGAGAAATTTCCACTGGATCTTGCCGTAAAGCCGATCGTCCCGTCCGTTAACGACGGTGCTGAAATACAAGTCATCTGTGTAGGTGGAAATGGCGAGTCTGGTCGCATCGAAATCCATGGTCTCTGTGCCCGTATGACCAAAAATTTGAGAGAAAATACCGAGATTAACGATTTCCTCTTTGCGCAATGACGAAAGATCGTAGTAAAGCGTCATTACCGCTGAGCTGCTGTCTGCCGGCAAAAACAGGAGCTTTCCGGAGCTTGTCTCCACCTCACGCGGGTAAAGTACCGGTGCGGAAGCAGAAAGGGTCTCGGGCTTTGTCTTAGGGAGAGCATCGAGATACTCCTTTTTATCCGGACTGTTCTGATAGGCGGAGAGTTCCTGTTCTTCTCCGATGATACGAGAAATGTCATCCGAACGCATTTCTTTTCGGGCGGAAGAAAGTCGTTCCGTCTCGTTCTGTCTTCGCTTTTCCGATAATTCAGGATCTGCTTTCAAAATCAGACGGGTGAACTGTGGATTATCGATCAGAAGCTCTCTTATCATAGAAGTGAAAATAGCGGACGGGGTTTTCTCGGCTTCCAGTCTGTCCAGTATGGACGTATATTCCAGAAGATCCCAAGGTGAGCGGTAATGTGCCCATCCTGTCGTCACCTTGATGCCGATGTCTACGCCGCGGGGAATGAAGATAAGCGCTCTGTCGAAAGCGAAACGGGTCATAGCGACAGCCACCTTGATTTCCTCATCGGAAAAGCCTTTGGCAGCCAGTTCACGCAGACGATCTGACAGAAGATCGCTGATTTCCTCCAGCCGGTCTTCTCGCACATTTCTGAGAACGAAGTTGATCATAGGCCAGTAAAGATCGGTGAGGCACTCCAGCGTAGACATGCTGTCCGGAACCAGTGATAGAAGGCGCTGTCTGATGAGATTTGTGAGAACTCGGGCATAGACTACGGTTTCTCTATCCTGTGGGATGATCCAATGGAAACTGATAAAATCGCGGGCTGCAGAGGTATTTTTATCCGTAAGCGGATAGTATTCGGTTCGCGTAAGACCTTTAACGGCTGACGGAACGCCTTCAATGCGGATCGCTTTTCCTGAGCGGCCGGCTTTGAGGAGATTTTCGCTGAGAATATCCAGTATGTTAGAAAGCTCGGTTTTTCCATACACATAGCCCAAACAGTTATCAGCAGTAAAGATCCGTCTGTATTCTCTCAGAAAACCGTCGTAAGTAAGCGCGGGTATGGAAGCCGGATCTCCGCCTGCATTGAAAGCGAGTGATGTGTCAGGAAAAGCTGTGCGTACCTGGGCATCAGCCAGAATGAATTCCGGCATTTCATAGGAAGCCCGCATCTCATTATATACGATTCCTCCATAAGAAAGTTTATCGGTTTCTCTGTCATACCGATAGTGCCAGCCTTCTTGTTTCATCGGCAAGTCGCTGTGCAGCGCCAGAGGGGAAAATACTGCGTCGGTATAGATGCGAACCAGTTCCTGAAAGCTGGCTTCATCAGGAGAGGAAACCGGATACATGGATGATTCACGCATGGTAAAAGCACCGTGATACGAACTGAGCAGTCCGTCTCCGCCCCAGTCCTTTACCTTGTACCGATCTGATCCGCAGAGTAAAGTATGTTCAATGATATGATCTACGCCGGTATCGTCTCGCGGAGAAAGACGGAAAGACAGACTGAATGTTTTTTCCTCGTCATGTGAATCTATATAGATCATACTTGCACCGCTTTCTTCGTGATGCATGATCCACATGTCGCAGTCCAGTTCGCTGACGAAGTGTGTCGTGTCGAGTTTAAAACCGCCGTACCCTTCTGTAGAAAGCAGTTTATAGAGTTTGTTGTTATCCATGAATTACCTCCGATGATAAAAATGTGTTGAGTTTTACATCAATTTAGCATACGGTGTACTTCGGGGCAAAATCCGTGCTTTATAAGAAGAAGAAAAGAAACAAAAGAAAAATCCACTGTAACGAGATTTACAGTGGATTTTTGAGGAAATCCAGGCATAAAAGGAAGAGATAGGTGTTTTTTCATCAATAAATCTCTTTTTATCAGGAGTACGGCGAGAAAATGATCGGCGGGGTCAGTCGGCTTTTCTTAATACGGCCTCGTTGATGAAATCATTACCGATATACACATTGCCGTTTTTCAGATGGCTGATCTTGTCTTTCGCTACGGTCAGACTTTCTTTTAGTTGGTCGTCTTCCACTAAAGGATGACGGGAAAGGATAAAATTCGTACTGCACGGCACGTTATCCAGCATCGTATAGCTGCAGTAAAATCCTGGAACCATATCATGGCAGGCGGATCGCTTTACTGAAAAAAACAGTTGATTTTTCAGTGAAAAGACTGTATAATATCTCTGCATTGCGTTTAGCGCGCAAGCCGAATTTGCAGGGCAGGATCACAGCGTCCGGCAGCTCTGCAAGCTAAAGTTAATTTTAGTCATGCCGAAGACAATCGCGGCGCAAAAGCCCGATCCCAGTAGGCAGCACCGAAAACGATCGCGTTTCAAGGTACGGCGATCCCAGTAGGTAGAAAGGAAAAGAGATGAAATCCTACATTGCGAAACCTGCAGACGTCGAACGCAAATGGTATGTCGTCGATGCAGAGGGAAAGACTCTCGGAAGACTGGCGTCAGAAGTCGCTTCGATTCTGAGAGGCAAGAACAAGCCGACTTACACACCTCACGTTGACTGCGGCGATTACGTCATCGTCATCAACGCCGAGAAGGTAGAGGTTACCGGCAAAAAGAGAAAAGAGAAGATCTACAAGAGACACACCGGATATCCGGGCGGACTCAGAGAAGAGAGCTTCGAAAAGCTCCAGGCCAGAAAGCCGGAAGAGATCATTAAGCACGCGGTAAAAGGCATGCTTCCTGACGGCAAACTGGGCAGACAGATGTTCAAGAAGTTAAAGGTTTACGCAGGTCCTGAGCACGCACATGCTGCACAGAAGCCGGAAACTTTAGAAATTTAGGGAAAGGGAGGAATAGAAGATGGCAAAATTACAATACCAAGGAACCGGTAGAAGAAAATCTTCCATTGCCAGAGTCAGATTAATCCCTGGAACTGGAAAAGTTACGGTAAACAAAAAGGATCTGAACGATTACTTTGGAATGGAAATCCTCAAGAGAGAAGTAAAGCGCCCGTTCGAGGTTGCCGGCTGTGACGGCAAGTTCGACGTTATCGCTACCGTTAAGGGCGGCGGATTCACCGGTCAGGCCGGTGCGCTGAGACACGGTATCGCAAGAGCGCTGTGCCAGGCAGACAAGGATGCTTACAGAGCGCCGCTGAAGGCTGCTGGTTTCCTGACCAGAGACCCGAGAATGAAGGAAAGAAAGAAGTACGGCTTGAAAAAGGCCAGAAGAGCTTCTCAGTTCTCCAAGCGTTAATCTTACCACTTCTTGGAATTTCAAAAACCGGTATTTTACTGGGGTTTGGAGTTTTAGAAAGGCATGTGTGAAGCAACATTCAGTTCAAAAAGTAACAGAAATGCAACACAAATGCAACAAAATAAGATGTATGAATAAGAGATGCTTTCGTCAAAGGGAGCATCTCTTTTCTATTGCCATATTATTTTGCAGAGTATGAACAGCAATAGAAAAGCAGGAGCCTGTCTCTTTAAATTTTATTGATGACATTCACAAGCTCTTTAATATCAAAGTGAGTGTATACCCTTTCTGTCAGGGACATTATCAATTTAGAAGATAGAAATTAGAGAAAACTCTGAATGAAATCGGTTTTAGGTTTGCATAATTGTATGATATAATATTCGTAAAATGGTGAGTATAAGATATATAGACCTATTACCTTTGAGGGATGAAGATGGAAATCAAAGAATTAGAAAAAATAATTGAATCAGGTGAGAATTTAAATCATGGATTAATGCTGCTAACAGAAAAGAGCGTGTAACATTGGCTGTTAATGAACTCACTGCTTTGGCAAATACAAAAGGTGGAAAACTCCTCTTT
>CALXJA010000116.1 GCA_944388465.1 uncultured Emergencia sp.
AGTTCTGTTATATCAAAAGAAAAACGGGCATAACCGCCCCGGTGGCAGCCTGCGAGCTGACCGTTCACCCAGACCTTGGTTTCAAAATCACAGCCCTCAAAATGAAGGACAAATCTTTCGTTTTCCAGCCTAAGGGCGTCCGCCTGAAACGCTCTTCTGTACCAGACCCTTTTGTGCATGGCGGGATCGCAAATTCCGCTGGCTTTTGTCTCATAAGTGAAAGGAACCCGGATCTTACGGTCTCCCGGAAAAGACTCATACCATCTTTCTTTTTCCCCCAGGTTTTTATCGTCAAAACAAAAATCCCAAATCCCATTCAGATTTTCCCAGTTGTCCCGGACAAACTGGGGTCTTGGATAATCTTTTCTGTAACATTTCATCTTACTCTTTTCCTCTCTGTCTCATCGTTTCCCCCTGCAGCGCGGACGCCCAAAGGATTCGTTCCTACAGAGAAATTATAGCATCCTCTTGTCTTTCTGTCTATCCTTATCTTTTCTTTTTCCAGTTCAAAAGCAGCGCGGAATTGAGGATAACCAGAACGGAGCCGGCGTTGTGGACTAAGGCTCCGATCACAGGCCCTAAAAAGCCTGTTATGGCGAGGGCGATCGCAAGGAAATTCAGTCCCATGGAAAAAGTCAGATTCACCCGAATGGTGGTCATCATTCGTTTGGAGAGGGACAATAAATGCGGAAGTTCACGGATCTCATCCTCCACAAGGGCAATGTCCGCGGCGTCCACCGCAATATCGCTTCCCACACCGCCCATGGCAATCCCGACGTCTGCTTTTTTCAGCGCGGGCGCATCGTTGATCCCGTCGCCGATCATGCAGACTGCGTTTCCTCTTTTCTGATAGGACCCGATCTGGTTCAGCTTGTCCTCCGGCAGGCAGCCGGCATATACCTCGCGGATTCCAAGCTGACCGGCGATGGCTTCGGCGGCATTCGGATTGTCTCCGGTCAGAAGAACCGGCCAGACCCCGACGCTCTCCAGCGCGGCAATCATATCTTTGCTTTCTTCCCTTATGGTATCGGAAAGGACAAGGTATCCTGCAAGAGTATCCTCAACGGAAAGATAGATTACGGCGCTTCCTTCCTTCAGATAGACGTCTGTTTCATCTGCGATCTCTTCGGGGACAGCTGCTCCCTTCAGAAGTTTCCAGTTTCCCGCTTTCACCGATTTTCCCTCAACGAAAGCGGTAACGCCTTCTCCGGGCTTCATCCGGAAGTCTTCACAGGCTACAGGCTTTTTCCCGTAACAGCGGACAATCGCTTTGCCAAGGGGATGCTCGCTCAGCTGTTCGGCCGCGGCGGCAAAGGCATATATTTCTTCTTCCGTGTAATCCGATACGGATTTTACAGCGGTCACTTTAGGCGTACCGTAGGTAAGCGTACCTGTTTTATCAAACATCATCTTCGTCACTGCGGAAAGCCGCTCCAGGGCGTCTCCTTCCCGAACCAGGAAGCCGTGGCGCGTCGCATTGCCGATCGCCGCCATGATCGCGGTAGGCGTTGCCAGCACCAGGGCGCAGGGACAGAACACAACAAGAATGGTAACTGCCCGAATGATTTCGCCGGTGAAGATCCAGGTAAGCCCGGCGGCAGAAAGGGCAATGACGACGATCCAGGTAGCCCATCGGTCCGCAAGCCCGACGATTTTGGCTTTACTCGCGTCGGCGGACTGTACCAGCTTAATCATTCTTTGAATGGAACTGTCTTCGCCCACCTTCGTGGCCTGCATTTCAAAAGCGCCGAACTGATTCACCGCACCGGAAAACACCTCGTCCCCCGGCGCTTTATCCACCGGGAGCGATTCTCCTGTCATCACGGCCTGGTTTACCGAGGTCTGTCCGGAAAGAATCCTGCCGTCCACCGCAACGGTTTCTCCGGGCAGGACACGAATCACATCTCCCACCTTTACCTTTTCGGCAGGGATGATTTTTTCCATCCCGTCCAGGATCACTCTGGCCGTCCGGGGAGTCAGGCGTACCAGTTTCTCTATCCCGGCCCTTGCCTTCGCAACCGTCAGATCTTCCAGCAGCGCGCCGAGCTGCATGATGAACGCCACCTCGCCTGCTGCAAAATCCTCTCCAATGCACACGGAAGCGATCAAGGCCAAAGATACCAGTACATCGGCTTTTATATCAAAAGCAGTGACAAGCCCGATCACGGCCTCCAGAAGGATCGGCACGCCGCACAGGAGGATAGCGACCCACGCCGCGTCAAAGGGGAGAGAAATCAGATCAAATAGACTGATCAGGAGGGAAAGACCGCCAAGAATGAGAAATAGGATTTCCTTTTTGATCCCGCCCAGTTCCAAAAAAGCTTCTGTTTTTTCAATTATCTTTTTCATAATCCGCCTCTTTTCTATACCTATAGGGGTATACCCTCATTATACCCATGGGCGTATCTTTCGTCAAGGCAGAAAAGAAAAAGCAGCCGCGACGGCTGCCTTTTACAAAATCTCTTTACTGCATATTCGCAAAGCGTTCTACGGCTTTGGTGAATTTCTCTATTGTCGCGTCCGCATCCCCATGCTGGATGCCGTCGCGGACACAGTGTTTGATATGACCTTCCAGTACAACCTGACCGGCCTTATTAAGGGCTGATTTCGCGGCGTTGATCTGAGAAAGAATATCCTCACAGGGAATATCTTCGTCAATCATTCGATCAATGGCCTGGATCTGCCCGATGATTTTCGCAAGTCTGCGGTGCAGATTTGCCGAATCCATACATTGTTTCATGGTGTTCCTCCTTTTTATGAATTGCGGTTCGTAGGATGCGCGGCCACCCATTCCTTAATAATGCGATACGCAGATACCGGGTTTTCTGCGGTCTGCTGTATTCTGTTTTAAGTTTCGTTCAGCCATCCTTATCATCTTATCGCATAATTGCTTTTATTTATAATTTTTCGAGTATACATCCTTTCCGCATACTCCAGATCCAAAAACTCAATATGTACTCCATATTCTTCAAAGACATCTTTATAACCCAGCCACTTTGCATCTGAAGCCTCAATGATCGGAGGATGTTCTGAATGCATTCTTGCTGAAGATTCAACTCTTCCTCTTTACATTCTTTTACAGAAGTCGCCGCTTTTGCAGCAACATTCGTATCCATAATGATTTTATTCGTCATTTTGCTTATCCCTTTTCGCAATCCGAGTTTCTAACTCCTCCATAGATTTTTCATAAGCCGCATCCAACAATTTACTATCTGCCATTAAAATAAAATTCGGATCCAACTCTTCCATTGTATACGCAGACTGACTGTATATCTCGTCAGAGCGATGATTTACATCCTGAAATACTTTTCCTAACAATTCTTATTTATCGTGGACTGATTCTATGAGCTTTTAGCCTTTAGTTTATATATAACAATACGTACTGGGCATGTCAAGTATGAGCGGAATTTCCGCCTGTTATTGTCAGATATCCTTCATTCTGGGATTCTGCCTTCATTCGTGATGCTCAGTTTCTCATATACCTGTCCCCATCAATCTATCCCTTTAAAATAAAATCATCTATTTTCTGAATGTACTCAAAGGCGTGATTGATACTCAAATCCCCATGATAATATCCCGGCAAAACTTCCAATGATGCATTCGGAATTTGTTCATACATAATTTCAGCGGATTTCTTCATAATTTTTGATTCTTTGCTTCCTACCAATACAAGGACTCTCGCCTGGGATTCTTTTATACTTTCTTTGAGTTTATAATCAGAATTAGCTTTTAGAAATGCTATCATATTTTCCTTTGATATTGCCGCGCTGTCTTTATAATAATCCTCAAATAAATTTTCCTTGATATGCAGTGTTTTGAACTGCAATCGTGCAAACCAACGCTTTTTTATAAGTGGATAACAGATCGAAAAAAACGGTTGAATAAATGCATATGTCCTTTTCATCGGTATAACAAGCGTGCTTTCAATGATTGCATATCTGCAAATGTCTTTCCGCTTTGCAAGTATCTCTGTAAGAATTTGTCCTCCAAGAGAAAGTCCACAGATCATAAAGATATTTCCGCAGAAATTCTCGTCAACATAATGAATAATCTCATCAGCATTATTCTCAATTGTCGTAAAATCTGTGTCACTTCCATTATGTCCATCAAGAACGGGGATAATGATGTGAAATCTGTCTTTGAGCTGTTCTGCGATATCGCAGTAATTCCATGGCGCTAATCCGCCACCGTGTAAGAAAATAACCGTTTCATTTTTCGTTAATCCATATTCAGCATACTTCATTTGTCTTGCCCCGCAACTTCCAACTTACCACCAGCATAGAATTTTACAATGTGAGGACAGTTCAAAGGTTCTCTACATTTTCCACCTAGACGGAGACTTCGCCGTATTTCGGGCAGATTGCCACCTTGGACTTTCCGATCCTGCCGCTGGATTTTCCGTCAGCCAAATCGGCCCGCTATATTCTAAGCCGAAAGGTTTTCGGCGCAAAGCGGTATACCAGAACGCTGGCGACAATGCTGTAAAGCACACAGAACAGGATCGTCATAACCCCGAATATCAGAATCGGCATTCGCAGCTTCATCAGCGCAAAACACAGGGCATAGGTTACTGTCATTATAATCTGGTAGGTACCGCTTTTCAACTCCGTCCCTGCATTGTAAGGCTGGAGCAGATAGTAAATCGTCAGGTAATGTATCGAGAAAAACAGACTCATACACAGGATAGAAACCATCAGCACCACATAGTTCAGCGGATTGTCCGTTCCCCCGGTGGCAAACAGGATCAGCGCCAGCCCGATACCGATCACCAGCGCCGGGACCGCGTTGATCTTCATGATTTCCCGCAGGCGGATCTGAAACAGTCGCAGGATAAAGTTCGGCTGCTTATAAAAAGAATACGTCAGCAGGCTGTGATCGCAGTTCATAAAAAGCGCCTGGGTAAAGTTTGTGCCCCGGTTGATGGCGTACATGATAAACACAAAGTACGGAAGCCAGGTCATCACGATTTTGTTTACGACGCTTTTTTCTTCCGGCATCAGATAGACTCCTGCCAGCACGGCGACGACAAGGAACGCGCACACATAGGAAATCTTCTTTGTCGAGTTCCAGAGTATCTTTTTGTGCCTTTTGATAAACAGCTCATTCAGGTACTCAAAGCCCTTGCGGCTGCTGGTAATGGAAGTATCCGCGGATATTTTCTTTTCGTTTGCCAGCTTTACAAGCTTTGTCTGCGCCGTACGGTCCATCTGACTGGTCAGACCTGCCAGCAATTCTTTGTTGATTGCGTAATAATCGCGGAAGGTCAGTACCTTTATAAGCCCCATGGCTCCCAACGGGATACAGAGGAAAAAGAGGAGCATTGCCGCCCTCTCCGGCACGGCAAATCCGAAAGCGGGGGGAGCATAAGCCAGGATTAAAAGCAGCGCGATACCGCC
>CALXJA010000117.1 GCA_944388465.1 uncultured Emergencia sp.
TAATTGTGTTAGAAATGGTAAAACAAAATCCGGGTCTCAGAGATGGCTCTGTAAAACCTGTTCCGTTACATTTACACAACAAATTGATAATTCATCAAAGCAGTTAAAGATATTCTTAAACTGGCTGTTAAGTAAAGAGACTCAACGGGAAATGCCCGGTGGAGGCAGGACGTTTAGAAGAAAAACATCAAGGTTCTGGGAGATCTGGCCTATACCTCCGCTGATAGAATCAAAACGGTATGTACTCTATGTTGATGGGATTTATCTGGGTCGGAAGGCACGCATATTGATATGCTGTGATGATGAATATGTTCTAGGCTGGTATCTGTGTAGATATGAACATGCAGAAGCATGGAAATCGCTTTTATCTCGAATAGCGGAACCAAGAGTAGTAGTATCCGAACGCCGAGCATCAGAGATGTACTTTTCATGCCTTCTGTCAAATTAGAAGATACACAACCAGTAAGCCAAAGACTGCAGCAGGACTGGAACTATACAATCTTGCAAAAGACTTGCTGCATGTAAACAGTAAAGAAGAAGCAGGGGAATGGATAGTAAAATTCATTGATTGGATGAGAAGATACAACAGTTTTTTAAGCCAGATGACATATGACAAATACGGAAATTGCAGGCCAACTCATGAACGATTGATTAAAGCGCAGAAATCAACGTTAAAGCTCATTAAGGACGGGAACCTGTTCACGTATTTGGATAAGAACTTGATAGATGAAATCGGGGAAATACCATCAACGAATAATCAAATCGAAGGTGGAGTAAATGTGATACTAAGAGAGATACTAAGAAATCATAGGGGGCTATCAATTGAAAGACGAATAAAAGCGGTCTTCTGGTGGTGCTATATGCACTGTCCAGAGCCGCTTTCTGCTACTGAATTATTGAAGATAAGCCGACAGGGAAAGGTGTCTGATGCAATTCCCGGTTGGGGTGATGCAATTGTGTGGGGCGAATTTCATAAATCAAGTGAGTACCCTAGTTATTGGGACTAGGTTCCATCAACACTTTTTGTCCTATAACCTGTGCTTTTTCGCGGTTGGGTATAAGGTTGAGTATAAATTTTATACCCTGCGTACTTTTTTTCGCAATAGGGTATAAAGTTGGGTATAACAAGTCATTGCTGACAAGCCACGGCTTGCAGGGAAAAACTTGAACTATGCAAATCGCGTATTTTCTTCTTTCCTGGTACTTAGAACCTGGAAATTTCAGAGTATTATAAAAAAGAAGGCCGGCGGAAACGATCGGCTTTCGACGACATGGTATCTACGAGAAAGCTAACGTCTGCATCTTATCTGGTCAGTTCTCCGCGCAGATTTTCTTCCATCAGTTCTTTGATCCGATCCCTGGACAGTCCCTGGCTAAACAGGTAATAGAGCTTTGCTACGGCGGCTTCCGTCGTCATATTGTAGCCGCTGACTGCACCGGCGCGGGTCAGCGCAGAGCTGGTAGCGTAAGCGCCCAGCTTTACCGTTCCCTGCTGACATTGAGAGCAGACCGTGACAATGGTGCCGTTATCAAAGGCCTTGCGGATGATCGGCAGCAGTGCGTCGTCATATCCCGGGATATTGCCGGCGCCAAAGGTTTCCAGTACAATGCCCTTGAGACTTTCCGTCATGATCGATTCAAAGAGACGGAACTGGATACCGGGGAAAACCTTGAGTACGCCGATGGAGACCTGGCTGAATTCACTGAGACGAAAACCGGTGCTTTCCGCGGGCCGTTTGATCACATCGTAATTATATTTGATGTCGATACCGGCTTCCGCCAGCGGCGGATAGTTGGGAGAAGCAAAAGCGATCAGACCGTCGGCAGAAGATTTTGTAGAGCGGTTCCCCCGCAGGAGACGGCCGCCAAAATAGAGACAGACCTCCCGTACCTGTCCCTGACCGGCAATAAATACCGAAGTGATCAGATTGTCCCCGGCGTCACTGCGAAGCTGACACAGAGGGATCTGTGAGCCGGTGAGGATGACAGGCTTGTCCAGTCCCTCCAGCATGAAAGAAAGCGCGGATGCGGTGTAGGCCATGGTATCGGTGCCGTGAAGAACGACGAAGCCGTCGTACTCATGATAATGCTCCTGAATAGCCCGGCCGATCTGATTCCATTGTTTAACGGCGATATTTGACGAATCCAGAAGAGGATCAAACTCCAGCATTTCCCATTCCGGCATTCCCGGTTCTTTCAAATCACGTATGGATGCGATCGCATCATAAAAATAGCCCTTTTTCGGTGCATAGCCGTTTTCTGTGGGAACCATGCCGATGGTGCCGCCCGTATATAAAATACAGATTTTCTTTTTCATTTCGTACTGTCCTCCTGTAGAATTCTGCCGGATGGGATATCTTATTTACGGGAGATATTATACAACACCGGCGGCGTCTTTGCCAAAGAAAATTCAGAGAGGCAGATCTGCACTTGCCATTCCTGCCGGAACTTTTCCGCAGATGTTGCGAATATCCTGAAAAAATGCTAAAATATTATATTAATGATTTTATCATCAAGACAGAAAAGGAAAGAAGAAAATGAACAATATAAAGTATGACGGTATGTATTACCCGGTCAGAGAGGTTACCGATCTCAAAGACATGGTCTTCAAAAGCACGGAGCTTTACAAAGATCACGCTGCCTACCTGCAGAAAGACCGGCCGGGCGGCACGTTTCAGCCTGTTACCTATGACAGATTTCGCGATGAGCTGGAAGCGCTGGGCACCAGACTTCTGGATCTGGGTCTCCAGGGGAAAAAGATCGCGGTCATCGGCGAAAGCTGCTACCAGTGGATTCTGACGTATTTTACCACGGTCAGCGGCGTCGGCGTCATCGTCCCTCTGGATAAAAATCTTCCGCCGGAGGAGATCAAGAATCTGATCCGCCGTTCGGGAGCCAGCGCACTGGTTTACACCAAACGCTCGGAAAAAAGCATTCAGGCGCTCTTTGAGGAACGGTATGATCTGCAGTATTTCATCTCTATCGGGGAGGAAGAGCACAGCGAGCAGGTGCTGTCCATGGCTAAGCTGATCGAAGAGGGCAGAAAGCTGCTCCGCGAAGGCATCCGCGACTATGTCGATGCCGTGATCGATCCGGATCAGATGGCGACACTGATGTTCACTTCCGGTACTACCGGCATGGCGAAAGGCGTAATGCTTTCCCACAGAAATATTGTTTCTAATGTCTATAATATGTCAAAGCTGGTTCATATTAAAGAGAACGGCATCGTTTTATCGATTCTGCCGATCCATCATGCCTACGAGATGACCTGCTCCATCTGTACGACCTTCTACCAGGGAAAAACGGTGGCGATCTGCGAAGGCATCAAATATATCCAGAAGAACATGAACGAGTGCAAAGCCAACTACATGCTGGGTGTGCCGCTGGTCTTTGAGAAAATGTACAAAGGCATGTGGAAGCAGGCGGAGGGCCGCGGCGAGGCGGAAAAGCTGCGCAAGGCCATCGATCTGTCCCGCAGGCTCAAACTCTACAATAATCCGCGTCTGATGAAGAAACTGTTCAAGGCGATCCATCAGTCCTTTGGCAACAATATCACCTTGTTTATTGCCGGCGGCGCGGCCATCGATCCGAAGGTCATTGAGGATTTCGAAGCCATGGGTCTGCCGATGATCCAGGGCTACGGCATGAGCGAGTGCGCACCGATCATCGCCGTCAACCAGGATCGCTACAGCAAAGCGGCGTCTGTGGGCAAACCGATGCCGGGAACCGAGGTCAGGATCGATTCGCCGGACGAAGACGGCATTGGAGAGGTAGTTTGTAAAGGCCCGTCCGTAATGCTGGGCTATTACGATAATCCGCAGGCAACCGAAGAGGTGCTGAAAGACGGATGGCTGTATACCGGCGACCTGGGGTACTTTGACGAAGACGGATTCCTTTATCTGACCGGCCGTAAAAAGACCGTGATCGTCACCAAGGGCGGAAAGAACATCTTCCCGGAGGAGATCGAAGCTGTTCTTATGGAAAACGAGCTTTTCCAGGAGGTTCTTGTTTACGGAAAAGTCGACGAAAAGGTGGGCAACGTCATGGTCACCGCGGACATCTATCCGAATTATGCGCTGCTCAAGGAGCAGCAGGGCGAGATGAACAGCGGGCAGATCTATCATTTCTTCAAAGATCTCGTCGATGAAGCCAACAAGAAAATGCCGGGCTACAAGGCCGTAAAGCGGATCAATATCCGGGAAAAGGAATTCGATAAGACGACCACCGGCAAGATCAAACGCTACGGGAATAAGACCGGACATACTGCAGAAGAAAGTGAGAATGGAATGGATTATCAGCAGATCAAAGAAAAAGAGGTCAAACGGGCGAAAGCCTTTGCAAAAGCGCTGGAAGAGACTACAGATCCATATGTCAGATACAGGACCAGCCGGCCGATTACAGATATTAAAGATATGTTCGAGTCGAGCTGTGCCCTCTATGCCGACAATGTAGCGTTTATGCAGAAATTTGAAAAAGATCAGCCTTATACGCAGATCACCTATAAAGAAGCGCTGGCCGATGTCAACGGACTGGGAACGGCGCTGATCAACAGAGGTCTGAAGCACAAGCGGATCGGCATCATCGGCGAGACCTGCTATCAGTGGGAGTCCAGCTATCTGGCTGTCCTTAACGGTACGGGCATCGCAGTGCCGCTGGATAAGGAACTGACAGCAGAGGAACTGGAAAATCTGATCATCGATGCAGAGGTTTCCTGCGTTATTTTCGGAAAGAAGTTCGAACCGGTATTCAAAAAAATGAAAGCGGACGGCAAAACGCAGTTAGATGTGCTGATCAGCTTTGATGCGCCGGAGCATACAGACGAAGTCCTCTCCTGGAAAGCACTCATTGCAGAGGGAAAAGCACAGCTGGCGCAGGGAGACCGTCAGTTCCTGGATGCAGAGATCGAAGGCGACAAAATGGCTGTGCTGCTCTATACCTCAGGTACCACAGGCATTTCCAAGGGCGTAATGCTGTCTCACTGGAATCTGGCCTTTGACTTGATGTCCGCACCGACGATCCTCAATGTCAACCCGTGGGATATCTTCTTCTCCGTGCTGCCGGTACATCATACCTACGAGTGCACCTGCGCGTTCCTGATGCCGCTGTACAAGGGCGCAGCCATCGCGTATTGCCAGGGACTGAAGTATATTACAAAGAATTTGGAAGAAGTCAGACCGACCATGCTGCTGGGCGTGCCGGTACTCATCGAGACCCTGTATAAAAAGATCTGGAAAAATGTAAAACAGAAAGGAAAAGAAAAGACTCTGACGAGACTTCTTTCCATGAACCGCAGAACCAAGAAGATCGGACTGGATATCAGCAAGCCGTTTACCAAAGAAATACTGGCGGTCTTCGGCGGCAGGATGCGTGTCCTGATCTCCGGCGGCGCAGCCATCAATCCGGATATTCTGCAGTTCTTCAACGATATCGGAATAATATCGGTTCAGGGCTATGGATTGACGGAGTGTTCACCGATGGCAGCGTTAAATCCGGATGTTCCGAAGGATATGCGCAATGCTTCCGTGGGTCATCTGCTCCCGGGCATGGAAGTAAAAGTCATCAATCAGGATGAAAACGGCATTGGCGAGATCTGCTTTAAGGGCGACAATGTCATGATGGGCTACTACCACAACCAGGAAGCCACGGACAAGGTACTCGTCGACGGCTGGTTCCACAGCGGCGACCTGGGCTATGTAGACAGCGAGAACTTTATCTATATCACCGGAAGAGACAAAAACGTTATCATTACCAAAAACGGTAAGAACGTTTTCCCGGAAGAGCTGGAGTATCACCTGAGCAAGGTTCCGTACATCGCGGAAAGCATGGTATGGGGCGAAGAAGGCAGCGACGGTTCCAACGATACGTCTATTGTAGCGACCGTAACGCTGGAAGCCGAGGAAATCGTAGAAAAGCTGGGTGAAAGCTATACCGAGGAACAGGCCAGAGATCTGATCTGGGAAGAAATCGACAAGATCAATGAACACCTTCCTTATTATAAAAAGATCAAAAAGGTGAAGATCAGGAAGGAAGATTTTGAGAAGACTACCGGCAAAAAAATCAAGCGTTTTGTCGACGCCAACAAGGAAGAGACGAAATAGGGGAAGCGCGGTGCAAAAGCCGGAGAAACATTGACAAATACACAGGTTTAGAGTATAATACGCAAGCATACGACACCGTATGAAAGGAGATTTTGATATGGCAGAAGAAATACTTCTGACCCAGGAGGGTTATGATAAGCTGGAAGCAGAAAGAGACGAACTGGTATCCGTCAGAAGGAAAGAGGTCTCAGAAAGACTCAAAGAGGCTATTTCCTACGGAGACCTGTCCGAAAACGCGGAATACGACGCGGCGAAAAACGAACAGGCTGAGCTGGAGGAACGGATCCACAAGCTGGAGAATATGCTGCGGAATGCCAGGATCATTTCCGAGGATGAAGTGTCCGGCGACTATGTCAACGTCGGTGTCAAAGTCAAAGTAAAAGAGATGAATTCGGGAGAAGATCAGGAGTTTATCATCGTCGGCTCCACAGAAGCGGATCCGTTCGCTTCACCGGCGAAAATCTCCAACGAATCTCTGGTCGGACAGGGTCTTCTGGGCAAGAAGATCGGCGAAGTGGTAGAGATCCTGGTACCTGACGGAATGCTGCACTATAAAATCGAAGAAATTTCCAGATAATGAGGACGGTATAGAGAATGAGTACACAAGAAAACAATATCAACGTGAATCCGGAAGTGGAAGAGGAACTTACCGAAGAAAAGATCAATGAGCAGCGGCAGATCCGCAGGGAAAAGCTGCTGAAGCTGCAGCAGGCCGGCAGAAATCCGTTTCTGAACGAGACCTGGAATGTTACCGCACACAGCATGGATATCAAGGACAATTTCGATGCCATGGAAGATCAGGAAGTTTCCTGCGCGGGAAGAATCATGGCTTTCCGCAACATGGGAAAAGCTTCGTTCATCGACATTCAGGATAAGCAGGGGCGTATCCAGTGCTACGTAAGAAAGGACGCCATAGGCGAGGAAGAATACAAATGGTTCAAGACCTATGATATCGGCGACATTGTCGGCATTGAGGGAACCGTGTTCAAAACCAAACACGGCGAGGTTTCCATCAAAGCGGAAACGGTCGTGCTGCTGACGAAATCGCTGCAGGTTCTGCCGGACAAATGGCACGGACTCAAGGATACGGATCTGCGTTACCGCCAGAGATATGTGGATCTGATCGTTAATCCTGAGGTCAAAGACGTATTCATTAAGAGAGCGCAGATCATCAAAGAGATCCGCAGCGTCCTGGAGGACGACTACGACTTTCTCGAAGTGGATACGCCGATCCTCACCGTTATTGCCGGAGGCGCCAACGCCAGACCGTTCAATACTCACCACAACACGCTGGATCTGGACATGAAGCTGAGAATTTCCAATGAGCTGTATCTCAAGAGACTCATTGTCGGCGGACTTGACCGGGTTTACGAGATGGGCAAGATGTTCCGAAACGAAGGAATGGATAAAAACCATAATCCTGAGTTTACCAACATGGAGTGCTATATGGCCTACGGCAATATGGAAAGCGTCATGGATATCACGGAGCAGATCGTCTATAAGGCGGCCATGGCGGTCAACGGCAGCCCGATCGTCACCTACCAGGGAAAATCTTTCGATGTAACGCCGCCGTGGAGACGGCTCAAGATGGAAGACGCCGTCAAAGAGATTACCGGCGTGGATTTCGGTAAGATTGAAACCGATGAGGAAGCGCGCAGTGCCGCCGTCGAGAAGGGCATGGACAAGGAAGAAGTCGCCAAATGGACCCGCGGAAAGATCATCGCGGAGATGTTTGAGGAATTTTGTGAGGATGTGCCGGGTTATCTCGATGGGCCGGTCTTCGTTATCGGTCATCCGGTGGAGGTTTCGCCGCTGTCCAAGAGAGATCCGCAGGATCCGCGCATAACCAGGAGATTTGAAGCTTATATCAACGGCTGGGAGATCGCAAACGCATTTTCTGAGCTCAATGATCCGATCGATCAGTACGAGCGTTTTGCGGAGCAGCAGAGACAGCTGGATCTGGGCGAGGATGACGAAGCGCATCCGATGGATAAGGATTTTGTCAACGCACTCGAGGTCGGAATGCCGCCGACAGGCGGACTGGGTGTGGGTGTCGACAGAGTCATCATGCTGCTGACCGATTCCCCGAGCATCAGAGATATCATCCTCTTCCCCACGATGAAACCGCTGGAGAAAAAGGATGCAGTGAAGGCGGCCGCGCAGGAAGCGCCGAAGGCCATGAAAAAGCCGGACTTTTCCAAGGTAAAGGTTGAGCCGTTGTTTGCGGACATGGTGGATTTTGAAACCTTCAGCAAGTCGGATTTCCGGGTAGTGAAGGTCAAAGAATGTGAAGCCGTTCCAAAGAGCAAGAAGCTGCTGAAATTCGTTTTAAATGACGGAACCGGCGAGGATCGGGTCATCCTCAGCGGTATCCACGAGTATTATGAGCCGGAAGAACTCATCGGCAAAACACTGGTGGCGATTACGAATCTGCCGCCGAGAAAAATGATGGGCATTGATTCCTGCGGTATGATCATCTCCGCAGTTTATGAAAACGATGGAGAAGAAGGCCTTGATCTGCTGCTGCTGGACGACAACATTCCGGCGGGAGCGAAGCTCTACTAAGACATACCGTTTTGCCTGTGAAAACAGCATGTGCTCTATAGTAGGAAAAATCACATAATCAACGGAATAAATGGGCAGTCCTTAATCGGATTGCCCATTTTTGTTTTAAACTAATATTAAACGTAAACACAATTCATCTTGTAATATGGAACAAAACCTCTGTTTTTTTCTCTTTTTGTACCGTTCAGTCGTTCTGATTTGGTTAACAATGTACAAGAAGAGTATAAATATGTGCATTGAACAAGGTGCTGTCAGAAAATAAAATATAGTTAATAAATTTGAAAGGACAGACTTGTGGATCAGCTTAATCAAATTTGCCGCATTACGGCGGCGAATATCAGAACCATACCTTTATCATACATCCAGTGACCTCAGACTGATTTACGTTCTGCACGGCTCCATAACCTTAGAATTTGTCGCCGGCAGATACAACCTGGGAGAAGGTCAGGTGGAGATCATCAACCTCAATGAGCCGGTGCAGATCACCGGGCGGGGCGAGACCGCTGTGCTGTTCTTTAACATCAACGGCGATGTGGTAAAAGAAAACTGCTCT
>CALXJA010000118.1 GCA_944388465.1 uncultured Emergencia sp.
ACTCCTCCTTCCGTGCTCTGTAGTGTATTGCTATTCCCTATAAGAATTATAAATCAAAGAGTGGAGGGGCACAACTTTTTTCATGACTTGTTTGTGCCTTGAGCGAAGCGAAAGGAATGGTAAAAACTATGGAAAAAGACATGATCCGTTATTCCGTCATTACGGAAAAGAATCCTCGCGAAATCGTTCTGCTCCGGGGCAGCGGATGCCGCTGGCGCAGGTGCCGGTTTTGCGACTATCATCTGGATTTCAGCTCCGATTCTGCGGCTAACTTCCGACTCAATCAGCAGCAGCTGAACCAGGTCACGGGGAAGTACCGCCGGCTGGAGGTTATCAACTCCGGCAGCTTTACCGATCTGGATGAAACAACGATGGCAGCCGTCAAAGACGTCTGCCTGAATAAAGGGATAAAGCAGCTGCACTTCGAGTGCCACTGGAACGACCGCGCAGCCATTGCCGGACTGCGCCGGGATTTTTCCGCTCTGAATATCGCGGTAAAACTCAAGATCGGTGTAGAGACCTTCGACGCACTTTTCCGCGAGTCCTACCTGGTCAAAGGCATGGACGGCGTCGAGCCGGCCGAAATCGCCGCTTTTTACGACGAGTGCTGCCTGCTTTTCGGCCTCCCCGGTCAGACCCGCGCATCTATGGAAAAAGATATCCGCACAGGCCTTGCTTTTTTTGAGCGGGTATGTATCAACATTATGGAAGAAAATACCGCGCCGATCAAACCGGATCCCGCGATGATCGATATTTTTAAAAAAGAACTTTTTCCGCTGTATAAAGACGAACCGCGGGTGGATATCCTGCTGCAGAACACCGGCTTCGGCGTAGGAGGCTGTCTGAATGGAGGTGAGAATCGTGACTAACGAGATCGTCCTCATCTGCACCCTGGCTGTACTCTACAGCGGAGTAGTGATTTTTTTCCGCCTTTTCGGCCGGACCGGCCTGTATATCTGGACCGCTGTTGCAGCCATCAGCGCCAATATCGAAGCCTTGATCCTGGTCGAAGCTTTCGGTCTGGAACAGACTCTGGGCAACATTCTTTTTGCCTCGACCTTTCTGGTCACCGATATCCTCAGCGAAACCGGAGGAAAAAAGTATGCCGGCAAAGCCGTAAAAATCGGTATCGCGGTGAACATCCTCTTTTTGCTCATCAGCCAGTCCTGGTTTCTCTACGAACCGAGTGCCGGCGACTGGGCTTCCCCTTCCATTCGGGAAGTGTTTTCCAATACCCCGAGGCTGATGCTCACCAGTCTCGCTGTATATGCCATCGTACAGGCCTTCGACGTCTTCGCCTACCACGCGATATGGAAACGCACTACCCGTATTTTCGGTGATTCGCGAAAAGGTCTTTGGATACGCAACAACGCGGCAACGCTGATTTCACAGCTGTTAAATACGATTCTCTTCACCTTCGGCGCATTTTGGGGCACCTATGATCTGCCTACGCTGATCAGCATCTGCGCTTCCAGCTATATCATTTTTATCGCCACCAGTCTGCTGGACACACCTGCCGTCTACGCCGCCAGAAAATTGCAGGAAAAGGGAAAAATCCCCGGAGAAAATGATTAGCGGCAAGCGATAAACGATAAACGGACAACGGCGGCCCACAATCCGCTGTTACACCGCTTTCTCTTCAGCAGCAAATAAACCGCTTCTCATCGCAATGGAGACAACCACCAGCACCACACCGATGAACTTTACGACATTCATGGATTCTTCAAACGCCAAAATGCCGATCAGCGCAGCAAAGACGGTTTCCACCGAAGCGACGACCGGCACCTTGGATGTTTCCAGATGATGGGCAAGACCTTTCATGTAGAAGAAATACGCGCCAATGGTCGGAATCAGCGCATACAGCAGCCCTGCCAGAAGCAAGGCCGGGCTGGCCGCTTCTGACAGATTTCCCCATGGTTCGCTGAAAACCGACAGCGCCAGCGCGCCGAAAGCAAAACCGTAAAACATGATCGTGAGCGGGTTGTAAGAACTGGTCACCGTACCCAGGATCGTCATCAGGGAATAGCAAAATCCTGCCAAAACACCCATACCGACGCCATACACCGAAAACTGCACAGCGGAAAAGTTTCCGCCGGTCACCGTCAGTACACAACCGGCAATATTGATGGCGATGGCGCTTACCTTCAGAAGCGTCATTTTCTCTTTAAAGAAAATCACGCTCATGATGCTGACAAAGATCGGCGAGGTATACAGCAGCACCGCGCCGGTCGCCATGCCGACATGAACCACAGCCTCTGCATAAGCAATATTGAACAGCGCCTGACTGAGAAAGCCGATAGCCATACATACAGCCAGCCCTTTCTTATCAATGCGAAACAGCCTCGTCCCGCCCATGAACAAAAGGACAAGGCCGAGAGGGATGACGCCGGTTGCAATGCGCAGAAACGCAATCGTGCCGGATTCTGCGCCAAGTCCCTGCAGAATTTTAATAAAAACCCCGATGGTAGACCAAAGGGTGCCGGCTATAAAAATCATCAGATAGCCTTTTGTCTGCTCTGCTTTCATCTTTCTCCTCTCTGACCGCTGCATGGCTCTCATCGCTGAGCCCGTACCCGTTACCGCGCAATAACCGCCGTTCCCAAATAACGCATCTGCTGTGCTTCCTCGCAGATCACGGTAACGCCGCGTTCCTCCTCATAACCGTAAAAACAGGAACTGCCATAGTCAGCGCAGATTTCAAAGACAATATCCTCTGCGGAAATATGCAGCTCTGCAAATACTGAATAATGCGGATCCGTAAAGACCTTCACTTCGTCTCCCGTTTCCCTGTCATAGTACCACACACTGGAAACGCTGACAACCTCGATTCCAACAAATTTGTAATATTCTTTATTTTCAGGTATCATAGCAAGGCGGCGTGTGACACTAGCCTGCACCCCTTAAAGTGGACGGAATGAAATAAATTAATTCAATGGTTCACTTTGAGGAGGTAAAAATGGCAACGAAAAGATACGGAAGAGAAGAAAAGCAACTGGCAGC
>CALXJA010000119.1 GCA_944388465.1 uncultured Emergencia sp.
GAAGCTGCTGGAAGCACAGCGGATTGAACAGCGGACCCGCTATGATATGGAGATGCTCAGAGAAATCGGCACCTGCAAGGGAATAGAAAACTATTCCCGGCATATCAACGGATTAGCGCCGGGAACCCGTCCTTATACCCTGCTGGATTATTTCCCGAAAGATTTTCTGCTGCTGATCGATGAATCCCATGTCATGCTGCCGCAGCTGAGAGCCATGTACGCAGGTGACCGTTCGCGAAAAACCTCGTTGGTAGAATATGGATTCCGGCTTCCGTCGGCTCTGGATAACCGCCCACTGAAATTTGAAGAATTTCAGCAGCTGGTCAATCAGGCGATTTACGTCAGCGCCACACCGGCAGAATACGAAAGAGAAATGGCCGGCGGGATCTCCGCGGAGCAGATCATACGGCCGACAGGGCTTCTCGATCCGCCGATCGAGGTGAGAAAGACCGAAGGGCAGATCGATGATCTGATCGGAGAGCTGAAGAAAACGGCAGAAAAAGGCGAGCGGGCTTTCGTTACTACACTGACTAAAAAAATGGCAGAAAGCCTGACCGATTATCTGACCGGAGCGGGGATCCGTGTCAGATATCTTCACTCCGAAGTTGATACCCTGGAACGACTGGAAATTATCCGGGATCTTCGCTTGGGCGAATTTGATGTGCTGGTGGGGATCAACCTGCTCAGAGAAGGATTGGATATACCGGAGGTCTCGCTGGTCGCGATTCTTGATGCAGACAAAGAAGGATTTCTGCGGACTGAAACCTCACTGATCCAGACTATAGGCCGGGCGGCAAGAAACATAGACGGCCGGGTCATCATGTATGCCGATGCGGTCAGCAAAGCCATGCGGTCGGCCATCGAAGAGACCGAGAGAAGGCGGGGGATCCAGGATCGCTATAATAAAGAACACGGCATTACGCCGAAGAGCGTACAGAAATCCGTGCGCGAGGTCATCGAAGCCACAAGACCTGCCGAAGAAGAAGGTTTCAAAGGAAAGAAACCTTTGGAAATGACGCAAAAAGAATTGAAAGAATATGTAAAAGAGTTGGAGAAGGAAATGAAACAGGCTGCTGCCGATCTACAGTTCGAGCGGGCGGCACAGCTTCGTGACCAGATTTTCGAATATCGAGTCAGATTGTAGTACATCCTTTTGCATAAAAAAAGCAAAATGAGAAAGAGGAAACTTCATGGAAAATGAGATTAGGATAAAAGGGGCTAATGAAAATAATCTGAAGCATATCGATGTAAACATTCCCAGGGACAAGCTGGTGGTTCTTACCGGACTTTCCGGTTCCGGAAAGTCTTCGCTGGCATTTGATACGATCTACGCGGAGGGACAGCGGCGCTATGTAGAAAGCCTGTCTTCCTACGCCCGGCAGTTTCTGGGGCAGATGGACAAACCGGATGTGGAGCTGATCGAAGGGCTGTCGCCGGCAATTTCCATCGATCAGAAAACGACGAGTAAAAATCCGCGGTCTACAGTCGGTACGGTGACGGAGATCCATGATTATCTCCGTCTGCTTTATGCCAGGATCGGCCAGCCGCACTGTCCCGTCTGCGGAAAACCGATCACCAGCCAGACCGTGGATCAGATGGTGGATGCCATCATGGAATTTCCGGAAGGCACAAAGATCATGGTCATGGCGCCGGTGGTAAGGCAGAGAAAAGGCGAGCACGAAAAAATCCTGGATCGTATACGCCGGGAAGGGTTTACCCGGGTGAGAGTCGATGGAGAGATTCGTCTGATCAATGAAGAGGAGATCAAATTAGACAAAAAGTTCAAGCATACCATCGAAATCGTGATCGACCGTATCATCATCCGGCCGGGGCAGGAAAGCCGAATTGCAGAAGCAGCAGAGCTGGCCATGCACCAGGGCGATGGTCTGGTGGTCGTGCAGTTTATGGATCAGGATTTCAATATGGAAAAAACCTTTTCTACCAAATTGGCCTGTCCGGAGCACGGAGTGAGCATTGAAGAACTGGAGCCACGGATGTTTTCCTTCAACAGTCCCTTTGGCGCCTGCCCTTCCTGCAACGGCCTGGGCTTTACACAGAAGATAGACCCCGAACTGATTATCAAGACTGACAAGAGCGTCATCAACGGCGCATTGGGTACGATCTTCGCCTCGATGGAGTTCTCCGGCTTTTACCGGCAGATGATCGATGCTCTGGCTCGGGAGCACGGAGTCGATCTTACGGTTCCCTATAAAGACCTGCCGCAGGATTTTAAACAGGAGCTGCTTTACGGTACGGGAAACCGCCATCTGAAATACACCTACACCAGCCGGAGCACGGGAGCCGTATCGCATAGAGATCATCCTTTTGAGGGAATGATCAATAACGTGGAGAGACGATACAGGGAAACCCATTCGGAGTTTATGAAGGAAAAAATGCAGAAGTACATGGTCACCCGGCCGTGTCCGGACTGCAGGGGGAAAAGACTGAAGCCGGAAGTGCTGGCAGTAACCGTAGGAGGTAAAAATATCGCCGAGCTTTCGGATATGTCTATTCGCGATGCGTACGATTTTATCGATCACCTGAAACTCAGTGAAAAGGAAGAGCTCATTGGGCGGCAGATCATTAAGGAGATCAAAGAGCGGCTGCGGTTTCTGATCAATGTGGGACTGGATTATCTGACGCTTTCCCGTTCGTCCGGGACCCTTTCCGGCGGCGAATCCCAGCGCATCCGCCTGGCGACGCAGATCGGTTCCAGTCTGATGGGCGTACTTTACATCCTCGACGAACCCAGCATCGGTCTGCATCAGAAGGACAATGAGAAACTGCTGAACACTTTGCGGCAGCTGACGGATCTGGGCAATACGCTGCTGGTGGTTGAACACGATGAGGATACGATGTATGCTGCGGATCATATTATCGACATCGGGCCGGGAGCCGGGATCTACGGCGGAGAGCTGGTTGCGCAGGGAACCGTGGAGGATATCAAGGCCGAACCGCGATCGATCACCGGCCAGTATCTTTCCGGGAAAAAGCAGATCAGGGTGCCACAAACCCGCAGAGAGGGAAATGGTAAATGGATCACCATTAAAGGTGCGGCAGAGAATAATCTGAAGCACATCGATGTGGATATTCCTCTGGGAAAATTTGTCTGCGTGACCGGCGTTTCCGGATCGGGCAAGAGCAGTCTGATCAATGAGATCCTGTATAAGGGCGCGGCGAAGATCATCAACAGGACAAAGGAAGAAACCGGCAAGTATGATGAGATTCTGGGACTGGAAAATATCGATAAAATCATCGATATCGATCAGTCGCCTATCGGCAGAACGCCTCGTTCCAATCCGGCGACCTATACCGGTATGTTTACCCATATCCGGGATCTGTTTGCTTCTCTTCCGGAATCGAAGATCCGCGGCTTTGAAAAAGGCAGATTCAGCTTTAATGTAAAGGGAGGCCGGTGCGAAGCCTGCAGCGGCGACGGCATTATTAAAATTGAGATGCATTTCCTTCCCGACGTCTATGTCCCTTGTGAGGTATGCAAAGGAAAACGCTATAACCGTGAGACTCTGGAGGTAAAGTATAAAGGGAAGAGCATCTATGATGTATTGAATATGAGCGTGGCAGAGGCTCTGGAGTTCTTTAAGAATCTGCCGGGGATCAAGCGCCAGCTGGATACACTGAATGAAGTAGGACTCGACTATATCAAGCTGGGACAGCCGTCCACACAGCTTTCCGGCGGAGAAGCGCAGCGCGTAAAGCTGGCAACGGAGCTGTCAAAACGAAGCACAGGAAAGACACTGTATATCCTGGATGAACCGACGACCGGCCTGCATTTTGCCGATGTGGATAAACTGCTGTCGGTACTGGACAAACTGACGGATGCGGGCAATACCGTAGTCGTCATCGAGCACAATCTGGATGTCATCAAGAGAGCGGATCACGTTATCGATCTGGGGCCTGACGGCGGAGACCGGGGCGGCACGATTATCGCCACCGGCACTCCTGAAGATATCGCAGCCTGCGAAACCTCCTACACCGGACAATTCTTGAAGAAAATGCTAAAATAGTGTATAATACTTAGCTATAATATTCTGCCCGACGAGCGAAGCGAGTTGACAGGCGGAATTTATGCCAAGAATGCCCGAATCTTTGATCCGGCCGCATTTTGTTGTATCACATTCCGGGAAGCAGGCGGAGCGGATCTGCGGCGTTTCACGACCGGGAGCGAACAGTGCCGCATGTTTTTGCACGGAGAAAAGGAGATCATCTCATGATTAAAAATGAAAACCTGACGATGCTCACCGATTTTTACGAGATCACGATGGCTAACGGCTATTTTCAGTCAGGTGCACTAAAAGAGGATATTGCCTATTTCGATATGTTTTTCAGAAAAGTCCCTGACGGAGGCGGCTATGCGATCATGGCCGGACTGGAACAGGTCGTGGACTATCTGAGCAATCTGAAATTTACCGAAGAAGATATAGAATTTCTCAAAGGAAAGGGAATTTTCTGCGATGCTTTCCTTGAGTATCTGCGTAATTTTCGCTTTACCTGCGACGTATGGGCTGTGCCGGAAGGAACGCCGATTTTTCCCCACGAGCCGATCCTGACGGTCAGAGGGCCGGTCATTCAGGCACAACTGGTGGAAACTATGCTGCTTTTGATCATTAATCATCAGAGTCTGATCGCGACAAAAGCCAGCCGTATTGTCAGAGCGGCAAAGGGTCGCGCCGTCATGGAATTCGGAACCCGGCGGGCACACGGAACTGCCGCTGCGGTTTTTGGCGCTAGAGCAGCGTATATCGGCGGCTGTGCAGGTACGGCGTGCACTATCGCAGACAGAGATTACGGCATTACGGCATTGGGGACAATGGCGCACAGCTGGGTGCAGATGTTCCCTGACGAATACGAGGCCTTTAAGAAGTATGCGGAAATTTATCCGGAGAATTGCGTGCTGCTGGTAGACACCTACAATGTCATCAAGTCCGGCGTGCCGGCCGCAATAAAGGTGTTTAAAGAAATGAAGCCGCAGAAAATGGGTATTCGTATTGACAGCGGAGATATCGCCTATCTGACGAAGAAAGCCCGTCAGATGCTGGATGACGCCGGTCTGCAGGACTGTACCATTACGGTATCGAACTCTCTGGATGAATTTATTATCCGGGATGTTATCCTGGAGGGAGCCCAGATCGATTCCTTCGGCGTGGGCGAACGTCTGATCACGGCAAAATCCGAACCGGTCTTCGGCGGTGTATACAAGCTTTCGGCGCTGGAAAAGGACGGAGAGATCATTCCGAAGATCAAGATCTCCGAAAATGTGGAAAAAATTACGAATCCGGGATTCAAGACCCTTTACCGTCTTTTTGACAAGACCAACGGAAAAGCGCTGGCGGATGTCATAACCGTAGACGGCGAGGAAATTCCGGAAATCGACGGCTATGAGATTTTCGATCCTAACGCAGTATGGAAGAAGAAGAAACTGTATAATTTCCGTGCTGAGAATATCCGCCGGCAGATTTTTTCTCAGGGAGAGTGTGTATATGCGTGCCCGGATATCGAAGAGATCAAGAGCTATTGCCGGAGCCAGATGGATACGCTCTGGGATGAAACTTTGCGTTTCGAGAACCCGCAGACTTATTATGTCGATCTTTCGCAAAAGCTGTGGGATATGAAAAATCGTCTGATCGGCGACCACACCCTGGACTGATCTGATTATGAGAAATAGAAAGGTATGTCAGCTGTGAGGAAAGAACAGACGCATTTTCTACTGGCTTTTCGGATCGATCCGTAGTAAAATAAACAGATGTAAACGGTGAAAGGACTATGCAGTATGAAACATGTAATTGTATTCTCCTATATTTTCACTTTGCTGCTGGGGGTATCCGCGCTGACGATACAATGGCTTGCAGGTAAGGGTGATAAAGATAAGCACTTTGATGCCATGAAGGCTTTTATCCTTATGTTGCTGGTCATGAATGTATATGATTTTTTTATTTATTATTGCGACAACATCATCAATCAACCCAGCGGCAATATTCTGCTGAGTATTGGTGACTGTCTGATTGCGGTTCTTGTCTTGCTGTGGCTGAAGGTGCAGGTGGATATCTGCGGAAATGATTCCTGCGGCTGGACGGTAAGGCTTGGCAGGATCTTTATCATTGTTTATATGGTGATCTGGCTGGCTGCGGTTATCTTTTTCCTGGAGATAAAATGGATCAGACTGATTATCGATGTCCCGCTGATCGGCCTGCTGCTGATTGGCAGCTGGAGCTGCATACACAGTGGGATAAAAAACAATGAACCCCGAAAAATCAGTGTCTACAAAGGAATCATCACCTTTTTCATGGCGGTCAACTATATGAGTTATTTTATCAGCGAATCAGGGGTGATTCGTGAATCCAATGAACACATCATGGATCTGACGATTTTTTACTGGCTGGTGATCAATATTGCCAACATTCTGATGCTGTATAAAAACAAGTTTTATCAATCCTATCTGGTGGAAGCGCCGACGGCGGTCACGCTGGATGAAGCCTTAGATGCCGTCAAAGAGAGATGCGATCTGACGAAACGCGAGGTGGAGATACTGCGGGAGATTTACAGCGGCAAAACGAATACGCAGATCGCGGAGACATTATTTATATCCGAAAGCACAGTTAAAGCCCATATTTATAATATTTTCCGCAAGATGAATGTTAAGAGCCGAGTGGAGGCAGCCTGCGTCGTTCGCGATGAAAAGGAAAAATAAATAAAAATAAATAATATTCAAAAAAGAAGCGGTTCGGAGCGGCAGGCGCATATGCCCGCTGACCGAACCGCTTTTGTCATGTGAAAAAATAATGGTGACAGATCTATCTCGTTCCCGATGCGTTCAGCATGTCTCTGATCTTGTGCTGTACCATGCGGGTGATGGCCTCTCGTCCCGGCCCAAGATATTTACGCGGATCAAATTCCCCTGGGTTTTCCGCCAGAACTCTTCTGATTTCTGCGGTCATGGCGAGACGGAGGTCGGTATCGATGTTGACTTTGCAGATACCGTGTTTCACGGCTTCACGGATCATCTCTTCCGGAACACCCTGCGCGCCCGGAATTTCTCCGCCGTACTGATTGCATCTGTCGACAAACTCTTTCAGGACGGAGGAAGCGCCATGAAGAACCAGCGGCGTGTGCGGGAGCAGAGCGTGTATCGTTTTCAGACGGTCGAAGTCCAGGTAAGGCTCGCCCTTGAACTTGTATGCGCCGTGGCTGGTGCCGATAGCGATGGCCAGAGAATCGACGCCGGTTCTTTCTACAAACTCGGCGGCTTCGTCCGGGTCGGTAAAGGTCGCCGATCTGGCGTCTACTTTGATATTGTCCTCTACGCCGGCCAGTTTGCCCAACTCGGCTTCGACGACTACGCCATGATCGTGGGCGTAGTCAACGACTTCCTTCGTCAGCCGGATATTTTCTTCAAACGGGTACTTGGAGCCATCGATCATGACAGAAGTAAAACCGTCGTCCACACACTTTTTACATATTTCAAAATCCTCGCCGTGATCCAGATGCAGCGCCACATCCACGCCGGTATCGGCGATAGCGGCTTCAACCAGCTTGGTCAGATAGACGGGTCTGGCGTATTTCCTGGCTCCGGCAGAGACCTGAAGGATCAGAGGAGCCTGCTCGATCTGTGCGGCCTCGACGATGCCCTGGATGATTTCCATATTATTGACATTAAAAGCGCCAATGGCATAATCGCTGTTGAGCGCCTTCTCGAACATTTCTTTTGTGGTGATGAGAGCCATTGTTGTACCTCCTGTGAATTTCATACTCACAATTATTATACACTATAGAGGCAGCTTTTCAACGATTTCCATCACTTTTTTCATGTCCGGGACAGAGGCGGATCCGGACTGCATGAACCCGTTTAGTTTGTCGTAAGCGTTCAGCATCATACGGGCGTTGTCCAGCAAGGATTCCAGCTGCAGAGTGCTGATTGCCGGGATTTGTATTCCTTGGTGGTTTTTAAGGAAAAGAAACAGCAAAATGATCGGAATGGGATTACTGTGCATATGTACCTCCGGATTCTCGCCGCAGCGGCCGGTAAAACGGCGCCGCTGCGTGCTTGCTTTTTTCCGCATGCCTTTAGCAGGGAAAGTCGTACTGCATATTATGAAATATGCTGCGGATTGGTGCATATAGTATAGCAGAGAGGAGGGATCAGATGGAATTAGATGATAAAACGATCATGGAACTGGCAAATCAGCTGGGAATATCCGGAGGAAAAAAAGAGGCTGCTGCCGCAGTAAAATCCTATGAGAAAAAAAGCGATGCAGAGATCGTCTCCGAGATCATGCGGCTAAAAGAAAAATTAAACGCCAGTAATGTACCTTATGAGAAACAGATTGCGGCGGTGCAGAGTCTGATGCCGATGATGAATGGCGAGCAAAAAGCCCGATTAGCAAAGATAATCGAGCTTTTAAAATGATGTCCGTATTCATTTTTATGTAGCCGTATGCCGGCTCTGCCGGAAAAGGATCTGGCCGACAGGCAAAGTGCTTATTCTGTGACCTGTTTTGCGATATCTGTCTGGGTGCTGCCTGCTTCAAAGGTAAAGGTCGTTGCCTTGATGGCCTCGGGCACGTACCCGGCAGCTTCGCATACCTGCGTGTATTCCTCGTAGGATGTAAAGAGACCTGCGTCAATCAGGGACTGCACAGCCGATGTGGCAGAACCGCCCTCAATGGTAACGGTGACGGACTGCGTCAGAGAGCCGTTTTCCCATAGATCGGAAGAGGTTCCTTCTGTACCGCCGGACGTCTCTTCCGAACCGACTGCCGTTTCCTCTGTGGTATCCGTGGTGTCGGTCTGCTCAGCCAGAGTTTCCGGATAAGCCATGATGACATCCATGCGCCAGGCGATTAAAAACGCGGCAAGAACCAGAATCAGCAGCGCGATCAGAATATCATTTTTATCGTAAAGGAAATCTTTCAGACCTTTCATATTTTCCCCCTTTTCTTCCCATATATATATAATTTATCATACTTTCAGGCAAAGGACAAATACATTTTGCTTTGCGTCAGCCGATGTTGTATAATAAAAACTATGGTTAACGTAGAAATCGGGCAAAATGAGCAGAAGCAGAGGCTGGACAAGTTCCTTCGGAAGTACTTGGAAAATGCGCCGCTGAGCTATATATACAAGGCGATCCGCAAAGACGTCAAGGTAAACGGGAAACGATGCCGGGAGGATTATCTTTTGCAGAAAGGCGATGTGGTCACCCTGTACATTGCCGACGAGAGACTGGCGGCTTTTTGCAAAAAACGCCGGATAGAAAAGGTAAAGAAGCAGTTTTCCATTGCCTATGAGGATGAGAATATTCTGGCAGCGGTAAAACCTCTCGGACTGCTGACTCACGGCGATAAGACCGAAAAGAAAAATCACCTGACCAACCAGGTCATCGATTATCTGATCGAACAGGGCGAATTTCAACCACGTCTGGAGAAGACGTTTACGCCGGCTCCGGTGAACCGGCTGGATCGCAATACAACGGGGCTGGTACTGTTCGGAAAGACCAATCCGGCTCTGCAGGCGCTGAATCAGCTGATCCGCCAGCGGGACGGAATCGACAAATATTACCAGACCATTGTCCGGGGCTCGCTGCGAGAGAACCTTTACCTGCGGGCAAGGATGGTAAAGGACGAAAGACGCAACCGAATCTCCGTGCTTAGTGAAGCGGATGAGGGCAGGCTGATGGAAACGATTGTCCGCCCCCTGTACGGAGATAACGGTTATACGCTGGTAGAAGTCCGCATTATGACCGGACGGACGCATCAGATCCGTGCCCAGCTGTCCAGCGCGGGTTATCCGATTATCGGCGATCAGAAATATGGAGATCCGGAAACAAACCGCCGTATGGAGCGGTACGGTCTGCATACACAGCTCCTGCATGCGTACAAGCTGGTCTTTGGCCAATGCGGCGGGCTGCTTGCGGAGCTTTCCGGAAAAGTCATCACTGCCGAACTGCCGGCGAACTTCAGGAGAATAAAAGACGAGATTTTCGCGCAACATGAATAGGGGGAGCAAGGATTATGAAAGAGTGGATCAAAGATATTCTCATTGCAATAGTTATCGCTGTGGTAGTGATACAGTTCATAAAACCGACGATCGTTAAAGAAAGCTCCATGGAGCCGAATTTTTATGAAAACGATTATCTTTTTGTCAGCAAGCAGTCCTATCGTTTCAGTGAGCCGAAGCGGGGAGATGTGGTTGTGTTCCATTCTTCACTGGTGCAGGAAAACGGCGATGAGAAACTGTTGATCAAAAGGGTCATCGGCCTGCCGGGAGAAACCATCGATATTTCCGACGGCAAGGTATACATAAATGGAGAAGAACTCGAAGAGGACTATACGAAAGAAGGCTATACCTCCGGCGAGATCACGGGTCTGGTGATACCGGAAGGCAAGGTTTTCTGTATGGGCGATAACCGGCGAGTCAGCATCGACAGCAGATCGTCGGATGTAGGATGTATCGATATCGACGATATGGTCGGCAAGGTGGTATTCCGGCTCTATCCGTTCGGTGAATTCGGATTGATCCGCAATCCGTTTTCGTCCTAAAGCGGTAATGACATGATGGGGGATAAAAAGATGAGAGAAAATGTGAAAGAATGGTTAAAAGCGATTCTGACAGCGGTGGTTGTGGCCTTGATCGTCGTGCAGTTCGTTGTACCGACGACCGTATATGGGGTCTCGATGGAACCGACCTTCAAAAGCAGCGATTATCTGCTGATCAGCAAACAGGCTTATAGCGGTGACCACAGCCCGCAGAGAGGGGATGTCATTGTTTTTACCTCGCATATGAAAGATGAGAACGGGGAAAATAAAAAACTGATCAAACGGGTGATCGCATTGCCGGGCGAGACGGTGGAGGTGACAGACGGCAAGGTCTACATAAACGGAAAGGAATTGAAGGAAAGCTATACGAAGGATGGCACGACCAATGGAACGGTTTATCCGGTAGAGGTGCCGGAAGGACGTGTTTTCTGCCTGGGCGACAACCGGCTGCACAGCACCGACAGCCGCTTCCTGGAGGTCGGGTTTGTGCATGAGGAGGATATCGTCGGAAAAGTGGTCTTCAGAATCTATCCGTTTGACAGAATCGGCATCCCTGACTAAATGTCTGTCAGGGCAGATCGGGGGATCATTATAGATGAAAAAAATCATCGCCTTTTTTATCGCTGCCGTGCTGGGTACAGGGGCAGGCCTGCTTATTACCGCAGCATTTCAGGTTACCGGGGTAACGGATAATTCGATGCTGCCATCCTATGCGGAGGGCGAGCATGTGCTGGTCAGCAATTTTGCTTATCAGAGAAGTGAACCGGAAAAAGGCGATGTCGTGTTGTTTCCTAATCGGATCTATACATTAAGCGGCGAAAGCGCGCTGATGATGAAAAGGGTCATTGCGGTTTCCGGAGATCGGATCATGATTACCGGAGGCTATGTGTATGTCAACAATCACAGATTGACGGAAACTTATGTCTTTACCGAAGGTGTCAGCGGAGAAATGCAGGAGATCGTGATACCAGAAGGAAAAGTTTTCGTCCTCGGCGATAACCGGGCAGGAAGTACGGACAGCCGCAGTGAGACCGTAGGACTGGTAGAAACAGAGCAGATACAGGGAAAGGTAATATATAAATGGTAAAAAGAGAAAAAAAAATAGTGGCTAACAATAAAAAAGCGCGCCACGATTATTTTATAGAAGAAGTCTATGAGGCGGGGATTGTTCTGACCGGTACGGAGATCAAGTCCGTGCGGGGCGGAAAGGTCAGCATCAAGGAGAGTTACGCCAAAATCGAAAATGGAGAGATGATCATCTATGGAATGAATATCAGTCCGTATGAACATGGAAATCGCTTCAACACAGATCCGCTTCGTCCGCGGAAGCTGCTGCTGCATAAGCAGGAGATCCGCAAGCTGATCGGCTATACCACGCTTAAGGGGCTGACTATCGTTCCGCTGTCCATGTACATTAATGAGGAAGGACGGGCGAAGTTGGAGATCGCTGTGGCTCGGGGCAAGAAGAACTACGACAAGCGGGACGATATGGCGAAAAAGGATGCTGCCAGAAAGATCGATCAGGCGATGAAACACAAGTGGTAGCGCCCTCTGCGGAAAATGTTCCCTGCCTGTCTGCAGGAAAACGCCATATGGCTGGCGGAAAAACTTTTTGCCTTTATCGGTTGCCAAAAGTGTGAAAATCCTGTAATATGTGTAATATAGTTATAAAGAGTAATCTGGGGATGTAAAGGTTTCGACGGGGGTAGTGAAACCGGATAAGCGAGTCGTAGTCGCCAAGTCTACGTTAAAAATGGCCGTTTAAATATAAACGCTAAAAAGAACAACAATTTCGCACCAATGGCAATGGCTGCTTAATCAGCCTTCGCTGTGCGTGTCAGCTTCGGTTTACCTGTAGACCGAAGATCTGGCATCGACTATACAGGAAAACCTTGCGAGAGTTCTCGGTATCGCAGGGGAACAACGAGATAGCACTTCTGGCAGCCTGCTGATAGGCGATCAGAGGGGCGAAACCTAAACTATCAGCTGCACTCGGAGAAAGTCCCGTGGAATTGCTTTCGGACGCGAGTTCGACTCTCGCCATCTCCACCA
>CALXJA010000120.1 GCA_944388465.1 uncultured Emergencia sp.
TGCGCTCTGCATAACGGCGGCGGTGTCGGCATCGGCAAGGCCATCAACGGCGGTTTCGGCCTTCTTCTCGACGGAAGCGAAAGAGGGGACGAGATCATCAAGTCGGCAATGATGTGGGATGTCATGGGCGGCGTAGCCAGAAGAAACTGGGCCAGAAATGAAAACGCCCTGTCTACGGCAGCCGAATACAACCAGAACTATGCCGGAAAAGGACATATCACTCTGCCGTACCTGGCCGACGATGAGCTGGTCAGCGCAATGGTAGACAAATATTTGAAATAAGCGGATCTATGCGAGAGAAGGGCGGCGGTCTTCCAGATGGTTTTCCGAAGGATTTTCCAGACGGTCTTCCGCGCCCGGAAAACTCCCGTCAGCGCATCTGAAAAAGAAAGGCAGGAACCGGTGATCTATACGCCGTTAACAAGAAAAGCCATGGAGATCGCATATAATGCGCATCATGGACAGCGGGACAAAAGCGGAGTACCCTACATCTTTCATCCCGCCCATCTGGCAGAGCAGATGGCAGACGAAACGACGATCTGTGTCGCTCTGCTTCACGATGTGGTGGAAGATACGGATATGACCATAGAAGAGCTGTCCGAAGAGTTTCCCGATGAGGTGATTCGGGCACTGAGGCTGCTGACCCACGATCCGGAAGTCGATTACTTTGACTATGTGCGGGCGGTGAAAGCGGATCCCGCAGCCCGGGCGGTAAAGCTGGCGGATCTTGAACACAACGCAGACGAGACCCGAATAGAAGGAAATCCTTCTGTCAGCGAGGAACAGCGTTTGCGCCGGCGGGAAAAATATCGGAAAGCAAAAGAGATATTACTGGAAAGAAGGTGAGATTTTCCCTTGACTGCACTATTAGTAAAAAATATAGGCATCCTGCAGACACCTGTCGGCAGTTTCAGCCATAAAGGCAAGGCGCAGGGTGAGAACCAGAAACGGAAAGATGCCGCCATAGTGATCGAGAACGGGCTCATTCGCGAAATTACGGATGGCGGAAAGCTGCCTCAGGGCGCGGAAAACGCCGACCGGGTCATCGACGCCGGAGGCAGACTGGTGACCCCCGGTCTTGTGGACGGACATACCCATATGGTATTCGGCGGATACCGGCAGCACGAGATCCCCATGAAACTGAAAGGCGCAGGATATCTGGATATCCTGCGGGCCGGCGGCGGAATCCTGGATACAGTCAGAAAGACCAGGGCGGCCTCCTTTGAAGAACTGTACACCAAGACCAGAGGTTTTCTCGATGAAATGCTGTCCTTTGGTGTTACGGCCTGCGAAGCCAAAAGCGGCTACGGTCTGGAAGCCGAGACCGAGATCAAGATGCTGCAGGTGCTGAAGAAGCTCAACGAAGAGCATCCGATGGATGTCGTATCTACATTTATGGGCGCTCATGCCATTCCCGACGAGTATAAAGAAGATCCGGACGCGTTTATCGATATGCTCTGTGAAGACGTGATGCCGGCAGTCAGAGAGCAGAACCTGGCCGAATTCGCCGACGTTTTTACAGAGGATTCCGTCTTCAACTGTGAGCAGAGCAGACGCTATCTGGAGCGGGCAAAGGCTTTAGGCTTCGGTCTGAAGATCCATGCTGACGAGATCGAGGCGATCGGCGGCAGTGTGCTGGCCGGAGAAATGGGAGCCGTCAGTTGCGAGCATCTGATTTCCATCGACGAGAAAGGACTGGAGGCGCTGGCCGAAGGCGGCGTTACGGCGATGTGCCTGCCGGCTACATCCTTCTATCTGGGAGCCGATTTTGCTCCGGCGAGAAAGATGATCGAAATGGGTATCCCGGTGGCAGCGGCATCGGATTTCAATCCGGGATCGTGTCCTTCACTGAATCTGCAGTTTGTCATGAATCTGGCCTGCATCAAATACAGAATGCTGCCGGAAGAGGTATTGACCGCAGTAACCATTAATCCGGCCTGCGCGATCGACCGCGGAGACTGCATCGGTACGCTGGAGGAAGGCAAACAGGCAGATCTGGTCATCTGGAATGCAGAAGATATGGAGATGCTTTGCTATCGCTTCGGTTCCAATCTGGTAAAACAAGTGATAAAAAAAGGAGAGTATATAGCATGAAGTTAGTCGATATGCAGGTAAAGGAATATCTGAATGTGCTGAGATCTGACGCGCCGGCTCCTGGCGGCGGTTCCGTCAGCGCTCTTGCGGGTGCGCAGGGAGTGGCGCTTTTCATGATGGTTGCCGACCTGACATTGGGAAAGGAAAAGTACGCCGATGATCAGCAGATCTGCAGTGACGCAAAGGAAAAAGGCGCAGCGCTTTACGAAGAGCTGGTTCAGCTGGTAGACAAGGATACAGAGGCGTTTAATCTGGTTTCTGCGGCATTTAAGATGCCTAAGGGAACCGAAGAGGAAAAAGCGGCAAGAAAACAGGCCATTGCAGAGGGAACCCTGGCAGCTACCGAGGTGCCTTTCCGCGCCATGGAGCTGGGTTACGAAGGGCTGATGCTGGCCAAGTCCATGATCGGCAGGTCGAATCCTAATGCCGCCAGCGATCTGGGCGTGTCGGTGCTCAATCTGACCGGCTGCATCAAAGGCGCCTGGCTCAATGTAAAGATCAATCTCCCGGGCGTGAAGGATCAGGCAAAGGCGGATCATTTCGCAGAGAAAGGACAGAAAATGTTCGACGAAGCGGACGCTGTCGCCCACGATCTTTACGATCAGGTAGCAAACAGTCTGTAGAATACACAGATCAGGCTGCCGGCAGACGCCGGTAAAAGCCGGAAAGAAAAAATCAGTAATTCAATCGGAGGAAAAAGAAATGGCACAGATTATTGAAAGCATTCCTAATATCAGTGAAGGCAGAAGACAGGACGTGATCGAAGCCTGCGTAGATCAGATTCGTACCACGCCGGGATGCACACTGCTCAATTACAGCTCAGACGAAAGCCATAACCGTACGGTTATCACCTATATCGGTGATGCAAAGGGTGTGGAAGAGGCCAGTGTAAAACTGGTGAAAAAAGCCGCAGAGCTGATCGATCTGACCAAGCACACCGGCGAGCATCCAAGAATGGGCGCAGTAGACGTCATGCCGTTTTTAGCGATCAAGGACTGCACCACAGAGGACTGCATCGAACTTTCAAAGAAAGTGGGCGCACGCATTGCCGATGAAGCCGGCGTACCGGTATTTCTTTACGAATATTCGGCGACAAGACCGGAACGGCAAAACCTGGTGAAAATCAGAAAAGGCCAGTTTGAGGGAATGGCCGAAAAGGTTCAGGAACCGGATTGGGAACCGGATTTCGGCGGCAGAAGAATCCATCCGACGGCAGGCGTTATTGCAGTCGGCGCCAGACCGCCGCTCATCGCGTATAATCTGAATCTCAATACGGACGATGTACAGATTGCGAAAAATATCGCGAAGATCATCCGGGAAAAGGATGGCGGCCTGAACTGCGTCAAGGCTATGGGATTTGAGATCGATGATGAAGAGACAGGGAAGAAGTACGCCCAGGTTTCCATCAATATGACCAATTACGAGCAGACGCCGCTTTACCGGGTCACCGAGCTGGTAAAGGCAGAAGCCAGACGTTATGGCGTTTCGGTAACGCAGACGGAAATTATCGGTCTTTGCCCGATGAAAGCGCTGATCGATTCCGCAGAATACTATCTGCAGATAAAAGACTTCGATTTCCATACGCAAGTGCTTGAAAATCATATTTTATAGTGCTATAAATATGTTGACGGCAGAATTCTGCCAGCAGGATCTACGGCCGTCACGATACTGATTTTCAAAGGAGCACATTTACTATGTCCGGCAGCAGCAATTTTTCTCACGCTTTTTCTTTGACGGATGAGATCGCCGATATTATTCGGGATCGAATTCTGAAGGGAGAGTACCGTATCGGAGAGAAGATCAAAGAAAACCAGATCGCTACAGAACTCAAGGTCAGCAGAACGCCGATCCGGGAGGCATTCAAACAGCTGGAGAGTGAAGGGCTGATTGATTACATACCCAACCGGGGCTGTTTTGCCAAGGGTTTTACCAAGCGCGACATCGAGGATATCTATGCGATACGTAAGGCGCTGGAGGTAATGGCTGTAGAATGGGCCGTGGAACGGATTACCGACGAGGAGATCAACCAGCTTCAGGAGCAGAGCGATCTGATGGAGTTCTATGTGAAGCGCCGGGATGATCAGAAGGTTATGGAGATCAACACGGATTTTCACGATGTGATCTATACGGCGGCAGGAAGCCGGTTCATGGCACAGGTGCTTCGTTCCTACAAGGAGTATATCCGCCAGACACGAAAGGCGCTGTTCAGTGACAAGGACAGCCTGGAAGAAGTGTTTAACGAACACAGAGAAATTTTGGACGCTATAAAGCACAGAGACGCAGAAAAAGCCAAAGAGGCGATGGGACGGCATCTGGATGGCTCCAAAAGGAGAGCGGAGTTTGTCTATAATGTAAAATAAAGAGCAATGACAGGAAAGTCTGTTTACGGATACGATCCGAAGACAGACTTTCTCTTTATGTGTAGAAAATTCTGCAGGTAAAGGTGCAGTTTCGTCACTGGGAATTTTACTGCTCCTTTGTTTTAAAATAAAAGAAGGAAAGTTACACGAGGCAGCGGAGATTATTTCTGATAGACCCACTGCAGCGCATCTCCGTCCGCAAGCACCTTTTCGCTTTCGTTTTCGCTGCACAGCTGGCCGTTGATCTGGTACTGCCAGGTTCTCTGGGCGAAAAAGTCGCCGTTTTCTACGCCGCTGATGCCTTGTACAGAAGCGCCTGTGGTCTCCACGGTCAGCGCCATTTCGTTGACATTGCAGTAGAGCTGCATGGCATCCAGAACGGTAGAGCCTTCTTCAATTTTAAATGGAACCTCCACAATATCTTCCAGCTCCGACTTGTCAGGATAATCGATGCTGATGGTGATTTCGATCGGGTTAACGATTTTGGTTTCTTCTTTCTGTTCGTTTCCGCAGCCGCCGGCGGTAAAGAGAAATACCAGTAAGACGGCGCAAAGCGCCAGATAAGCTGATCGTCTGTTTCTCATGTCTGCCTCCTTTCCGTTTTCTTCTCTATAATCAGTATAACATAGAATGGGTCTGATTATAACGATTATAACCTCATAGACAGAAGTAAATCGTACATTTCTGCATCTGCCGCAGCCTCCTCATCGTAGACGGGCAGGCTGTCCAGAACGGTCATAGACGCGCGCATACGGGAAAAGCTTCGCAGATCGCCGTCGAGAGGATTTTCGCGGAAAACCGTAAAATCAGCCAGTTTTCCGCGCTCTATGGAGCCCAGATCGTTTTCCCGGCCGATAATTGCCGCCGCGTTGACGGTCAGCTCGTCGATGGCTTCGCGTACAGTGCGGCAATGATCAAAGACGGAACGATTCAGAAAATCTACCGGCCAGGTTTCGATCCACAGACCGTCTTCGGCTTCCGCAGGCGCATCGGTCGCCAGAACCAGAGTATTTTTACGGCAGCCTTTTTCCCGCAGATAACGGAAAGCGGCGCGGGCTTTTTCCGCAGACGGCGCATCCAGGGCGTCCAGGTGGATATGGAACCCCTTTTCGGCGCTTAGCAGGCAGATGGTATTGAGTGCTTCCTGAGAAAAGAAAGAGAAATCCGGGTCATCACTGACTTCCAGCTTCAGAAAATCATAACGGACGAGGTCGTCGATTTCGGTGCAGCTCGTCCTGCCGGCGGAAAGCTTGTGCAGGATCAGTTCCGGATTGAGCGGCCGGTTGACGAAGAGACTTCCTGTAAAACGCTGACGGATATCTTCATTTTCGCCTGCCATGGCGATGAGGCAGTCCTGGTACAGATTGCCGAAGTAGTCCGGAGCATAGAGATTGAGCACAGAAGTGAACCCTTTTTCGCACAGGTTTTCCGAAATTCGTGCGACCTGCTGCTCGATTTCCTCAAAATCGAAAGGAGAAAGCAGGTTCAGCACATAATCCGGAGAGAGGTATTGCAGACCGTTGGACTCGGCATTTTCCTCTACCATAGCGGCAGCCAGAGAGTTGAACCAGCAGTGCACACCGCTGATTCCCAGCAGGACTACCGGGCGGTCTTTTTCGATCTCGTCCAGGAGCCGGTGCGCGTCTTCGGCATCGTCGTAGTCGGAAAGAATATGCTCATTGTAGCCGTAGGCAAAGAGGATCTGTTTTTCTTCATCCTGCGCGTAGTCGGCGACAGCGGCAAGGACGGTGTCCAGATCCCATACCGGATCGATGGCCAGATAACGGTCTTCGAACGTTTTTAGCACCGGCGTGTCGTGTACGTCGATGAATCCGGGAAACATATACTGCTCGTGCAGATCGATGATCTGTGTTTCTTCGGTGCGAAGCTCATCCATGCCCTCAAAATCGCCGATGGCAAGAACCTTTCCTTCCTTGCAGGCAACGGCGCCTGCCCATGGATATTCTGCATCCTGTGTGAAGATATGACCGTTCATAAAGATGACGTCAGCCAGATTTTTCTTTTTAAATATACCGAAAGCCATGATATTCTCCGTTCTGTTTCAATTTTTTTCTGTTGATTTTATTTTATCATAAAACGCGAGACAAAAGGAATGTTTTTCGTGGAGATTGCCGCAGAGATTGCAGAGGAAACATACTTTATATTCCCGTCGGCGCCAGATTTGTGGTAAACTGAAAATATGAGAGTAGAAACCTATGAGAAAACTGTCGATATGGCAACCTATATCACCGACTATGTGAATGTAGAGGAATTTCTGGAATGCTGCAGACAGTGCGAAGATTTTGACCAGAAATGGTCATGTCCATCTTACGATTTTGATCCGGTGGACTATTGGAAAAAATTCGACCATCTTTACGTCATCGGCAAAAAAATGATCCTGGAAGAGGAGGATAAAGAAAATTGGCGGGATCTGATGAAACAGGTAAAGGCGGATCTGACTGAAGAGCTTTATGCCATGGAAGAAAAACGCCCCGGCAGCATATCCCTGAGCGCGGGCAGCTGCGAGATCTGCGGAGAAAACGGCTGCACCAAGACGACGGGAGAGCCTTGCCGCTTCCCGGATAAAATGCGTTATTCGATCGAGTACTTAGGCGGTAATGTAGGACTTACGGCCAGCAGATTACTGGGCATTGATCTGCTCTGGATGGAGGAGGGAAAAGTTCCGGATTACTTTGTCCTGGTAGGCGGACTGCTTTATTGACAGGATAGCTGCCGGGACAACTGCCGGTATGCTGAACGATGCCGCGCCGGCCGAAACCCCGGGAAAAAGGCAGCCAGAACAAGAAGACAGTAAAAAAGGTAATAAAAAAAGGCGGGATCTACATGACCGGTAATCGTGCGGACAAAACCCTGCAAAAGATTTTGTCAACGCGTTACCGCCGCCTTGAACCTGCCTGATCAGTCCGGAATGTCGCCTACGCCGTTTAAGATCAGACGCGGCCGGTAAGGGAACTTGTCGATCTCGTTTCTGTCCGTTACGCCGGTCAGCACCAGGATCGGATCCAGTCCGCTTTCCACGCCGCCGATGATGTCCGTATCCATGCGGTCGCCGATCATTGCGGCATCTTCTGAATGCACGCCCAGCAGACGCAGTCCGGTTCTCATCATCAGGGGATTTGGCTTGCCGACAAAGTAGGCCTGTTTTCCTGTTGCCATTTCTATAGGGGAGATCAGCGCTCTGCATGCCGGAGTGATTCCACGGCTTGATGGTCCTGTCAGGTCGGAATTGGTGCCGATCAGCTTGGAGCCGCTGCGAACCAGTGTGACAGCCTTGCAGATCGCTTCGTAGTTGTAGTTTTGGCTCTCGCCGACGATGACATAGTCCGGATCCCGGTCGGTAATCGCTACGCCGCACTGATAGAGTGCGCCTACCAGTCCCGGTTCACCGATGACATAAGCGCTGCAGTGGCTGGTCTGCTCACTGACGAATTTCGCGGTAGCCAGGGCACTGGTATAGAAGTGGCTTTCGTCGATATCCAGCCCCATAGCCTGCAGCTTCAATTTCAGTTCCAAAGGCGTCTGACCGCTGTTGTTGGTCAGAAAGAGAAATTCCTTGTTTTCTCTGTACAGCCAGTCTACAAACTCCTTCACACCGGGAAGCAGCCGGCCGCCCCAGTAGATCACGCCGTCCATATCACAGATAAATCCTTTTTTTGCTCTGAGCTGTTCCATGTATTTCCTCCTTCCTTTCTTAGTCTACAGGTATTATATACCACCTTCTGCCGAAGATACAACCGTCTCCTGTTAAACTTCTGTAAAACCTGTGCGGTCGATGTGCGGAAGATTTAATCGGGATTTAACATTAGCGCGGTAGAATCCGAAGACGGGCAAGCCTATGCTTGTTAGTGAATAGAAAAATATATTGACAGAGGCGGAGGTCGTATGGGATTTATTGATTTGGTCGTCGATATGGGCGTACAGTTTATGCAGAGCGCAGCGCCGCATTTACGCATACTGGTAATGCTGCTTTATGGAACGCTGGCTGTCTTGCTGACGTCGGCTGTGCTGAAAGTAATCGTATGTGTTTTCAGAAACGAGAATGCCCTCAGCATTTTACTGAAGACACAGAGGTTTGGCAGCAAAAAAGAGCGAAAGCTGTGATCTTCCGTAAAAATCTTCCTTTTATAAATATACAAATCCCGTAAAAATTTTCAGGATAAAATTGCGTTAATTTCCAAAAAGCTTTATAGTATATATTAAAGTAGTGAAAGGATTCTGTCTGCAGGTAAAACTGCTATGTGCGTTTGGCAGGATCCGGACGATTGCAGGGACGGTTTATACGGGAGAGAGTTAGATGAAAATTGAATTTAAGGATTACCAGATAGGCTTTCTGACTCAGCTGTTTGATGTTTCCGCAGATACGATACGGCTGTATGCGAAAAAAGATCTTTTGGAACCGAAGAAGAGCGAAGCGAATAAGTACAGGATCTTTTGCAGAGAAGATGTATTCAACATGGATTGTATCATGCGGCTTCGGGATATGGGCTTTCCTCTGGAGGACATTCGCGAGATCGTTTGCAATTCTACGCTGGACGAAGTCTACGAAAAGGTGGAGGAGCGCCGTGCGGCTCTGGAGGAGGAGCTGCGCCGTCTTACCTGTGCGAGAGACAATCTGAAGAACCACAGCAGAATGCTGAAGTCCATGCTGGAAGATGCGGAGCAGACTGCCGTTACGTCCGAGGCGGTCACCTTTCTGATGATCGATATCCAGGATTCGATTCCCGAGACCAAGGCCTTTTTACAAAAACTGGATCCAGAGCTCAGACCTTATCTGACTCTTCATATTCCTGACGACGGCGAGCAGCTGGAATGCAATCAGGATTTTCTGGATAAAAAGAAGCGGGAGCAGGCTGATTTTGTCATCACCTGCGAGGATGTCAACGGGATCAGCCGGCGTCCGGATTTTCCCCACGACAGGATCAGGCTGATCGGACCGGCATGCTTCGTCTATTCGATCGGACCGGCATATTTAAACAGCAATTACGAATTTGTGGAAAAGGTCAGTCAGTTTATTGATGAGCACCATCTGACGCGAAACGGCAATTATTTTACCCAGTATCTGATGAGTCAGTATATTCATGGCAATCCCATCGATTATTACCGCACCTTTGTGCCGATAACAGACTGATCATCTAAAGCGATACAGCAGAAATTACTGCGGATGCGGGGAGGACGTTCCGTCTAAACCCGTTGAAAAATACAGATTTGAAGAGAGGAAGAAAAAGGAAAATCAGTTCTTTTCTTCCTCTCTTTCCACATATTAAATACAATATTTTATATGAAATATTCTGATTAATTCTTGACTCTTGACCGGGTCAAGGCTTTATAATGAATTTTGCCAATCAAAAAATTAATATTTGAAAGGAGATGCAAAATGACTTTTAAAGAAATTTCCAACAGCGGTTTGCTGTGGACACTGGTCATTATCGGTATTATCTTAGTAGGTGTTATTACGATGTACTACTACTTCCTTTGCAGAAAGCACGCATTGAAATGCGGCCTCAGCAAGGAAATCGTAAACGCGGTAGTCAAGTCTTCCCTGACTTTCTCTATCGTACCATCCCTGGCAATCTGTGCCGGCCTGGCTTCTCTTGCCGTTGTAATCGGTCTGCCTTACGGCTGGTTCAGACTTTCCGTTCTGGGTTCCGTTACATATGAGCTGATGGCAGCTAACCTGGCGCTGTCCGCACTGGGCGTAGATGTCAACAGTGCAGGCGCAGACGCCTTCATCCTGATGGCATGGGCAATGTGTATCGGTATCACCAGTACCATGATCGCCAACCTCTGCCTGTGCAAACCAATGCACCTGGGCTCCGTAAAGATGGGCGCAAAAGACCAGAGATGGGGTTCCCTTTCCCAGGGCTCTTTCATGATGGCTCTGCTGTGCGCACTGACCGTTCCGATGATCTTCGGCGGTATGGTAAGCCTGCTGACCTTCGTAACCAGTATCATTATCGCGGTCGTTGTCAGCGCTCTGTCCAAGAGCACCGGAGCAAAATGGCTCAGCGAGTTCTCTCTGGCCTTCAGCTTGATCGGCGCCATGGTATCCTCGGTACTGTGGGATAGCCTGTTCGCTTAAGCGGGAAAATTTTCAAGAAAGGTGGTAAAAACATGGCAATTATAAATAAAAAGTGCGGAATCGAATATTACGACAGAATGCACAGAATTGGTTACTGGATTACCTGGGCAGCCATCGCGATCTTCGTCGGTGTACCTCTGATCCTCAGTATTACCAATGGAATTTATCCGAGCTTTTCCGATCTGCTGCTGGCTTGCGGCGGTATCTGCGCGATCTTTATTCCGACAGGTATTGCGGAAATGTTCGCAGAGGTTCCGGTTATGGGTTCCTCTTACTATGTATCCTGCGTAACCGGTAACATCCTGAACCTGAAGCTTCCTGCAGCGATGAACGCGCTGAAGATCGCTGACGTAAAATCAGGAACAGAAGTTGCTGATGCTATCACGGGTGTGGCTGTAGCCGTTTCTTCCATGGTTACTCTGGTTATGCTGGCCATCACCTGCGCGCTGCTGACTCCGCTGCAGCCGTTCTTCAGCTCCCCGGCTGTTACGGTTGCTGCAGGCAACGTACTTCCGGCTCTGTTCGGATGCCTGGCTATCGGCAACATCGGCAATGACATGGGTGCCGGAATCTATTCCAGGAAGAGAATTCTCGGCTCAGTACTTCCGTTTGTACTCTGCATTATCCTGTTTATGATCGATCCTGACTTCTACAACTCCTGGCAGGGTGTTATCATGATGGTCTGCATCCCTCTGGTTTACTTCCCGACCAAGGTTCTGTACAAGAAGGGCATCATCAAGGTATTCCTTCCGGGTGAACACGTGGACGGAAAACCGATTGAAAACAAATAAACTGCGGATACGATTGCAGACAGCGTCATAGTGTTGTGAGTTTTGAAAATATGAATCGTTGAAGAGAGCAGGATGATTATTTTCATCCTGCTCTTTGCATAGGAGCGGAAAACGGCGTTTCACCTGTTTCCCGCACGACTGAAAATCACCGAAATTACCGCATGAAAAGCGGGGGAGGTACGGACATGGAACAGAACACAGTAGAGAGAGTGAAGTCGGTTGTAGAGGGTCTGAAGGGCGATTTAAAAGAATTGACCATGAATATCTACAACAATCCGGAGATCGGCCTGACAGAGACCAAAGCCTGCAAGTGGCAGAAAGAACTGCTTGAAAAATACGGCTTTGAAGTAGAAACTCCGTATGCCGGCTTCGATACAGCTTATCGTGCTGTATACAAAGGCAAAAAAACAGGTCCGAAGATCGCCATGCTGGCAGAGTATGACGCGCTGCCGGGTCTGGGTCATGGCTGCGGTCACAATCTGATCGCCATGGTCGGCGTAGGCGCCGGTATCGCCATGAGAGAGTTTGCCGATGAGTACGGCGGCGAGATCTACGTCTTCGGCACACCGGCCGAGGAGAACCTGGGCGGAAAGGTCCAGATGTCTGAGCAGGGCGCTTTTGACGATATGGATGTGGCCATGATGGCACACCCTGCCGGAGTCAACCTGGATTGTTCCAACACGATGGCGATCAACGCCTACCAGATTTCCTTCTATGGCAAGACGGCTCATGCTGCAGGTGCACCTCACGAAGGGATCAATGCGCTGGATGCCATGATCAATCTCTTCAATCTGATCAACGCCATGCGGCAGGAAACTACCCCGGATACCAGAATTCACGGGATCATCAAGAAAGGCGGCGAAGCGCCGAATATCATTCCGGATTACACGGAAAGCCTTTTCTATGTAAGAACCAACCGCTATGCCGATCTGCTGAAGGTATGCGACAGAGTAGAAGCCTGTGCCAAAGGCGCAGCGCTGGCTACGGGCTGCCGTTACACCATGGAGTTTGCGGAAGGCAACTACAAGGATACCTGCAGCAATCTGACCCTTGCCGAACTCAACGCACAGCAGATGGAGAAACTGGGCGTACCGATGAAACGGACAAAGGGGAAATACATACCGGGTTCATCGGATCTGGGCGACGTCAGCTATCACTGCCCGTCGATCCAGAGCAGTTTCGATATTACCGGCGGCAGAAAGTACAATGCACATACCGTTGAATTTGCTGAGTGCGCAGGATCAGAAGAAGGTATCGAGGCATCCTTTGCGGTTATCGAAGGCTTTGTGATGACAGCTATCGAGCTGATGACCGATCCTTCTCACCTTGAAGCGATAAAAGACGAGTTTAATAAAATGCAGAAAAACTAAAAAAGGAAGGTGGACAATATGGAACAGAAAGATTTGAACAGAGTTCAGGAAATCGTAGCGGAGATCGCGCCGGATCTGAAGAAGCTGGCTCTGGATATTCACGCTAACCCGGAACTGGGAAACCAGGAATTTAAGGCCTGCCAGTGGCAGGTAGAGCTGCTCAAGAAATATGGATTTGAAACGTCCGTCGGTTTCTGCGATATTCCGACATCGTATAAAGCCGTATATAAAGGCAAAAAACCGGGACCGAAGATCGCTATGCTGGCGGAGTATGATGCGCTGCCGGGTCTGGGTCACGGCTGCGGCCACAATCTGATCGCCATGATCTCTGTAGGCTCCGGTATCGCCATGAGAGAGTTTGCCGATGAGTACGGCGGCGAGATCCACGTTATCGGCACACCGGCAGAGGAAACTGCCGGCGCGAAGGTAGAAATGTCCGCAAAGGGCGCATTCAAGGAATACGACGTAGCGATGATGGCGCATCCGTTTGAAGAAAACGGCAGTTCCATCAATACGCTGGCTATGGCCTGCAGACGTTATGAATTCTATGGAAGAACCGCTCATGCGGCAGCAGCCCCTCACGAAGGACTCAACGCTCTGGATGCAGTGATCAACTTCTTCAATCTGATCAACGCTCTGCGTCAGCAGACAAAACCGGATGCAAGACTTCACGGTATCATCGAGAAGGGCGGCGAGGCGCCGAACGTTATTCCGGATTATACATCGGCTCTCTTCTATATCCGTGCCAACAAGGCCGCTTATGTAGACGAGCTGATGAGCAAACTCGAGGCTTGTGCTAACGGCGCGGCGTTGGCGACAGGAACAACGGTAAAAATCAGCGAAGCCGAGGCGGATTTCAAAGATACGGACAGCAACCTGTATCTTTCTGAGCTGGCCTGCAGACAGTATGAGAAACTGGGTCATTCCATCACCCGCCACGACAGAGAGATCCTGCCGGGTTCCTCTGACCTGGGCGACGTCAGCTATGAGTGCCCGTCGATCCAGCTGATGTGCGGTATGGGCGAAATGCCGGATGGCAGCCATTACGGCGCGCACACCAAGGAATTTGTAGAAAGAGCCTGCTCGGAAGACGCACTGAACAACGGGCTGGAATTTGTCAAGGCATTTACCATGACGGCCATCGAGCTGATGACGGATCCGGCACACTTGAAGGCGATCAAAGAAGAGTTCGCAAAGGTAGCGAGCAAATAAGCCGAAGGCTGTCCGGAGAAGGTTATCCGGAGGAAAACGGCTCAGCCGGCTAAAAGGGATCGTTGATGACACGGCAGATCGTCTGGCGGAGAGCAGATCGACCTGCCGTGTTTTGTATCATGGCGCCTTTGCCTGTCCTTCTCTGTCTTGCCCGGCTCATGCGGTCAGACGGCTGGATCGCAGACGGTAAACAGGCTGTAAACGGCTTTGCCGTTTCGATACGACTTAAGTCCTATTTTCATTTTCATTCTGGCGCCGGACGGGATTTGCATGTAAGATGAAGAGGCAGTAAAATGCAGAAAAACGGACGGTGAAAGCGGATCGGAAAGCAGGCAGAGCTATGTTATGATCGGACAGGCAAATAAGGCAAAGGCGAAATTTAAAATTGACAATTCTGTCTTTTCAATTTATAATTAAGCTGGTAATAAAAATAAAATATACAAACTGGATGACAGTATATTGTCGACAAAACGACGGCTGTCTATACCGGGAGAGATGACTATAGACGGACTACCTGTCCGCACCGAGTTTTTTTAAACATTTGTTGCGTTTTACGCAAGCTCTTCATTTTTTTTCTCGGTGCGGACATTTCAGCCATAATGCGGCGTGCGTGCAGCAGACCTTCCGCGGCTGGAAAAATCTTGCGCAAGTGAGGCGGTTTCGTCTGGGAATTTCGTGATATTCGTTAGCTTTTATATTTTTAGCATACAACAGGAAACACCCAAATCATATTTTTTAAGAGAGGAGAAAACTAATGAAGAAAAAAGTATTGACGCTCATGCTGATCTTCGTTATGGCAGCTACAATGGCAGCCTGCGGCGGCGGAGGCGGAAATGAAGAAGGCGGCGACAACTCCGACCGTACGCTGGTAATGCGTCTCGGACAGTCCCTGTCCTCCCTGGATTGGGAGAACTCCACCCTCACTTACGACATGTACGTATGGCATCAGATGTATGAAGGTCTGTACGGCATGGACGAAGCCGGTGAAGGCTATTACGAAGAACTGGCTGACGGCGTTACCCTCAGCGATGACGGTCTGGTTTATACCGTACCTCTTCGTGAAGGCGTAACCTTCCAGAACGGCGAACCGCTGACAGCTAACGACGTTGTCTTCAGCTATGAGCGCGCCATGAAGAACAGCCGTTTCAACTACCTGACTTCCCCTATCGAAGAAGTTAAGGCTATTGATGAAAACACGGTTGAGTTCACGCTGAACCAGCCATATTCGGCTATCGACCACACCTTCTTCTCCATTAAGATCACCAACGAGAAGGAAGTAACCGAACAGGGCGATGATTTCGGAACCATTCCGCACAAAGCAGGAACCGGTCCGTACTACGTAACCGAATATGACGTAGCCAGCGGCGTAAAGATGGAAGCTTATGAAGATTACTGGCGTGGAACTCCGGCGATCAAGCACGTTGAGTTCAAAGTAATCGCTGACGAAGCTGCTGCTGTAATCGCTTACGAGAACGGCGATATCGACTACCTGGCAGAAGTTAACCTGTCTGACTGGGATGCCGTATCCAACAAGGAAGGCGGCGAATCCGTAATGCTTAAAGGTAATGATATTACCTGGCTGGGCATCAACTATCTGT
>CALXJA010000121.1 GCA_944388465.1 uncultured Emergencia sp.
AGCGGGGCGGCATGACTTCTCACGCGGCAGTCGTTGCCCGGGGTATGGGAAAATGCTGTGTAGCCGGCTGCAGCCAGATTTCTGTTGATGAAGAAGCAAAGAAAGTCGTTATAGATGGAAAAACGTACGGAGAAGGCGAATATCTTTCCCTGGACGGAACTTCCGGCAAGGTATACAGCGGAGAGATCGAGGCTGTAGATCCTGAGTTTTCTGAAGAGTTTAAGACGTTGATGGGCTGGGCGGATGAGATCCGCAGACTGAAGATCCGCACCAATGCGGACAACCCGAGAGATGCAGCTAAGGCTGTAGAATTCGGTGCGGAGGGTATCGGTCTTTGCCGTACAGAGCATATGTTTTTTGAGGATGAGAGGATCCCGGCGATCCGGCAGATGATTCTTGCAGATTCCACAGAGGAAAGAGAAGTTGCTCTGGCGAAACTGCTTCCGTATCAGAAGGCAGACTTCAAAGGCATGTATGAAGTGATGGGCGAAAGACCGGTGACGATCCGTCTGCTGGATCCGCCTCTCCATGAGTTCCTGCCGCAGACCGAAGAAGAGATGGAAGTTGTGGCAAAGAATACCGGTACTTCCATGGAAAAACTGGAAAGAACTGCCGAAGAACTTCACGAGTTCAATCCGATGCTCGGACACCGCGGCTGCCGTCTGGCGGTTACTTATCCGGAAATTGCCAGAATGCAGACGAGAGCTATTGTTGAGGCAGCTCTGGAAGTCAGTGAGGAGCAGAACATTGCGATCAAGCCGGAGATCATGATCCCGCTGACCTGCGAAGAGGCAGAACTGGCCATGGTCAAGAAGACTGTGCTGGAGACGGTCGAAACTGTGGAAAAGGAGACCGGAAAGAAGATCGAATGTGCCGTAGGTACGATGATCGAAATTCCAAGAGCAGCGCTGACTGCCGATGAGATCGCCGAAGAAGCGGAATTCTTCTCCTTCGGAACCAACGACCTGACGCAGATGACCTTTGGTTTCTCCCGTGACGATACGGGCAAACTGATCAAGGAATATGTAGACAAGAAGATCTTTGAAAAGGATCCGTTCCAGACGCTGGATCAAAAGGGCGTAGGCTCTCTGGTTAAGACTGCAGCGAAATTGGGCAGACAGACCAGACCGGATCTGAAGATGGGGATCTGCGGTGAGCACGGCGGCGATCCGGCTTCCATCGAATTCTGCCACCGGACGGGACTGGACTATGTTTCCTGTTCGCCGTTCCGTGTACCGATTGCCAGACTTGCGGCAGCGAGAGCGGCGATCATCAATAAATAGACGGATATCCTTTAATTTGTCAGTCAATGTTTTTTTCAAGCTTCCGTATATAAAGGACAGAAGGCGCAGCGCCGGAACTTTGAGGTTCCACCTCGCCTTCTTGTCTGCGCAGTAAAGCCCGGGATCCTGCCCGGGCTTTACTTTTGCGGGGAAATACCCTATAATAGTGCACGTGTGAAACGTTTAATTCTATGAGAAAGGGCGATGACAGCGTAATGGACAAGGATAAAATCAGAGAAGGCGTGCGTCTGATTCTGGAAGGTATCGGCGAGGATATAAACCGCGAGGGTCTTTTGGAAACGCCGGAGAGGATCGCGAATATGTATGAGGAGCTGGCAGCCGGCTATGCGGATGATGCAGCCGTTCACCTGTGCAAACGTTTTTCGGTGGACAGCAGCGATATGATCCTGGAAAAGGACATCACGTTCTATTCGCTCTGCGAGCACCATATGCTGCCCTTTTACGGAAAGGCGGCTATCGCCTATATTCCCGACGGCGAGGTCGTCGGTCTGAGCAAGATCGCCAGGACGGTAGAAGTCTTCGCCAGACGTTTTCAGCTGCAGGAGCGTCTGGCTGCGCAGATTGCCGATGCCTTTATGGAGGAACTTGCGCCAAAAGGCGTAATGGTATTGCTGGAGGCGGAGCACCTGTGCATGACCATGAGAGGGATAAAAAAGCCGGGCGCAAAGACTGTGACCGTTGTGACCAGGGGGCGTTTTGCAGAGGAGGAGCAATTACAGAACCAGTTTTTCCGTATGCTGGGAAGGCAGGACGGATAGATGGAGAACGTTTACGGAGAGCTTTCCATGGTGCGGGTAAACCGTATCTTGCGGCATCCTCTGTGGCAGAGCTGTCTGACCGATATCCGGAGCCTGGAAGAAAACCGGAAATTCTGCCGTCACGATATCGATCATTTTCTTCATGTAGCGCGGATCGCCTACATAGAGAATCTGGAACGGAGCCTTGGATATGGCAGGGAAGTGATCTATGCTGCGGCGCTGCTTCACGATATCGGACGCGGGATCCAGTACAGGGAGGGGATCCCCCACGAAGAGGCCAGTTTTGCTCTGGCGCCGGCGATCCTGTCTCAGTGCGGGTTCGGAGGGGGCGAAGCGGAAGAGATACTGCAGGCTGTTCGCTCTCACCGGGATAAAGGCATTGCAGAAGACGACAGCCTCAGCGGGCTGATCTACCGGGCGGACAAGCTGTCCCGAAATTGCTTCTGCTGCAGCCGGGAGCCGGAATGCAACTGGAAACAGGAAAAGAAAAACAGGGAGATAAAAAGGTGACGATGAAGATAGGCAGCAGAGTTTTTGATACGGAGCATCATAGCTATATTATGGGAATCCTCAATGTAACGCCGGATTCCTTTTCTGACGGAGGCAAGTGGAGCGATGTGGACAGGGCGGTGCGCCATGCGCAGGATATGGCCGCAGAAGGAGCCTCCATCATCGACGTAGGGGGCGAGTCGACAAGACCGGGACATTCGCAGATCTCCGACGAAGAGGAAATAGCCAGAGTCGTGCCCTGCATTGAAGCGATCAAGCGGTGCATGGATATACCCGTATCTATAGACAGCTATAAGCCCGGAGTAATCGAAGCGGCGCTGAAAGCCGGTGCGGACATGGTCAACGATATCTGGGGACTGAAATATGATCCGGAATGTGCCAGGCTGATCGCCCGTTATGATGTTCCCTGCTGTCTCATGCACAATCGGCGTGATGGCGTATATCGGGATTTTCTGCCGGATATGCTGGAAGACCTGCGGCAGACCCTGGCGATTGCCGCGTCCGCCGGGATCCGCAAGGAGCAGATCATCCTCGACCCGGGGATCGGATTTGCCAAGAACCAGGAGCAGAATCTCACAGCGATTCGGGAGCTGCGCCGTCTGCGGGAGCTGGGATTTCCGGTTTTGCTGGCTGTATCCAGAAAATCGGTGATCGGAAACGTACTGCAGCTTCCCGCGGAGCAGAGAGTCGAGGGGACGGTAGCCCTCAGCGTCATAGGCGTTGAACGGGGCGCCTCCTTTCTGCGGGTACATGATGTAAAAGAAAACTACCGGGCAATTAAGATGGCGGAAGCCGTGATTTCTTGTACGGGGAAGGAAGAGGAGAAAGAGCATGAAACCAGCTTTTCTGGATGAGATACATATTGAAAATCTGCAGATCCATGCCCATCATGGGGTATTTCCCGAAGAAACTGTTTTAGGACAGCGTTTTATCGTTTCGGTGACGCTGTATGCGGATCTGCGGAACGCGGGGAAGACAGACGATCTGACCTGCTCTACCCATTACGGTGAGGTCAGCCGTTTTTTGACGGATTTTCTTTCGCAGAATACGTACAAACTGATCGAAGCAGCGGCGGAACACGCGTCAGAGGCTGTGCTTCTGACGTTTCCACGGGTCTGGGGAATTGAACTGGAGATCCGAAAGCCGTGGGCGCCTATCGGGCTGCCGCTGGACTACGTTTCGGTAAAGATCAGAAGAGAATGGCACGAGGTCTATATCGCATTGGGTTCAAATATGGGAGATAAAAAAGCATATCTGGATGGCGCCGCAGAAAAGCTTGATAAACTGCGCGGCTGTCAGGTGGAATGTGTTTCCGATTATATCCTGACCGCACCTTACGGCGGCGTAGAGCAGGATGATTTTCTCAACGGCTGTCTGAAGCTGAAAACACTGCTTTCGCCGGAGGAACTGCTTTCTGCGCTTCACCGGATTGAAAACGAGGCCGGAAGGATGCGGGAGGTTCGCTGGGGACCGAGGACGCTGGATCTGGATATCCTGCTCTATGATGATCTGATCTACGAGAGTGAGGATCTGATCATTCCCCATGTGGAAATGCATCTGCGGGATTTCGTTCTGACGCCGCTTGCGCAGATCGCGCCTAACAGGCGTCATCCGATTCTGCACAGAACCGTGGAGGAATTGCGGAGAGAACATGAAAAGTAAAAACGGATTGTAAAAATTGCGCAAGGCAATGACCTGCACCCCT
>CALXJA010000122.1 GCA_944388465.1 uncultured Emergencia sp.
CATGATGCTGACGCCCTGCGTAGGAAAATCAGGAGTGAATCACAGGCTGAGGAAAATCAGTGATATCGCCGGTAAGCTTAAGGAAAACAAGGAGGAGTAGTATTATGATTAAGAAACCGATTACGATTCAGCTGGCAAACGGTCTGGAAGCCCGCCCGGTCGCACTGCTGGTGCAGGTTGCAAGCCAGTTTGAGAGCGAGATTCACATTGAAAGCGGAAAACGCAAAGTGAACGCAAAAAGTATTATGGGTATGATGACCCTGGGTCTTGGCACCGGCGAGTGTGTTACGGTCTATGCCAACGGCGAGGATGAAGATACCGCCATTGAAAGCATAGAAAAATACCTGTCGGGCAGAAAATAAGAAAAAGAAGGGGGACTGCAGAGCAAACTGCAGTCCCCCTTTTGCCGAAAGGGAAAGACTTCCGGTAATTTCGAAGGGAAGTCAAAACAGAGGCAGAACGCGGAACCAATAGGTGTAAAGGGGCTGAAAGCCGATTCTGCGATACAGGTTTTCGGCAGGACGGTTGCCTGCGACCACCTGCAGATAGGATTTTCGCGCGCCCTTTTTGCGGCCTGCAGACAGAATGGCGCTGCAAAGTCCGAAGGCATATCCGCGGCCGCGAAACTCAGGGTGGACGTGAATGGCGTACAGACCGATATACTCCCGATCCAGGATGCCAAGTCCGGTGGCGACGATCTTTCCGTTTTGCCAGATGGAAGCGGCGATGGTGTCCATGGGAATAGCGCGGTACATGGAAGGGACGATCTTGCGGTGCATGGCGTTGGTGGTTCCTTTCAGCTCAAACAGCCCTTCGATCCAGCGGCGGGGAATGGACTGTTCCAGCAAAAGCCCATCCGGGCGAGGCGCACTGCTGTGAAACCCCTCCAGATCCATTACCATTACCTGGGTAGTATGTTCTATGGCATAGTCTCTGCGCTCCAGTTCCCGGTCGAAGATCCGGTCCACCATCGGGCTGATCTTAAATATGGCCGGCGTGCCCCATTTGCGGTAAATCTGCTGGCAGTATTCGATCTTGTCGTCGATGGGGATGGTGGAGAGTCCGATCTGCTCCACGCTGTTGGTTCTGTGGGTATAAAAATAGGAAAAACGCAGCAGCCATCCGTCATAGATCTGTATTTGATGAGAGGGCCAGGCATTCAGAGAAAGATCTTCTATAGTTTTGATTATTGAACGATTCATCGGGTTACCTCCAATGGATGTATTATACGGCAAATATTATTTTGAAGCAAGAAAACGTTGTCAGAAACCGATTCTGATGGTAGAATGAAACGAAACAGGATGATAAAAAAGCAAGGAGAAATGATAATGGGAAGGTTTTTAAAGTGGATTGTCAACATTATTCTGTTATGCGCTATCGTGATAGCGGCGGCGCTTCTGATTCCGCCGTTGGCAGGCGTGACTACCGCCATGATCGACGAGGTGGATATGGATACGAATCTTCCGAGGGGATCGGTGACCTACGCAAGGGACGTGGCGGCCGATGATCTGGAAGCGGGAGACGATGTGCTGATCTTGGAGAGCGGCAAAACCTATGTCTACCGGGTGAAAAACCTGGATACCGGAGACGGTACCTGCACGCTGGAGGATACCAGAACGGCCGGCGCAGAGGAAGTGACGAGGACCTTCACCGGAGATGTTTCCAAAGTGGTGCTGACAGTACCCTTTATCGGTTATATTCCCATGGCGATGAAGAGCACGGAAGGCCTGATCGTGATCGGGCTGGCAGTGGTGTTTGTGATTATTCTCTTTATTCTGGCTGAACTTTGGCGTCCTGACCGGGATGACGAAGAGGAAGAAGAGGAAGAAGAGAATCCTGAGCCGGCCGATGAGGCGAGACAGACGCTTCCTGTGGATACGCCGTCACAGATCATGGAAGAGGCCAGCAGCGAGATCGCATCGGTGGTGTCCAGTGTGGTGGCGGAGGAAAGTCAGCCGGAAGAGATCAGACAGCCGGAAGAAGACGGCGAACTGGATGAGATCGACCGGAAACTTCGCCAGGAGCCGGAGTATCTGTCGGAGGAAGAAGTTCTCCGTCAGGCGGAGGAAACAGACGGGACAGTGACAGCAGACGGCGAGGAGGATGCCGTGATTTTAAGCCTGGAAGAGGATATCCGTTCGGAGGAAGAGCGGATGCAGGAAATCAATGATGGGGCGCAGGAAGAGATCGTTTTGGAACAGGAGACCGTGCCGGAGGAAGAGTCGGCTGTGGAGGAAACGGTTATAGAGGAAGCGGCGCTTTTGGAAGAGCCTGTTTCCGAAGAGGAAACCATGGAGACGGCAGAAGAGATGACAGAAGAAAAAATACCGGCGGCTGAACCCTATGTACCGGAGCAGGAAGTAGAGGAAGAGGTTCAGACGGACGAGCGGAAGCTGGCAATGCCGCTGTACACGGCGGACGAACTGCTGGCGAAAGCCAGGGAAAAGGGAGAGAATCCCAGAGTCGTAAAAGACGAAAAGACGGGCGTTACCCTCCTGGATTACTCAGATCTGCTGTAAACAGCGGAAAATTCAATAAAAATGAAAAAACCCCTTGCATTTGCAGGGGGTTTCGTATATAATAACTCGTGTTGTGACATTGATAGCGATGAAGCGCGAGGTTGCTGCCCGCGAGGCAGGTTTTCCGTGGAGCGAATGTCAAGTTAAGAAAACTGGCGACAAGTCACTGTACAATCAGGAAACCCATTGACAAATGGACATCCGGCGTGGAAGACACACCCGGTAAAGTGTACAGTCACCGCTTGTCGTACTCGTAAAGTGCGAAAAGGAGGCGACTTTTTTTATGGCAAGTCAAGTAATGAGAATCACATTGAAGGCTTATGATCATCAGCTGGTGGATGCATCTGCAAGCAAAATTATCGACACTGTAAAAAAGAACGGAGCAGTAGTGAGCGGACCGGTACCCCTTCCCACTAAGAAAGAAGTGGTAACTATCTTAAGAGCGGTTCACAAATACAAAGACTCCAGAGAGCAGTTTGAGCAGAGAACCCACAAAAGACTGAGCGATATCATCACACCTACCCAGAAAACAGTGGATGCGCTGTCCAGACTGGAAATGCCGGCCGGTGTTTACATTGATATCAAGATGAAAAACAAAAAATAATGTGATTTTGGTTAATTATCCTACAAGGTTAATATAGAAGCAACATTTCAGGTTCCACTTATATTGACTTTCTGTCTAGGATGATTGCACAACACAGTGTAATCCGCTGTAGATTTAGCAGGAGGTAAAAAATGAAGAAAGCGATTTTAGCA
>CALXJA010000123.1 GCA_944388465.1 uncultured Emergencia sp.
ATGCTGACCCGGCGCTGCGCCGGCGGCAGCGGGCAGCACATCATCTTCGACTGCCGGGGCAACGTGATCGCCTGCTCCTTCATTCCGGAGGACGCCCATCTCAGCGCCGGAAAGGAAATTCCGCAGATAGAGGATCGGTTCAAAGAGGTTTACCGAAAGGTAGACCGGCTTTTCGACCGGAACCTTGCCGAAAGGCTGAAGGGAGAGTGCGGAACGTGCGGTTCGAAAAAGAGCTGCATGGGAGGCTGCCTGACCATGAAGATTCCCCTCGGGCTCGGCCCCGACGACGAGCAGCCGGTATGTATGCGCCGCCTGATCGACGACGTGTGCAGTTCTTTTAACGAGCAGCAGCGGCGGGACCTGTTCAGTTACTGGTGCAGCGGGTATCTGCTCAAAGCCGGAAGCCGGGATGTAGAGCGGGTGTGCATTCGCCGCCTGCCTATCTGGGAAGTGAATTTCCGGTACGGAGGCAGCAGGGAAAGGAATTTGAAATAAAGATTTTGAGAGATTAGGTGAACGATGAACATTTTACTGATACAGACAGGAACGACGAAGCTGCAGCAGGAGAAGATGGGGGAAGGCAATATGAATCGGGTCAACATGCCCATGCTGGGCCTTCTCTACATTGCGGCTTTCACGCCCGAAGAACACAAGGTGACGGTGATCGACGAGACCAACGGTCCGGTGGAGCATTTTGAAAAGTATGATATCGTCGGCATCTCTGGCATGACGATGCACGCCAACCGGATGTATGCTCTTGCCGACGAGTATAGAAAGATAGGATGCCATGTGGTGCTGGGCGGCGTTCACGTCAGCTTTATGACAGAAGAAGCTTTGCAGCACTGCGACACGGTAATGGTGAAAGAAGGCGAACTGTCCTGGCAGGAATTTTTAAGAGATTTTGAAGAAGGACGGCCGAAACGGATCTATCAGCCCAAGGGTGTTTTTGATCTGTGCCGGCTGCCCAAACCGGACCTTTCTCTCGTGGACGGTCCGGCCTATAAGGCGCCAAGGGGGACGCTGAACTCGATCGTGGCGACGAGAGGATGTCCCAACCACTGCGCCTTTTGTTGTGTCCGCAAGCTGTTTGACGGTCCCTTCCGCATCCGCACGGCAGACAGCATCGTCGAAGAGATCGCCGGTTTCGATGAGAATATCATCATCTTTCAGGACGACAATATCGTCGGCAATTTCGCTTTTGCCAAGGAGCTGTTTACACGGATGATTCCCATGAAGCGGCTGTGGGGCGCTCAGGGCAGCATCAATGTGGCGGCCAACCGGGAGCTGCTGGATCTGATGGCGGACAGCGGGTGCCGGACTCTCTTCGTCGGCTTTGAAAGTGTCAACAGGAAAAACCTGGCCGCTATGGGAAAATCGGGGGTAAACCGGGTGGAAGAATACGAAGAAAACATCAAGCGGCTTCACGATAAGGGCATACGCATCTTCGGTTCCTTTATCGTCGGACTGGACGACGATGAGGAGAGCGTATTCGACGATATCTACGAATTCTGCTGCAGAAACAAAATCGACTTTCCCATCGTCAACTGCCTGACGCCGTTTCCGGGGACGGAGACCTACAGTCAGCTGCAGGCAGAAGGAAGGATTATCGACAGGGACTGGAGCAAATACAACCTGACCAACGTGGTGATCCGGCCGAAAAATATGGAGCCGGATAAACTGCAGTTTCAGTATAACATGTTGGTTCACTACCTCAACAAGATGACTTACGCCAATATGCAGAAGCTTCACGGATAGGGAGGAGAGAGATTTGGAAATTCAAGTGAAAGATATCGCAAAGTCCTACGGGGGACTGAAAGCGGTGGATCGGATCACCTTTGATATAAACCGGGGAGAGGTTTACGGAATTATCGGCCCAAACGGCGCGGGCAAGACGACCCTGATGGAAATCATGCTGGGCCTGCGCAGACAAGATGGGGGAACGGTAACCATCCAGGGCCTGGACAGCGCCAGGGATCACAAAAAGCTGGTATACCGCGTCGGAGCGCAGCTTCAGGAAAGCGAGCTTCCGGCCAATATCAAGGTCAGAGAAGCGGTGAAACTGCAGGCGGCCCTGTTCGGCGTGCGGACTGATATCGAGAGCAGGCTCAGAGAATTCAATCTGGAGGAAAAGGCCGGCGCCTACTGTTCCAGGCTTTCCGGAGGACAGAAACAGCGCCTGTTCATTCTGCTGTCCGTGATTCACAACCCCGATATCGTCTTTTTCGACGAGCTTTCCACCGGCCTGGATCCCGTATCCCGGCAGGAAATCTGGAACTACGTCGGCGAGCTGAGAAAGCAGGGCAAGACCATCATCGTTTCGACCCACTACATGCAGGAAGCCGAAGAGATCTGCGACCGGGTCATGCTGGTAAATGAAGGGAAAATCGTGGATATCGGCACGGCCTGTGAATTGAAGGAAAAACTGCCCTTCCACCGGGTTCTGGAATTCGAGTGCATCGGGGAAGAAGAGGAGATCCTGCAGGATCTGCAGCAGGCCTGCGGCTTTTGCGGAGCGGAAAAGCTGTCGCCGAAAAGATACCGGGTATTCATCACCGATCAGTTCAGCATCGACCGTTTTCTTGAAGCCCAAAAGGAGGCTGTGGCCGGCGTGCAGAGCCGGCAGAGCAGCTTTGAGGATTATTTCTACTACAAGGTAAAGATGAAAGGATAGAGCTTCTATGCTGGCAATATTGAAAACCAAGTGCATACTCATGACCAGGGAATATATCGCCCTGTTTTTCTCCATCATATTCTGCCCTATGCTGCTTGTGATCTTCGGCATGGTCTACGGAAACGACCCGTCGCCGATCTTCAACGGACAGGGAACCATAGACGTGATGATTCCGTCTTTTTCCGGTCTGATCTTTGCCGGAACCGGCCTGATCAGCCTGCCGGTGGCCGTGGCTTCGAGCAGGGAACGGGGAGAGCTGCGCCGTTACAAGATGACGCCTCTTTCCCCCATGGCCTTTCTGTTCAGCGATGTGATCATGTATTTTCTGATTTCCGCGGTGGGCATGGTCATCGTGCTGCTGATCGGAACGCTGGCCTACGGCTGTGATTTTACCGGAGATCCGCTGCTGTTCGTCTACGGATTTACCCTGTCGGGGCTGTCCATGTTTTCCATCGGACTGCTGATCGCCTCTCTGAGCAAAAACGCGAAGATCGCTCAGACTGTCGGCATGGTCATCGGTTTTCCCATGATGTTCCTCTCCGGAGCGGGAACGCCTGTGGAAATGCTGCCGGACAGCATCGACAAGATCGTAAAGGTGATGCCGCTGTCTTACTGCGTCTCTATGATGCGGGACATCTGGGAGGGGCTTTCCTTCTCCGATCTGTCCGCGGACAGCCTGGTGCTTCTGTGCGTGACCGCTGTGTTCACCTTATTGACGGCAATTACATTCAAATGGGATTAATGCGATAAAACAAGGAGTAAAACGAAAATGAAACAAGGAAAAAAGAAGATGAAGGCCGAGACCTTCAATCAGCAGGAGAAGGGGATCGTCTGGATGATGGTCGATACCGCGGCCAACATGCCGGTCACCATCTATTCCGAGTCTCTCGGCGTTAAAGCGCCGGAGGCCTGCTATCGAAGCGCGGTATGGGCGCAGGATTCCACCAGGCTGATCGGAGAGGAGTATCTGCTCAATGCCAAGCGCAGCTCCCTCGAGATGGGGATGCCGATGGGTGTTTTCCACTACTCGTCTTCCATCGGCGTGAAGGGCTGCCTCAGCAACCGCATACTGAAGGAAGAGAATGCACAGGAGCACGGAGAAACGATCAAACTGCCCAAGTACCTGCCGCTGAAGGAATCTCTGGGCAGTGTGATCCGGTCGAGGCGAAGCATACGAGAGATGGGAAAAACTCCGCTGACCATGGAGCAGCTCTCTTCTCTGCTGTACTACGGAGACGGACCGAGCGGGAAGTTCGATTTCAACACCTTTAACAATATGCCGCCTACGGCCACGCTGGGAGAAGAGTATATCGGTACAGTGCGGTGCAGTCCGTCCGGGGGAGGCCTCTATCCTATCACATTGTACTTCGTCGCTTTTAACGTAAAGGGGCTGGAGCGGGGAGTGTACACCTATCTTCCGCTGACCCATTCCATACAGCTGATCAGAAAACTGAGCGACAGGGATCTGGAAGACTACAACAGGATCTCCAACTTCGGCATCAACATTGAAAACGACACGCTGGGCATCGCCATGTATTATGTCTATTCTCTCTACGACAATTCGAGGAAATACGGAGACATGGCCATGCAGTTCGCCTACATTGAAGCCGGAGAGATCGCGGAAAATATCCAGCTGACAGCGGCAGGTCTCAATTTGGCGGCTACGGATATCGGCGGCTACGAGAAGGGGCTGACCGAAGATTTCCTGGGGCTGGACGGCCTGACCAGACACATTGTTCACCTGACGCTGATCGGTACGAAGAAATAAAAGAAAGGACACAAAGATGAAAATAGCAAATCAATACAGACTGGGCGAAAGCACAGAGATCTTTTACAACGGACAGGAAGAAATTGTCTTCCGTAAAGGCGTCTGGAACTACGAAGAAGCGGTTCTGGATATTTCTCAGTTTGACGGCGACACCGGGGAAGCAATTCTCGCTGTCTTCCGCGAGATCGCAGAAGGCGGAGCAGTGAGTGCAGACGATCTGTTCTCCCGGTTCAAAATCGACAGCGGTGAAGTGGATCGGTTTCTTTCTGTTTTGGAAGAGCTGACTGAGCAGGGCTATCTGTCCGACGGAAAAGAAGACCGGACAAAACAGCTGATCACCCATCTGATCGGCGGCACGGCGTCTACCGGCCTTTCCGGGAATATCGCGGACTTTGCCAACACCATGCTGATCTGCGATTCCAAACCGGTGGAACAGCAGATGAAGGCCATGGCGGAACAGATTTCTCTCCACATGGACGTGCTCTCTACGGAAGATCTGCGACAGATAGCCGAAGCGGATCTGACCGGAAAGCTGGATGCACTTTCTACGGAAAGTCAGTTTGAAAAGCTGATGCCGCTGTTCGCCCAGTGCAGCAGTGTACTGATCTGCATGGAACGGCCTCATATCAGACTGCTGCGTAACGTGAACCGGATTCTCCTCAGGATGTCTATCCCTTTTGTGGTGTGCCTGCTGGACGGACCGTTCCTCAGCGTGATGACCATCAAAGGATATGAAACCGGCTGTTTTGAATGCTATGAGACCAGAGTGATGGCGAGACTGGAATCCATGGCGGCCTACCGCAGCTATGTGGAAAACTCCTCGGGACACCTGAGAAAAAGCGATCAGACGTCTCTTGCTCCGATTCTGTCCATGATTTCCTCTCTGGGACTCTTCGAGGCCTTCCTGATCAATTCCATTCACAAGGCCAAGCTGGCGGGCAGAGTGTTCAACATCTATCTGCCGCTGCTTGAGGTACA
>CALXJA010000124.1 GCA_944388465.1 uncultured Emergencia sp.
TTTGCCTTTAAGCAGTGCGGCAACCTTCAGCATATCGTAGAGAGAGGAATTGGTGCAGGATCCGATACATACCTGATCTACCCTGGTTCCCTTTAACGACTCCACGCTTACCACATTGTCCGGACTGTGAGGACATGCGATCAGCGGTTTCAGCGTTGAAAGATCGATATCGATGACTCTGTCGTAAACCGCGTCAGGGTCGCTCTTCAATTCTACGTAATCCTGGCCTCTGCCTTCGGCTTCAAGAAACGCCTTCGTCACTTCGTCAGAAGGGAAAATGGAAGTCGTCGCTCCGAGCTCTGTTCCCATATTGGTGATCGTCGCTCTTTCCGGTACGGACAGCGTCTTGATTCCGGGCCCGCCCCACTCGATGATGGCGCCGACTCCGCCTTTTACGGAAAGAATCCTCAGAATCTCCAGGCTCACGTCTTTTGCCGTAACGAAATCCCGCAGCTTACCCGTCAGATTAACCTTATACATCTTCGGCATGGTGATGTAATAAGCGCCTCCGCCCATGGCTACAGCCACATCCAGACCGCCGGCGCCCATGGCCAGCATACCGATTCCGCCGCCCGTAGGCGTATGGCTGTCCGAACCGATCAGCGTCTTTCCCGGTTTGCCGAATCGCTCAAGATGAACCTGATGGCATATGCCGTTTCCCGGACGGGAAAAGTACAGCCCGTATTTCTTTGCCATCGACTGAATAAACCGGTGGTCGTCGGCATTTTCAAAGCCGGACTGCAGGGTGTTGTGATCGATATAGGCTACGGACAGTTCCGTCTTGACCCGAGGTATTCCCATAGTCTCAAACTCCAGATAGGCCATGGTTCCCGTGGCATCCTGCGTAAGAGTCTGATCTATGCGGAGAGCCACCTCCTTTCCCGGCTCCATCTCTCCGCTGATTAAATGCTCCTTAATGATTTTCTGTGCTATTGTCTGTCCCATACTGACCGCTTACCTCCATTATACTGTTATATGCGTGATCGATGTGCACCAGCATCAGGGTGTCCACCTTATCTCCATCCTTTTCGGCAATGGCGTTGTAGAGCGCCTTGTGCTCCGCCACTGAAGCCATGATCCGCTTCGACTTCTCCAGGGATATCCGCCTGTACTTCATCATCTTGTGGTGAATCGGCGAAAGGATGCTCTCGAAAGTGGTGCTGCCGCACTCCTTGTAGATGATATCGTGAAATTCCGTATCCAGATCCCTGACCTTGATGGCGTCGCCCTTCTGGGCGAAGAATTCCTGCTGCTCGATATTGTCCTTGAGCGCTTTCAGACCCTCCGGACTGATATTTTCCGCTGCCCTTCTGGTGGCGATTACTTCGATTCTCCGTTTAACTTCAAAGAGATCCTTCACGTCTTTTTCCGTAACGCCTACGACTACGGTGCCGTTGGGCGATTCTTTGATCAGCTTCTCATGCTGAAGCCTGGACATGGCTTCTCTGATCGGCGTCCGGCTGACGCCCAGCTCCTCAGAAAGCCGGGTTTCGCTGATAATTTCTCCGCAGGCGTATACCCCGGTCAGGATATTGTATTCCAACGTATCGTACACCTGATCCGCAAGGGATACCGTCTTATATTCGATCATAATTCTCCTCTCCTTTCTCCTCCTGTTACTTTTCCGCCTGGGTCAGCTCTCTGACCTTATTTTCCAGCTCTTTGTTGGAAAGGCTTGTAGTTCGATTATCCGCATACATCTCGTCGACCCATTCTTTCATCTTCACTACAAGCGGCGAATCCTTGTGAACCTGTTTCTCTCCTTTGAGATCATAGTGCTCGTTAATCCAGTAAGCAATTCCGGCAAGGCCGCTGGTCTTGCTGACCGCAACGCCGGGAGTCCTGTTGAGCAGTTTTTTCGTGTTGAAGATATTGTAGATTTCCTCGTCCTTCATCAGGCCGTCGGCATGTATGCCTGCCTTGGTCACGTTGAAATTAGCGCCTGCAAACAGCGTCATCGGCGGAATTTCATAACCCATCTCATCGCGGAAATATCTGGCGATTTCCGTTACAACCGTCGGGTTCATGCCGTCGAGAGATCCCCGCAGAGAAGCGTATTCGAATACCATGGCTTCAAGAGGTACGTTACCGGTTCTCTCGCCGATTCCCAACAGAGAGCAGTTTACCGCTCCGGCTCCGTAAAGCCACGCGGTGGATGCGTTGGCCACAGCCTTGTAGAAATCATTGTGGCCGTGCCACTCCAACATTTCGCTTGGAACTCCGGCGTAATGCTGAAGTCCGTAGATGATGCCGGCTACGCTTCGCGGAAGGGCCGCTTCTGTATACGGTACGCCATAGCCCATGGTATCGCAGGCTCTGATCTTTACCGGAACGCCGGCTTCTTCGGAAAGCTTCATGATCTCGTTGACAAACGGTACCACAAATCCGTAAAAGTCCGCCCTGGTAATGTCTTCAAGGTGACAGCGGGGCACTACGCCGGCTTCAAAGGCATCCCGAATGGTTTCCAGATAATAGTCCACCACCTGTCTGCGGGTCATCTGCATCTTTTTGAAGATGTGATAATCGCTGCAGGAAACCAGGATTCCCGTCTCCTTGATTCCCAGTTCCTTTACCAGTTTGAAATCTTCCTTTTTCGCCCGGATCCAGGTCGTAATCTCCGGAAACTTCAGATCCAGCTCCATGCACTTCTCAACGGCTTCCCGATCTTTCTTGGTGTAGATAAAAAATTCGGACTGGCGGATCAGACCGTAAGGTCCGCCCAGTTTGGAAAGCAGTTTATACAGATCGACAATCTGCTTGACCGTATACGGCTCCATGGATTGCTGACCGTCGCGGAAGGATGTGTCCGTAATCCAGATATCCTCCGGCATGTTCATCGGTACTCGTCTGTGGTTAAAGGCTACCTTGGGCACCTCATCGTAATTGTACATATCCCGGTAAAGATTAGGTTCTTTGATGTCCTGCAGGGAATATTTATAACTGGCCTGCTCCAGCAAATTGGACTTCTTTGACATTTCAAGCATCGGCGTTTCCTCCCTAATACCATATCCTGCAGGCGTAAACCACGGAAAGACGGTTCCGCCCGCTGCTGCTTCAGCGCGACAGTGCGCTGCGTTTCTATGTATACAAGTATAATTGTTTATTTTTTGTTTGTCAATAGGGATTTCCCACCGCCGAAAAGTCTGCTGTATTTGACGTGACAGTTCCTGCCTCTGTTCTGACATTTCGAATACTTCGGGAATAGAATTCCGCCAGACAAGAATACTATATGCAGAACATGGAAAAGGAGATCAGTCATGAAGACTTTGCGTGAAAAGCTGAGAGGAGTTGTTGAACCAGGAAGCTGCACTCTGCCCGGAAAGATTTATGACACCTTTATGGTTTCTGTAATTTTACTCAGCCTTCTGCCTCTCGTGCTCAAGGATACAACACCGTTCCTTGCTTGGCTGGACTGGGCGGTGGTCGCTGTCTTCATACTGGACTACCTGCTTCGATTTTTCTCCA
>CALXJA010000125.1 GCA_944388465.1 uncultured Emergencia sp.
ATCTCGATTTCGCAGTTGAGTCCTACAGCCTGCAGGTTGGCCTGAATGGTCTGTGCCAGAAGCTTATACTGCTCAGCAACGTACATGGTTCCCAGATCATAGCCGTCTTTGATGCCGCATTCCTTCAGCAGCTCTTTTGCTTTGTCCGGATCGTAGGTGTACTGGAGCTGATCCTCGGAGTAGCCCAGTCTGTCCGGTGTCAGCAGATTGGAGTTTTCATCGCCGTAGCCTTCCTGAACGCTGTTGACGATGCCTTCACGGTCGATAGCGTAGTTGATGGCCTGACGGAATTTAACATTATTATAAGGTTCTTTTTCGGTGTTCATCGCAACGAAACCGAAAGTGGTCTGATGCGCTTCTTCGATAGCGACGTTTTCATCGCTTTCCAGAGTGCTGACTACGGAAGCATCGATCTCTGCAAAGTCTACTTCGCCGGTCTGAATGCTCATACCCATGGAAGCTACGTCAGAGATAACTTTGAAGGTTACGTTTTTGATGGTCGGAGCGCCTCTGTAGTAGTCGTCATAAGCTTCCAGCTCCGCTTTGTTTCCGATTTCATGGCTGACCCACTTGTAAGGTCCGCAGCCTACCGGTTCCTGTGCGAACTTTTCTTCGCCGGCTTCATCATAATAGTCTTTGCTGGCGATAAACATGGAAGCCATGCTTTCCAGGAAAGGTGCGTATACACTGGAGGTATACACTTTGATGGTGTAATCGTCTACGATCTCATAGTGATCGAAACCGTCAACGACTGCGCCCTGATACTGGGAAGCAGCATAGGTGTCCAGTGTAAAGGCGATATCCTTAGCGGTAAGCGGTGTACCGTTGTGGAAGGTAACATCGTCACGCAGATAGAAAGTGTAGCACTTTCCGTCTTCACTGACTTTCCACTTTTCTGCTACGCGCGGTTCCAGCTCGGTCTGATCTTCGTAGTTCTTCTGCAGAAGCGTGTCATAGATCTGGGTGTTTATGCGGTGCTCTGCGGTGGTGCTCCAGTCAGACGGATGCAGTGTGTCGTAATCGTTGTCGAGGGCGATCACCAGTGAAGTTTTGTCCTGCGTATCTTCACCGCCGCCTCCGCCGCCGCAGCTTGCGAACAGTCCCATGGCTAAAACCAGTGACAGGAACAGAACTGTTGCTTTTTTCATTTTCGTTTTCATTTTTATTCTCCTTTCGGTTCTATTTTCGATTCGCAGTTTGCCTTACTCTGCGAAATGAAAAACACGTTTAACGTATTTATCGGTGAGCGCGATGGCTCCCTTTACGTCATCCTTGGAAATGATGGAGCTCTGGCTGTGCGGGAATCTGTCTACGATAGAGATTCCGGCAACTCTGACGCCCATATTGCTCATGTTGATGCTGCTGGCATCTGTACCGCCTCTGTCCATGACGTCTCTCTGGTACGGGATCTGGTTTTCTTCGCAGCAGGCGATCATTTCATCGACCAGATATTCGTCCAGCATAGCGGAAGGATTTCCCACTGATACGCCTACGCCTTCACCTACGGCGTTGGCGCCTTCCAGATCTGTAGGGTAGAAGTGATCCGGCGTAACGTCTACGGAAATACCGATGTCCGGTTTGATGCGTTCGGCGGAAACGACGGAACCGCGGCAGCCGACCTCTTCCTGCACGGTGAAGACATAGTAGACGTCGTTTGGTCCGTCGCCTTTGTTCTGCTTCAGCGCTTCGATGAGTACATAGCAGCCTACCCGGTTGTCGAAGGACTTGGCTGTGATGCGGCCGTTTTTCAGCTCGTAGTAGTTGCCGATAAAGCCGCAGTAGTCGCCGACTTTGACGTACTTTTCTGTTTCTTCCTTTGTTATACAGCCGATATCGATGTAAAGCTTTCCGCTGTCGTTTTTCGCTTCTTCTATCGGACCTTCGCAGCCTACGACGCCGATAGTGCCGTCGCGGAATATGACCTTATCATTATAGATGGAACTGGTCCAGATCCATCCTACGTGGCAGACCTTGATTCTGCCGTCGGCTTCGATCTTTTTGACCTGCATACCGATCTCATCCATGTGAGCGGCAAGCATGATCTTTTTCTTGTCCGGGTGATCAGCTCCCTTCTTCAGTGCAATCAGATTGCCCACCGCGTCAGTGAAATACTCGTCAGCATAGTCTTTGATCTCTCTTTCGACAATGGCTCTGACTGCTTTTTCCCGGCCGGCGACACCCCAGGCCTGGGTCAGTTCTTTCAATAATTCCATTGGTTGTCATCCTCCCTTCGAACCGGACAAGTGCTGCAGAGCGGATCCGGCTCTCCAAGTGCATAAAGTTTGGTGTGTGTTTTTATGTTGAAACTATATTATCAAATCTTGAGAAATTTTGCAATATAAATTGCGGAAAATTTTGCAAAATTCTTGACACGTTTTGCAAAATGGGGTAAAATTCGAACAAAAGAAAAAGGTATTATACAAAATACGGAGCGAAAAAGGAGAACTTAATATGTATAAGTACGTGATTAAGAGACTACTGTTCACTATTCCTGTTCTGTTTGGCGCGATTTTTCTGGTATTTACCATTATGTACCTGACTCCGGGAGATCCCGGCACGCTGATCCTGGGTATTACGGCCAAACAGGCTGACATTGACGCACTGAACCACGAGCTCGGTTACGACCAGCCGTTCTTTACACAGTTTTTTAACTATATAAAGGATATGGTCACGGCGTTCGACTTTGGAGAGTCCTATCGTACAGGCCTGCCGGTGTTTGATGAGATCCTGGCAAGATTTCCGTGTACCTTCTGGCTCGCATTGCTGTCCATGATTTTCAGTTCCATCATCGGTATCATTCTGGGAATTATCTCTGCGGTAAAGCAGTACTCCATACTGGATAATGTCTGTACCACAGTGGCGATGCTTCTTTCTGCAATTCCAGGCTTCTGGCTCGGACTGATGCTGATGCTGATCTTTGCTCTGAATCTGGGACTGCTCCCATCCAACGGTATCGATACCTGGGCAGGTTACGTGCTTCCTGTAGCCACACTGACACTGAGCAGCGCGGCTTCACAGATGCGATTGACCAGATCTTCCATGCTGGAAACGATCCGGGCGGACTACATACGTACGGCGAGATCCAAGGGCGCCCCGGAAAAGGTGGTTATCTACAAACATGCCCTGAAAAATGCGCTGCTGCCGGTTATCACCTCCATGGGTATGACCTTTGGCGCAGGCCTAGGCGGAGCCGTTATCATCGAAACCGTATTCGGAATGCCGGGAGTCGGTATGCTGATCGTAAATTCCATCAGACAGAAGGATACGCCGACGGTTATGGCGGCGACACTGTTCCTCGCTTTCCTGTTCTGTCTGGTTATGCTTATCGTCGATATCCTGTACGCTTATATCGATCCGCGTATTAAAGCGAGATATCAGAAATAAGAGGCAGAAAGGAGAAAAAAATGAGCGAAGCAACTGTAACACTGAACAAACCGAAAAGAAACAGTCAGATCAAAGAAGTCTGGCGCAGATATAGAAAAAACAAGGTCGCGATGCTGGGTCTGATCCTGCTGGTTCTGATCCTGCTGATGGCGATTCTGGCGGACGTCATCGTTCCGTATGACCAGGCAGTGCTCCAGGATACGGCCAATCGTCTCCAGGGACCGAGCGCCGGGCACTGGTTCGGTACAGATGAGCTGGGCAGAGATGTATTTGCCCGTGTTGTTCACGGTTCCCGTTATTCTCTGTGGATCGGCGTATCCACCAGTATCTTTTCGCTGGTTATCGGAGGACTTCTGGGTGCTGTCGCCGGTTACTACGGCAAAGCCATCGATAACATCATCATGCGTCTTACCGACGTAGTCATGACGGTACCGCCGATCCTGCTGTCTCTGGCAGTTGTAGCGGCTTTAGGCGCAAACCTGACCAACCTGCTGATCGCCATTACCGTATCCTGTATCCCGAACATGGTGCGTATGGTCAGATCCACCGTTTTGACGGTAATTGACAACGATTATATTGAAGCGGCAAAATCTTATGGAAGCTCGGATATGCGTGTTATTCTGCGTTATGTTATCCCGAATGCGCTGGGTCCGATCATCGTTACGACGACGATGAACGTTGCGGCCATGATTCTCTCCGCTTCCGGTCTGTCCTTCCTGGGAATGGGCGTTCAGCCGCCGTCGCCGGAATGGGGCGCACTGCTTTCCGACGCGAGACAGTATATGTTCAACGCACCGTATTTACTGTATTTCCCGGGACTGTTCATCGTACTTGCCGCTCTCAGCTTCAACCTTGCCGGTGACGGGCTCAGAGATGCGCTTGACCCGAGACTGAAGAATTAAGGGGAGGATATACATATGAAAGAGAGTTTCTTGAGTGTAAAAGACCTTGAGGTAATATATAAGACGGATCTGGAAACCGTATATGCGGTCAACAAGATCTCCTTCGACCTGGAAAAGGGCGAAACGCTGGGACTCGTCGGTGAGACGGGAGCCGGCAAAACGACGACGGCGCTTTCCATTTTGCGGCTGCTTCCGGAAAGAACCGCCAGGATCACCGGCGGAGAAATTGAGTTCGAGGGAAAACAGCTGCTGGACATTTCCGAAAAGGAAATGCAGAAAATCCGCGGTGAGAAGATCTCCATGATCTTCCAGGATCCGATGACGGCGCTGAACCCGGTGCTGACCGTAGGTGATCAGATTGCAGAGTCTCTGATCCTTCACGACGACAAGGGCAGGAGCAGAGACGTGATCGAGGCTCGTGTTGAAGAGGTACTGGAAATGGTCGGAATCCCGGCTTCCCGAAAGAAGGATTATCCGCACCAGTTCTCCGGCGGCATGAAGCAGAGAGTGGTCATCGCCATTGCGCTGGCTTGTGATCCGAAGCTGCTCATTGCCGACGAACCGACGACGGCGCTGGACGTGACCATTCAGGCGCAGGTTCTGGCCATGATGACAGAACTGAAGGAAAAACTGGATACAGCCATGATTATGATCACCCACGATCTGGGAATTATCGCCCAGACCTGTGATAAGGTAGCGGTCATGTACGCCGGTGAGATCATCGAATACGGCAATGTAGAAGATATTTTCACCGGAGATAAACATCATCCTTATACAGTAGGACTTTTCGGTTCCATTCCGGATCTGGAAGGCGATGAAGAAAGACTTCATCCGATCGAAGGCATGATGCCGGATCCAACGGATCTTCCTCCGGGATGTGCATTTTCTCCGAGATGTCCTCACTGCACCGACCGATGCCGTGAGATCCATCCGGAGCAGTATGGCGAGGGTTCACATAAAATCAGATGTCTTCTGTTTGAAGACCAGCAGAAGGAGGTATAAACCATGGGAAAACCATTAGTTGAATTAGAAAACCTCACAAAGTACTTTGACGTAAGCAAAAAAGACAAGCTGCACGCAGTAGACGGCATTACCCTGAAGATCAACGAGGGTGAAACGCTGGGCGTTGTCGGCGAGTCGGGCTGCGGAAAATCCACGTTGGGAAGAACCGTGCTGAAGCTCCATGAACCGACTTCCGGGAAGATCATCTTCGACGGTAAGGATATCACGAATTACAAGCACAAGGAGATCCATGAGATCCGTCAGGATATGCAGATGATCTTCCAGGATCCATATTCCAGTCTGAATCCGCGTATGACTGTGCAGAGTCTGATTGCCGAGCCGATGCTGGTCAACAAGACCTGCTCCAGCAAAAACGAAGTCTATGAAAAGGTAGATGAACTGATGGATACCGTAGGTCTTGCCGCTCGTCTTGCAGGAGCTTATCCTCATGAGCTGGACGGCGGCCGGCGGCAGAGGATCGGCGTGGCCAGAGCGCTGGCGCTGAATCCGAAGTTTATCGTCTGCGACGAGCCGGTATCTGCGCTGGACGTTTCCATTCAGGCGCAGATTCTCAATCTGCTGATGGATCTGCAGAAGGAGAGAAATCTGACCTATATGTTCATCACACACGACCTCAGCGTTGTACGGCATATCTCCAATCAGATCGCCGTTATGTATCTGGGTAAATGTGTGGAGCTGTGTCCGTCAAAGGAGCTCTTCAAGCATCCGCTGCATCCGTATACCAAAGCGCTGCTGTCGGCCATTCCTGTGCCGAGCATGGAGATGCGGAAGAAAAAAGTGCACGTAATTAAAGGTGAGGTGACAAATCCGATCAACCCTAAGCCGGGATGCCGCTTCGCCGCCAGATGCCCTCTTGCTTCTGACGAATGTCGTCAGGCGGACATTCCGCTGACGGAGGTCGAGGAAGGACATTTCGTTTCCTGCTGTAAAGTAGGAAAATAAACAGCATGAACTACAATCAGTTTTATCGGAAAAGGGACAGGTAAAAGAGAAAGCTTCAGCCGTTTGAGAAGGTCAACGCCAGAAGGCTGAGCGTAAACGTTTTTAAAAGTGTTTTAGCCGGGATGGCCGCAGGCGCGCTGCTGGTCATCCTGATCAGGCTTTTCAGCTGAACAGAGAGGGGATAGTAGAAAATGAAACTGCAGGATACCGTGAACGCGTTTAAGGCGCATCAGAAAAAGATGCACGCCTATAACCATGCTATGGGACTCTTGAACTACGACGCAGCGACGGCCATGCCGCCGGGAGCCTCGTCGACCCTGGGCGACACTTTGGCTGTGCTCAGCGGAGAGATTTACCGTCTGACGGTAAATGACGACTATCGGGACATGCTTCTCCAGCTTAACGAGAAAAAGGAAGAACTGGACTTCCAGACCAGACGTGAGGCTGAGGAACTGCTCGAAGAGATGCAGAAGATGGAAAAGGTGCCGAAGGAAGCGGTAATGGAGGAACAGGCAGCGCAGAACGCCGCCAACCATTATTGGGAAATTGCGAAAAACAGCAATGATTTTTCTGTTTTTGCGCCGCATCTTGCAAAAATGATCGAGATCCGGAAGCAGTATGCCCGATATATCGATCCGGAAAAGGATCCCTACGATGTCCTGCTGAATGAGTTTGAAAAAGGAATGACCCAGGAACAGATGGATCCGTTTTTCGCTGACCTCAGAGAAAAACTGGTGCCGCTGATCAAGGCTGTCGGCGAAGCGCACCAGTCGGATACGTCGTTTCTGCACGGGTCGTTTCCGATAGAAAAGCAGAAGGAGCTCTCCGCTTATGCGATGGACGTAATGGGGATCGACAAGAATCGCTGTATTCTCCGGGAAACAGAGCATCCGTTCACTACGGAATTTTCCAAAAACGACGTCCGCATCACGACCAAGTATCTGGAGGCCGATCTGACCAGCAATCTCTACAGTGTCATCCATGAAAGCGGTCATGCGATGTATGAGCTGTGCATCGATGATTCGCTGCTTCATTCGGCGCTGGGAGAAGGGGCGTCGACAGCGATCCATGAGTCTCAGTCCAGACTTTGGGAAAACAATATCGGCAGAAGTCTGCCTTTCTGCCGGCTGATCTTCCCGAAGGTCAGAGAGCTGTTCCCGCAGCAGATGGACGGGGTCTGTGCAGAGGACTTTTTCCTGGCGGTAAACCAGGCGCAGCCGAGTCTTATCCGTACCGAGGCAGATGAACTGACCTATGCTCTGCATGTGCTCGTACGCTACGAGATCGAAAAAAAGATCTTTCATGATGAAATTTCCGTGGAAGAGCTTCCGGCTGAATGGAACAGATTGTACAAGGAATATCTGGGCATCGATGTGCCGGATGATACCCGGGGCGTGCTGCAGGATGCACACTGGGCAGGGGGAGCTTTCGGTTATTTCCCGAGCTATGCGCTGGGAACGGCGTATTCTGCGCAGATCATGGCGGCGCTCAGAAAGGCTGTGGACGTTGATCTCTGCTGTGAGAAGGGCGACTTTGCGCCGGTACGGCAGTGGCTTACGGAAAAGATCTATCGCCACGGCAGACTCCTTACGGCCGATGAGCTGATTAAGGGGACTTGCGGAGAAGCCTTTGATCCGTCGTATTATACGGATTATCTGACGGAGAAATTTACGAAGCTGTACAGGCTGTAAACGCTTTATAGCAAATTCAGGTAGGAGAATATCTAAAAAAATAGATTCAGTTTTCCGGAGAGTATCGCTCTCCGGAATTTTTTTCGGCGGTGTTGACGTAGCGGGTCGGTTCTGCGGGATATCCGGCCGGCGGATAAAGCGCTTGCATTCGCACAGGGGATAACTTAAAATGAGGATAGCAATTTGAACGGAGAAAATGGATGCAAAACTGTTTTTTTGTAAACCCTGCTGCCGGGCAGGGAAGGGGTACAGAGAAATTAACGGAGATGATCAGGGAGACTTCTGCAGCCCTGGGGTGTCCGGCGTCTGTCTATTTGACGAAGGGGATCGGCGACGGCGAGCGGAAAGCACTTGAAATGGCAGAAGCACTGGCTGGTGCGCCTGCTCGGTTCTATGCCTGCGGAGGCGACGGAACGCTCAACGAGATCATCAATGGTGCGGCAGGGTTTCCTCATGTGGCGGTAGGCTGTGTGCCTACAGGCACCGGCAACGATATGGTCCGCAATTTTCCGGAAGCGGGAGATTTTCGCGACATTGCGGCACAGCTGCAGGGAGAGGCGCGCTTCATCGATCTGATCCGCTATTCCGGGATGATCGGCGGCCGTTTTCAGCAGCGCTACTGTGCCAATATGTTTAATATCGGTTTTGACTGTAATGTAGTGGAACTGGCGGGACGACTGAAGAAAAAGCCGTTGATATCCGGATCGGTCGCTTACCTTCTGGCCGTTGCGGGCATGTTCATCAGGAAAAAGGGCATTTCTTTGCGATTGACGGACGAAACCGCAGAGACGGAACGGATCCTGGATGGGGAGGTGCTTCTGTGCTCCGTAGCCAACGGTTCGTACTGCGGCGGCGGGATCTGCTCTTCACCGCAGGCTCGCGTTGACGACGGATTTTTTGATATCAATATTATAAAAGATGTTCCCCGGCGGACGTTTCTGCGTCTCTTTCCCAAATATAAAGAAGGGACGCATTTGCAGGCGCCGGAGGCGGCGCAGATCATTACCGTGAAGAGAAGCACGGCCGCCCTGCTTGAACCGAAAGAGGGCACGTTTTTCCTCTGTGCGGATGGAGAAATCGAACCTGCGGAGCAGGTGGCCTTTGCCATTGAACCGAAGGCGGTACAGTTTATCCTGCCGCGGAAGTGAGTCTTCCGCCGCCGGATATCATGGCTGCTTTGCGGCTACAGCGGCTGTACTTTCCTTTTTTCCTCGATGTCGATTTCGACGGGATCGCTGAGGGGCAGCTCCAGCAGCTGAGGATTTTCCAGCAGATGCCGCAGCAGACGAACGCTGCGGGAGTAATAATAGCCGTCGGCAATGCGTTCGTCGATGGTCAGCCCCAGATCGACGCTGTCACGCATTTCTACGGTTCCGTCTTCATCAAAGAAAGGTCTTTTTTTCTGTGTGCCGATCACACAGAAGACGGAGCAGGTTCCCCAGTTCGTCAGATGATGGTAGACGGCGTGCAGATCGATAGACCCCAGGTTGGCGATTACCGCCGAAGCATAAAATGGATCGGCTCCGACCACCGAAGCCGGCATCCATCCGTGCCGGTCGAGAAAACGGGCGCCGGCGCCGACCAGTTTGATCAGGATACGGGGGATCTTCTGCACAAAATCCATACTGGCCGTAGCGGAGTCTTTCTGCTCGCTTCGGCAAAGGGAGATCTGCCGGGTGATTTCCCGGCGAACGGTGCCGATATTGTCCGTTTCTCCGGAATGCAGAAAAGCCAGAGCTTCTCCGCCGTTGTCGGCAAAGTCCTTTTTTACTGTGAAAGCGGCGGTAACTTCATTGCGCTGGTACATCGTCTGGTTGGCGATAAAGCGGTTCATTTTTGGGCGCAGGGTAATTGTTTTCAGTACCGCGGTAACCACGGCGTGAAAGAGATTGCAGGGATGCTGCGGATCAGCGGCGTTTTTTTCTTCCAGATAGCGGTTCAGATTCGTCAGATCGATGCGCTCTGTGATAAAGGCTTCGTTGTCGCACCGGTTGGGATACATGATCGGCATGACGTAGTGCATGGAATGGATCTTTTTCAGCCTCCGGCCGTCGCGCCTGTCTCCGAACTTTCTCTTCATGTTTGCCTCCTTGCGGTCAGTTATTTACAGCAGTATACAGGAGGAATCTAAACTAAACCTAAACCCGGGCGGCATAAAGGGGCAAAAAAACCGTAAAGGTTGTCTTTCCGCCGCCGCTTTCTACCCGGACACTGCCGCCGTGCAGTTCGGTCACGCGTTTTACGATCGCCAGACCTACGCCGTTTCCCCTGGCGGCATGGGATTCGTCAGCCTGATAAAATTTGTTGAAGATTTTTCGCTGTTTTTCCGGCGGAATATCGATTCCGGCATTCGTGACGGAAACGACGATGCGGTAATCCTATTCGCTTATCCGGTTCTCGATGTGACCGCCGCCAGGCGAACACTTGATGGCAGTCTCGAGAAGGTTGATCCACCCCTGTTTGAGGAGCTCTTCGCTGGCAT